>DASXSX010000147.1:0-18366 GCA_036505815.1 Thermoanaerobaculia bacterium
ATCAGCATCCTCCGGACACGACCGCCGAGTCGATGTCCAATCTCATCTTCCCGCTGGAATGGGACGAGATCTTCGGGCACATCGGATTCCCCGCATACTTCAAGCCCCACTCCGGCGGCGGCTGGAAGAGCGTCTATCGCGTGGAGAACCCCGACGAGTTCTTCGCGGCGTATCGGGAGTCCGCTCAGACCGTGATGACGCTTCAGGAGGAGATCGTTTTCGACCAGTACTTCCGCTGCTACGCCATCGGCCGCAAGCACGTCCACATCATGCGGTACGACCCGCGGCAGCCGCACGCGAACCGGTATACGGCCAATCCCGCGCCGATCGACCCCGCCTTACACGAGCGCGTGCACGGCGACTGCCTCAAGCTCATGGGAGCCTTGGGCTATGACTTCGGGACACTGGAGTTCGCGGTGCGCGACGGGATTCCCTACGCGATCGACTTCTTGAACCCGGCCCCCGACGCGGACGTCCATTCGGTGGGACCCGAGAATTTCCAATGGGTCCTGGAGACCGCCGCGCAGTGGTTGATCGAGCGGGCCGCCCAGGGACCCGAGCCCATCACCGACTATCACTGGTCCACATTCCTCGCGGGCGGCGACGTTCCGGCCAAGAGCCCGGTCCCCGCCCGTCCCCGGAAGCCCGTGAGCCCGAGGGCGCCGACCGCGCCGCGGCCGCGCCGGGACGCCTAGAGCCATTCCCAGGATGGAAAGACCCGCCTTCACACTCGGCGTCGAGGAAGAGTTCCAGATCATCGATCCGGAGACGCGCGAGCTGCGCTCTCACGTGCAGGAGATCTTGGACGAAGGCAAACGGCTGCTCAAAGAACGTGTCAAGCCGGAAATGCATCAGTCCGTCATGGAGATCGGCACGGGAATCTGCAGGGACGTTTCCGAGGTCCGGCGCGACGTCACGGAGCTGCGCACCGAGATCATCGGCCTCGCCGCCCGGCAGGGCATGCGCGTCGCCTCCGCCGGAACGCATCCCTTCTCGAACTGGGCCGACCAGTTGATCTACCCGGACGAGCGGTACACGGCGATCGTTCAGGAGATGCAGCTCGTCGCGCGGGCGAACCTGATCTTCGGGCTGCACGTGCACGTCGGGATCGCCGACCGGGCGCTCGCCTTTCAGATCATGGACGAAGCCCGCTACTTTCTTCCGCACCTCCTCGCGCTCTCGACGAGCTCGCCGTTCTGGCTCGGCCGGAACACGGGTCTCAAGAGCTACCGCACAAAGGTCTTCGAGAGATTCCCGCGCACGAACATCCCGGAGACGTTCGAGTCGCCGGCCGACTTCGACGAATACGTGCGAATCCTCGTCAAGACGAACTGCATCGACAACGGAAAGAAGATCTGGTGGGACGTCCGTCCGCACCCCTTCTTCGAGACGCTCGAGTTCCGGGTGTTCGACGTACCGATGCGGCTGGACGAGACCGTCGCGCTCGCGGCGCTGACGCAGGCCATCTGCGTCAAGCTTTTCCAATTGAGGGAAAAAAACCTCGGCTTCCGGAGATACCGCCGCGCGCTCCTGCTCGAGAACAAGTGGCGCGCGAGCCGCTACGGCATCGAAGGCAAGCTGATCGACTTCGGCAAGGAGATCGAGGTTCCCTTCGCGGACCTCGCCCAGGAGATGCTCGAGTTCGTGGACGACGTGGTCGACGAGCTCGGCAGCCGGAAGGAGTTGGAATCGATCCGGTGGATCCTCGAGAACGGCAGCGGCGCCGATCGCCAGCTTGCTGTTTTTCACGAGAGCGGCGAAGATCTTCGCAAGGTCGTGGACTTCATCTGCGACGAGACGGCGCACGGGCTCGAATCCGTGGCGCCCGGACACTCGGCAGCGATCGGAGGAGCATGAGCAGCGGCAACGGCCACTACGATCTGGCGCCCGGGGCGCGCAATGCCATCCGTACGTGCCTCAGGGTCGCGCCGGAGGAGCACGTGGTCATCGTCAGCGACTCGGAGACGCTGCCGGTCGCCGAGAGCCTCGCCGACGAGGTGCGCGACGTCGGCGCGCCGTTCACGCTGCACATACTGGAGGACTACGGCGAGCGCCCGATGCTCGAGCTGCCTTTCCCGCTGCGCGAGGCGTTGGAGCACGCCGAAGTCTCGATCTACGCGGCCCAACCGCAGCCGGGCGAGCTCGCCTCGCGCCGGGAGCTGACCGCGATCGTGAACCGCCGCCGGATGCGGCACGCTCATATGGTCTACATGACGCCCCGGATCATGGCCGAGGGAATGCGCGCAGACTTCGAGGTCGTCGACGCGATCTCGACCCGCGTGCGCGACCGCGCCGTCAAGGCGGAGAGAATCCGCGCCCGTTCGCGCGCGGGCAGCGATCTCGAGGCGACCTTCGACCCGACGGTCCGCTGGCTGAAGACCAGCGGCCTCATCACACCGGAGAAGTGGGCGAACCTGCCGGGAGGCGAGGTGCTGACCGCGCCCGCCCGCGTGGACGGCGTCTACGTCGTGGACGGCGTCCTCGGCGACTACCTCTGCGCGAGGTATGGCGACATCGAAGAGACCCCTCTGACGATCTGGATCGAGAACAGCCGCATCGCCGACGCGCACTGCGTCCGCAGTGGAGTTCGCGAGGACTTCCTCGCGTACACCCGGACGGAGGAGAACTCGGATCGAGTCGGCGAGTTCGCGATGGGCACGAACGTCGCCGTCCACTCGATCATCGGCAACATCCTCCAGGACGAGAAGCTGCCTGGCCTCCATATCGCTTTCGGGCACCCGTACGCCGAGCACACCGGCGCCTCGTGGAGCTGCCGCACGCACTTGGACGTCGTGGGCCGGCACTTCGACGTGTGGTTCGACGGCGATCCGGTGATGGTGGATGGGAAGTTCCTGATCTGATTCTTCTTCCCCTCCCTGGGAGAGGCCGGGGTGAGGGGGTGGTTAAGATCCACTGGTGATCCCCGCCCTCCGCCGCGCCTACAACGCCGCCTTCACCCAACAGAAGTACGACGAATACCGGCGGAGCCTCGAGAAGCAGGCGGGCTGCCCGATCGAGTTCCGGCTCTGCGAGACCCCCATCTTCCTGCCTCCCGAATTGCGCGACGAGATGGTCCGGTCCGCGACGGAAATCTGGGAAGAGCTTTCCAAGCCGGAGAACCTTCATCGCTCGCTGGAAGCGGTGCCTCCCCCGCTCGACGTTCCCGGAGCCGGCGACCATCCTCTCTTTGCGCAGGCGGACTTCGCGATCACGAACGACGGCCCGGAGGGAGCGCTCGCCGCGAGGCTGATCGAGCTGCAGGCGTTCGCGTCGCTGTATGCCTTCCAGCTCTTCCAGTCGCGAGAGCTGATGCGCATCAGCCCGGGGGGCGAGCGGCTGGATTTCTATCTCTCGGGACTCGACGAGTCCGGCTACGTACGCGTGCTGGAGGAAGCGATCCTCGACGGCGTTCCTCCCGAGAACGTCGTTCTCATGGACATCGATCCCCCTTCCCAGAAGACCTTCGTCGACTTCGCGCTCACGCAAAAGCTCTGGGGCATCCGGCCCGTCTCCGTGCTGGACATCGAGAAGCGCGGTCGAGAGCTCTGGTACCGCCGGGACGGCAGGCCGACGCGGATCCTGCGGATCTACAACCGGCTGATCTTCGACGAGCTGTTCGCGAAAGGGATCTCGATCCCGATCGACTTTACGGAGCCGCTCGAGGTTTCCTGGGCGGGCCATCCGAACTGGTACTTCCGGTGGAGCAAGCACTCGCTCCCGCTCCTTCGACACCCGGCCGTGCCGGAAGCGCGCCTTCTCTCGGATCCGGAGGGCCCGCCGGCAGACCCGGAGAACTGGGTCGCCAAACCCCTCTTCTCCTTCGCCGGGTCGGGAGTGAAAATGGACGTGACGCGGGCGCAGCTCGACGCCGTGCCGCGGGAGGAGCGGCGCCGGACGCTCCTCATGCGCAGGGTGTTCTACGCGCCGGTCATCGAGACTACGGACGGAAGCGCGTCGAAGTGCGAGATCCGGGTCATGTTCGTCTGGCGCAAGGGGAAACCGCTTCCGGTCACGACGCTCGCGCGGCTTTCGCAGGGCCGGATGATGGGAGTTGCGTTCAACAAGGACCGCACCTGGGTGGGGTCGAGCGGATGTTTGTGGCCGAAAGCTTCAGAGTAGGAAAGCTCACGAAAGGAGTAACGCGATGAGACGACTCGGAACTGTCCTGACCTCGGCTCTGGTGATCCCGATCCTCGCAGCGGTGGTCGTCGCCCAGGAGATGAAACAGGAGACGAAGAAGACGACCACGACCACGACGACCAAGACCGCCATGAAGAAGCCGGCTCGCTCGACTTCCTGGAAGATCCAGAACGCGATGAGCGCCGCTCCGCGCGCGATCGCCAAGGACGCGACCATCCTCGATTGGCCCGCCAAGGAGGGGGAAGAGATGCCCGTCCTCCGAAAGGGAACGAACGAGTGGAGCTGTCTTCCTGACATGGCTGAGACGCCGGCCAACGATCCGATGTGCATGGACAAGATGGCGATGGAGTGGGGAATGGCGTGGATGGGCCACAAGGACCCCAACCTGACAGCGACCGGAATCGGCTACATGCTGCAGGGCGGTGGCAGCCCGAGCAACACGGATCCCTTCGCGATGAAGCCCGCCGCCGGCGAGCACTGGTTGAAGGAGCCGCCGCACATCATGATCTTCCCGGCCGCCGGCTCGAAGCTCGATCCGCAGGTCTACGGAACCGATCCCAACACCGGCCGGCCCTGGATCATGTTCGGAGGGACCCCCTACGAGCACCTGATGGTGCCGGTGAAGTGACACGCGGCGCGGCCACGCGGCGCGGCCACGCCGCGTGTGCCATCCCGAGCGCGTGTCATCCCGAGCGAAGAGGGATCTCTTGCGGTGGGGATCGCCGCGGTCTAGGACCGAAAACGGTACGCCGCGGCGAGCCAGCCCATCACGACGTCGTCCAAGTCGGCGAGCGACTCGATGACGACCGAATGGCCGAACATCGCCGGGCCCAGGCGCTCGACGTGAACGATCCGGCCGTCCGCGATCCGTTCCTCCGCGAGAAACCCGAGGCGAAGAAAGTTTCCCCGCACCGTAACGGCGCCGAAGTGGTGGCGGGCAACCAGGTTGATCGAAGTCTTGACCGGATCCACCCCGATCGGACCGAGCTTTCGCAGCCGGGAGACGAGCTCGTCGAAGATTTCGCGAAGCTCCGAATCTCTTCCCCGGAAGTGCTCGTCGAGCTTCTTGACCTCGCAGGAGTGCCACTGCCGCGCCTTTGGAAACCGGCGCCCGCAGTCCGGGCAGCGCCAGAGCGGCGCGGCGCCGGCCTTCTCCGGCGATGTCTCGCGCCTCACGGGACGTAGCTCCGGATCATGATCTTCCACCAGGGCCAGTCATGGCCGTAGGGCGCGTCCCAGATGTCCCCGCGATGCCGGATCCCCTTCTCGCGGAGGATCCGGATCATGTCCGCAGTGCCCGAGAGGATGTTGTCACGCTCCCCGGTGACGATCGCGATGTCCATCTCCGACAGGCGAGCAACCCAGTCGCCGTTCATGTTCGGAACGTACGCCGTGGGGCAATGGAAGTACGCCGTGTCGTCCCAGTAGCCGTCTAGAAAGGAGTGGATGTCGTACCTTCCCGAGAATCCGACGGTCTTGTCGACGACGTCCGGATGCCGGAAAGCGAAGTTGACGGCGTGGTACGCGCCAAAGGAAGCCCCGAGCGTCGCCACTTTCGCGAGAGAACCCGTCTTCTCGTTGATCCAGGGGACGACTTCCCGATAGACGTATCCGTCGTACTGATCGTGCCGCGCCAGCCGCTCGGCCGGATGACGCGAACGGGCGTAGAGACTCTCTTCGTCGACGCCGTCCACGCAGGCGACCTGGATCGCGCCCCCCTCGATCAGATCGCCGACGGCGCCGATCAGGCCGAAGTCCTCGTTCTCGAAGAAGTGCCCGAAGGAGGTGGGATACCAGATCATCGGCCGGCCCGCGTGGCCGAACCACAGAAGGTCCATGCGGCGACCGAGCATCGGCGAATTCCAGGCGACGTGCTCGCGGTTCATCTCGTTTGGATCCCTGCGCTCGAGCGGCGACCCGCCCGGCTGCGTGGGATAATTCCTCCCCTTCGGGGCGTAGCGCAGCGGTAGCGTATCTGCTTTGGGAGCAGATGGTCGCCGGTTCGATCCCGGCCGCCCCGACCACCAAGTTGTCCTGCCTCGGCGGCAGCGTCAAGATCGACGTGGGTCAGGAGGCTTCGTGACGAACAGGGATTTTTTCTTTCAGACGTGGGATCGGGAGCAGCCCAAGTTCGACCGGGTGATGGACGCGCTGCCCACCGACCGCCTCGAGTACCGGCCGCACCCGAAGTCCCGGTCGGCTGCGGAGATGGCGACTCTCCTCGCGCGCTTCCAGGAAATACTCGTCGGGATGATCGACCGAGGCGAAGTCCACCTCAAGGACTTCAGATCCGAAGACTTCGCCGAGATGCGCAGCCTCTGGAAGAAGAGCACCCAGGAACTTCGCGCGCGCCTGAAGAAGCTCGACGAGGCTGCCTGGCAGCGGCCCGTCAAGTTCTTCATGGGTGGCAAGGTGATCAACGAGGCGCCGACTTCGGATCTGATGTGGGGATTCCTTCACGACATGATCCACCACCGCGGACAGCTCACCGCATACATCCGGCCGATGGGTGGAAAGGTTCCCGCGATCTATGGGCCGTCGGCGGACGCCGGGCCGGCCTGATTACTGGGTCGCCGTGAACGGAAGCTCCAGCCCGAAGGACTCGACGTCGACAGTCGTCGCGACTCCGTAGACTCCCGGGATGTTCGAGGTCGGATAACAGGCATCCGGCCGTCCATCCCCGTGTGCGATCCGGAACGATTGAGGGTTGAGCTGCTGCTGGCCCGTCGGGTAATACAGCTTGGGACCGACACGCGTTCCCTCGGAGAAGGTCGAGTAATGCGTGATGTAGGCGGTGCCGGTGCAATCCGTCGTCGTGTACTGGAGATAGATCGCATCCGAGTCGTAGATCCCGACCACCGGATGAACGTAGAACGTGACCCACACGCCGTTGATCTCCCGCGCCACCATGTTGTCGGTCACGGTATACCCAACGAGATTGTTGTTCTTGTCCATGACTCGAAAGGCGCCGCCTCGATTGGATCCATTCGGAGCTCCATAAGCCAGCGAGGTCGTCAGAAGCAAGCCCGCCGCGATGAGCAGAAGCCCGACCGGACCGTGCCGGCGCGGTGGCTTCGAAGAACTCCGCGACATCCCGGGAAGAGGGAGAGGCCGTGCAGTCTCGTAAACCATATCGCCCGCCTTTTGGTGTTCGTTTCCCGACATGTGAAGTGTGTGTTTGTGGTTTGTTAGCGACTCAAGAGCTCGACATCCGGAAGCGGGCTATGCAGCTTTTGCGCCATTCGGGAAAGGACGGGCGCTTTCTCCTGCTGAGGCCGCCTCGTATTTGACTGTGAGCCAATTATTTGCGAAGAGACGGTGGCGCGGCCTGGCGAGCCGAGCCCGATCCGTGCGTTACGGGCCAGCCGCTCGCTGAGTTGATAATTACTTCCCGCCCGCTGCTCGGAAACAGAGCAGGGGCTTTCTGGCCGCCTCCGGTCGTGAAACCCGATGCCGCCGGAGCATCTCTCTCGGACGGTCCGATTCCGGCGCGAATCTTGACTACGCGGCCGCGCCCGATGCGCTGAGGCGATCCCTACTGGACCGCTGTGAAAGGAATCTCGAACCCGAAGGACTCGACGTCGACCGTCGTCGCGACTCCATAGACTCCCGAGATATTCGAGGCCGGTTGGCAGGCATCGAATCCGTTTCCGCGTGCGACACGGAGCGATCGAGGATTGAGCTGCTGCTGGTCGGTTGGGTAGTACAGCTTGGGACCGACTCTCGTGCCCTCGGAGAAGGTGGAGTAGTGCGTGATGTATGCGGTGCCGGTGCAGTCCGCAGTCGTGTAGTGAAGATAGATCGCCTCCGAATCGTAAATCCCGACCGCCTGATGAACGTAGAACGTTACCCACACACCGCCGATCTCCCGCGCGACCATGTTGTCGGTCACGGTGTACCCGACGAGGTTGCCGTTCTTGTCGAGGACCCGGAAGACGTGAGGATCTCCTCGTGAGATGGGTCCGCCGGCTGCCTGAGCCAGCATCGTCGCCAGGAAGAGACTCATGATGGCCAGGAAAATCTTCGCCCGTCCCGGGTGGGAGGATTGGAGAGCAGAGCGCATTCGCCTACGTCTTGGTGCAACTGGTGCACCGACCTTTCCGGCGGCACCCACCGCGGCACAAGCACCCGCCGCCGAGGGCTTGTGCCTCCTCGCCCACTGTTAGCAGGTTGGTCTTGCAGGGCGTGAATGGAAGCGAGATCTGACTGACGATATCACCGCTTCGATCGAAGCAACGGTTGAAGCAAGTCCATTGTGGCCGCGCACCATTCGGAGTCGAACAAGACGAACGTCGAATAGACTTCCACAGCCACGAATACACCAACTTCGACACCGACGAATATGGCGACCGCTACGCCGACGAGGACGCCGACGCAGACACGTACGAGCACACCGACCGTGACCCCGACGGTCGCACCGACCCTGAAGAAGCCGCCGACGGACACGCCCAAGCCGACCTTTACTCCGAAGCTACCGCCGAAGCCGACGAAGACGCCGAGACCTTAAAAAAGCGGATCCAGCGTCCCAGGGCACCCAGAATGGCGGGAGGTGCGGCCTGAGCGCCTCAAGCGGTCGATGTCCGATAATCAGTCTGCTGCCCGTAGCTCAGTCCGGACAGAGCAACGGCCTTCTAAGCCGTGGGTCGCAGGTTCGAATCCTGCCGGGCAGGCCAATTTGAGACAATCATTGCCGGAGGAAAAATGAGAAAAGGGCTCGCTCTTCTCGTTCTCCTTGCGGCCGCCTGCGCGTCTCAGAAGCCGAAGCCGCCCGCCGCGGAAAGCGGGGCAGCACAGCCCGCGGCGACGAACGCGGGACCGTCCGCCGTGATCGTAACGGCCGATCCGCACGCGGTCATGGGGTGCCGCTTGATCACGCGCACAGTCGAGGGCTACGACATCCGCGACGCCGACCAGTGGCGCAAGCTCCAGGAGGAGGCGGCGCGCCTCGGCGGCAACACGGTGCTCGTTTCGACCAAGGGGGACCGCAGGGGAGATATCTTCTCCTGCAAGAAGCCGTAAGTCTGCCCAGCTGACTGACGAAGCACGCCCGGATCGCCTGGAGCGACAACTCGGGGAACGAGACCGGTTTCCAGGTCGAACGGTCGAGAGACGCCGTCTCCTGGACGCAGATTGCGGCCCCGGGCGCCAATGCGGTTGCCTACTCGGACACGAGCGGCCTCACGCCCAATAAGCTCTTCTCCTACCGGGTTCGCGCCGTCAACGCGGCGGGAGCTCGGTCTGGTCGAACGCGGCGAGAGCGCGCGTGCCGAAAAAGTGACGCGCGCAGCGCGTCATCCCGAGCGCGACGAGGGATCCCGGCGCCGACCTACCGCATCGGGCGCAGGTTGACCTCGCGCGTGTAGGTCGTTCCGATGAATTTCCGCATCTCGAGGCGCGGAGCCGTCATCTCTCTCTGCTTCTCCTCGTCGGACGTTTTCCAGTGCTGCGACTGGATCGCTTTGCCCTTCGCATCGTCCCCCTGGTTGTAGTCGAGCGCCTTCCCGTAGCTGGGATAGAGCGTTGCGATGGCGACGTCCCAGTCGTTCGCGTCGGCCGGGTTCTTGACGAAGACCTTGGAGTCGAGAATGAGCCCCTGCTTCTTGGATTCGGCCGTGGTGACGATGTAATGAGTGCGCAGGTACTTCATGTAGTCGTCGAAGTGGCCCGGCGTCGTCCGGTAGAAGCTCACGGACCACACGGGGCCTTCCGTCCAGTGCTCCTGGGCCAGCGCAACGCCGGCGCTCGCGAGGCAGACCACGGCCACGGTCACGATGAATTTCCTCATGGGGATACCTCCTCTTGAGGACCCTTATTCAGCGGATCGCGCGACCTTGTCAAGCGCGTTCCGCCGCTACCGGCTACCGGAGTTCTCTTTCTTCCCCAGAAATTCGCGCGCTTCAGCGGTCTGTTCCCGGGCACCGTCGGCCTTCCTGCAGAGCTCGAGCAGTTTCTCGTAATAGCCGCGCGCGGCGGGTGCATCACCCGAGAGTCTCGCCGCACGAGCCGCTCCGTAGAGCCCGTTCAACCGGTTCGGCGAGGCCGCCAGGTCGGCGCGGTACTCTCCGAGCGCCTCGGCGGGCTTGCCGAGCTCGATCAAGAGGTCTCCGAGCTGCTCGCTCGCCGGAAGAACGGGTCCGGGGGTCACCGGATGCTTGTCGGTCGAAGCCTCCAGCGCGACTGCGGACCGCATCGTTTCGAGCGCGTCTGCGTCCCGCCCTTCCGCTCGCGCGAGCCACGCGGTCGCCTCGCGGCGCGCGATCTCGACCTGGTCGGCCCAATAGGCGTTACCGGCCTGTTTGAGGGAGTCGCGCAGCTTCTCGAGCCGTTCGACCTCGCGGCGCGCCGAGGTCGAGTCTCCCGAACGCGCGAATCCCATCGCCCGGGCGAAAATGACCGTCGCCTCGGTCCACGGGAACTTGCTCCAGGCGAACCCGGCGGGCTGGAGCGCCACGGACTTCGCTTCGCTCCAGTTGCGCCGCTCGAGCGCCAGCCGGGCGGGAATCGCCGTCAGCGCGTAGGCCGTGGCGAAGTTTTCCTTGTCGAACTTCTCCGCGCGAGACGCCTCTTCGAGGACCTTCCGGGCTTCCGCGTCGCGCCCCGACTGGAGATACGCGTATGCGAGGTAGTCCATGGCGTGGAGCTCGTCGAACGACGTGCCGTCCGGCATCGTCCGTCGGAGATCTTTCCGAGCAGCGGCGGCGGAGGCGATATTCGACGAGATCGAATCTTCCCAAAGCCCCAGCCGCGTAAAGATGTGCGACGGCATGTGGAGGGCGTGCGGCGAGTCCTGAGCAATCCTCGAGTAGCGCCGTGCGGCATCGAGGCCACGGTCGGCAAGGCTCGGAAAGTCGTAGCTGTGGATGATGTAGTGCGCGACTCCCGGGTGTTGCGGCAATTCCCGGAAGATCGGCTTCAGGATCGCTCCCGCCTTCTTCTGCCGCGCATAGGTCTTGTCCGGGGGAAGCGCCAGCGCAACGCCGTTCAGCGTGAGCGCGTAGAAGATCGATGCTTCCCGGTCCTTCGGATACTTCGCCGCGAGATCCGCCATCGCCTTCTCGAAAGCGAGGAAGCGGGTGACGTGGTCGAGCGTGTCCGACTTGTCGTAGTAGACGCCGAGCGCTTCGATGTAGTCTCGCTCCCGCTCGGTCTTCGCGCCCGCAGCCCGCGCCGCGGCCATCGCTGCCACACCCGCCTTCAGGTCGTCCGGTGGAGGCGCCTCCCAGATCTGATGGAAGCGGCTCATCGCGACTCCCCAGTGCGCCATCGCGCAGCCCGGGTCGGCCGCGGCAAGCTCGGAGAATGCTCTGTCCGACTTCGCGTACCAGAAGGAATGGAGCATCGCGAGCCCCAAGTCGAACTTCTTCTGAGAGGCCGCGCTGCAGGAGATCGGGAAGTGTACTTTCCCGAGCTTCGTCGGATCGCCCTCCTTGTGCTCGTGACCGGTGTCGGCGAGCGCTCGCACGGACATCGCGAGAACGAACAGGATCGGGAACACGAAAGACTTCAGCTGTTTCATCGGTTGCCTCCGGAGGGATCGGATTTTACGAAATCGCGCGCCGGCCGGGGTATGATCTCGCCCTTTTTCTGAGCCATGCGGAGGCCGACTCATGAACTGGTTCGCGCTCGCGCTCGGGATCCACGCGTCCCTGGCGGCGCCCGGAAGCTCCATCGAGTTGCCGAAGCCGCCTTCGGCACGGCGAGACTCTAAGGTGGACGTCGTTCACGGCGAGAAGCGGCAGGACGACTATTTCTGGCTCCGCCGGAAGGAGGACCCCCAGGTCCGCGCGTACCTCGAGGCCGAGAACGCCTACACCGACGCCGTGATGAAGCCGACCGAGCCGCTTCAGGAGGCGCTCTATTCCGAGATGCTCGGGCGGATCAAGGAGACCGATCTCACCGTCCCGTTCCGGAAGGGGGACTTCTTCTATTACTCGCGGACCGAAAAGGGAAAGCAGTATCCGATCTACTGCCGGAAGAAGGGAAGCCTCGAAGCGGCCGAAGAGGTGATGCTCGACGCCAATGAGCTCGCCCGCGGGGAGAAGTTCTTCGCGGTCGGCGGCATCGAGGTCAGCGACGACGGAAACCTGCTCGCCTACTCGACCGACGTCACCGGCTTCCGGGAGTACACGCTCTTCGTCAAGGACCTCCGCACGGGCGCGCTCGCGCCGGAGAAGTTTCTCAAGGTGAGCTCCGTCGCCTGGGCGGCAGACAACCAGACTCTCTTCTACGTCGTCGACGACGCGGCAAAGCGCCCGTATCGTCTCTACCGGCACGTCCTCGCGACCGAGACGGCCGCCGACCCGCTCGTCTACGAGGAGAAGGATGAAAAGTTCATATTGGAAGTGTCGCGGTCGCGCAGCCGCGCCTACCTCTTCCTGGACTCGAGCAGCCACACGTCGAGCGAAGTACGTTACCTGTCCGCGAGCGATCCCACGGGACAACTCCGCGTAATCGCGCAGCGGGAGAAGGATCGCGAGTACGAGGTCGACCACCGGCTCGGAGCCTTCTTCCTGCGCGTAAACGACACCGGTCGCAACTTCCGGATCGTGATGACGTCCGCCGACGACCCGCGGCGTGAGAACTGGAAGGAGATCGTCCCCCAGCGCGACGACGTCATGATCGAAGGGCTCGAAGTCTTCGCCGGGCACCTGGTCCTTCTCGAGCGGCAGGATGGGCTGCGGCAGTTTCGCGTGATGCCTTTCTCGACGGGAGCGTTCCACCGGATCGAGCTCCCCGAGCCGGTCTACGCGGCATTTTCCGCCGAGAATCGCGAGTTCGACACCAACGTCTTCCGCTTCCGGTATCAGTCGCTCGTCACGCCCGAGTCGGTCTTCGACTACGACATGGACAAGCGCGAGCGCAAGCTGTTGAAGCGCACCGACGTGCTCGGCGGATACGACCCGAACCGGTACGTCTCCGAACGCCTCCATGCGAAGGCTCTCGATGGAACTCTCGTTCCGATCTCGATCGTCTACCGCAAGGACACGAAACGCGACGGCGCGAGCCCGCTCCTCCTGACCGGATACGGCTCATACGGCGTGACCAACAACCCGACTTTTTCCTCGAACCGCGTCAGCCTGCTGGACCGCGGCGTCGTGATCGCGATCGCGCACGTTCGCGGCGGCGGTGAAATGGGAAAGAAGTGGCACGACCAGGGACGCATGTTCGCGAAGAAGAATACCTTCACCGACTTCATCGCGGTGGCCGAATACCTGATCCGCGAGAAGTGGACGTCGGCGGACCGGCTCGCGATCGAGGGAGGCAGCGCCGGAGGATTGCTCGTCGGCGCGGTGGTCAACATGCGGCCCGATCTCATCCACGTCGCCGTCTCCCGCGTGCCGTTCGTCGACGTCTTGAACACGATGCTCGACCCGACGCTTCCGCTGACCGTCGGCGAGTTCGAGGAATGGGGCGACCCGCGCATCCGCGAACAGTACGAGTACATGCGGAGCTATAGCCCGTACGACAACATCGCCGCGCGCGCCTACCCGGCGATGCTCGTGAAGACGTCGTTCAACGACAGCCAGGTCATGTACTGGGAGCCGGCCAAGTACGTCGCCCGCCTGCGCGCCACGAAGACCGATTCGAACCCGCTCGTCTTCAAAGTCAACATGGCGGGGGGGCACGGCGGCTCTTCCGGCCGCTACGACAAGCTGCGGGAGGCAGCATTCGACTACGCGTTCCTGCTGACGCAGCTCCGGTAAGGGGTCAGGCGGGCACTTTGGCATTATCGGAAATCCCGAGACCGCAAACGCACGCTCAAAAGACCAAAATACCTGCCTGACCCCGACTCACTTCAGTTCGTTCCGGTAGACCTTTCCGTCCTTCATCACGAAACCGACCCGCTCGAGCTCTTGTACGTTCTTCAACGGGTCGCCGGCGACGGCGACAATGTCCGCGTAGGCGCCGGGGGCGACGACACCGATCTCTCCGGACATCCCGAGCATCTCGGCGCCCTTCGAGGTCGCGGCCTGGACCGCCGCCATCGGCGTCATCCCGAACTCCACCATCCGGGAGAACTCCCGCGCGATCGGCTCGGTCCACGAGAACCCGCCGACGTCGGTGCCGAATGCGATCTTCACGCCGGCCTTCAAGGCCTTCCTGAGCGACGGCCCGTGGACCGCAACGCGCTTGCGATCGCGCTTCCCCGCCGGCGTGTCGGCCGGCGCCCAGTGGTCGTAGTAGACGCTCATCGTCGGGCAGAGCCAGGTCCCCTGCCTGACCATCTGCGCGATTGCCGCGTCGTCGAGCTCGAGACCGTGCTCGATCGAATCGCACCCTCCGTCGAGGGCGCGGTGCAGGCCGATCCCGTTGTAGGCGTGGCAGGCGACCTTCCTGCCCCAGCCGTGGGTCTCCTCGACGATCGCCCTGATCTCCTCGAGCGAGAGGGTCGGCTGCGAGACGAGGTTCCCCTTCGCGTCGAGCCAGGAGCGGTGCGTCATGTAGACCTTGACCCAGTCGGCGCCGTGATCGAGCTGCTCGCGCGCGGCCTTGCGGGCCTCGACGGGACCGTCGATCAGCTGCGCGCCTTTCGGAACGTCGATCTCGGGCGCGTAGCCTTCGAGCGGATATCCCCCGGTCGTGGAGATTGCACGCGTGACGACGAACATGCGCGGGCCCGGTATGTATCCTCCTTCGATCGCCTGCCTGATACCGACGTCGCCGTAGCCGGCGCCTTCCGTCTCGACGTCGCGAATCGTGGTGAATCCCTGCTCGAGCGCGCGGCGCGCGGAGACGGCGGCCCGCGCCGCTCGGAACGCCAGCGGGTACTTCAGGAGCTGGACGTCGTAGCCGCCCTCGGCCGGATCTTCCCCCTGGAGAAAGATGTGCGTGTGGCTGTCGATCAAGCCCGGCAGAACCGTCGCGCGCGAGAGGTCGATCACGAGGGCGTCGCCCGGTATCGCGATCGAGGACGCGGCGCCGACCTTCTCGATGCGGTTGCCGCGCACGACGATCACCTGGTCGCGCCGAGCAGCTCCCGAGGTGCCGTCGATGAGCGCGCCCGCGCGGATCACCGTCACGGCGCCCGGCTTCGGCGCCTGCCCGAACGCGGCGACCGCGCCGCAAAGGAGCAATCCGGGAACGAGCGGAGAAGTGCGTCGCGAACGCATGACGACCTCCTTTTCGAGCGAGAGTGGAGTGCCGGGAAACTCTATCCTCCGGCTGACCCCGGCATAAACTTGCGGACCAGGCCATCCAGCCGGAGGACACCATGGCGGAGAAACCGCAAACGTCCGGATTTCGCCTCGGCATCTACGTCTTCAAAGACGCCGAGATCGTCGATTTCGCCGCGCCCTACGGAGTCTTTTCCGTGGCCCGACGGTTCGATCCGGAGCTCGACGCCTTCATGATCGCCGACTCCCTTCGTCCCGTTCAGACCCAGGCGGGCTTCACGGTCCTGCCGAACTACTCGTTCCAGGACGCGCCCGCGATGGACGCCTTCTTGATCCCGGGAGGCTTCGGGACCCGCCAGGAGCTCCACAACCGGCGCCTCCACGACTACGTCCGGTCGCTCTCGGACTCGACGCTTCTGACGAGCGTCTGCACCGGATCGTGGATCTACGGGGAGATGGGGCTCCTCGACGGCCTCCCGGCGACGAACCGCAAGGAGCCGGATCGAGTCGAGTCCTCGCCCGCCGGGATGGTCCCCATCGACCGGCTCGCGAAGATCGCGCCGGCGGCCCGCATCAGCCGCGCCCGCGTCGTCGACGCCGGGCGCATCATCACCGCTGGCGGCATTGCGTCTGGAATGGAGATGGGATTCCACCTCCTGCGGCGGGCCGGATACAGCGAGCAGTTCGTCGCCGAGGTCGCGCGCGTCATGGAGTATCAGAAGGCGTACGAGCTTTACCGGGACGACGTCGAGACGTCGTCCCGCGGCTGACCGCCTGCATGTCGCGGGCAGTGGTTTCGAAGAGGTTCCAGGTCGTGATCCCCAGAGAAATCCGGAGAGCAATCGGGCTGAATTCCGGTCAGGTCCTCCAGATCATCTCCAAGAGCGGCGTCATCACGATGGTGCCGGACCAGGCAATCTGCCGGATGCGAGGCTACCTCAAGGGGATGAAGACGACCGCCCTCCGTGAGAAGAAGAGCCGAGGTCATCCGCGACGAGGCGGCTCCCGGTGAGCGAAGCAATTTGCCGTGCATAACTTGAGCCATTAGAATCTGCATCAAGAGGCAGATCATGAGGACCACTCTGGATTTGGATCAGGAGGCGCTCGAGGCGGCGATGGAGGTTGGCGCCGGAAAGACGAAGACAGCGGTGATCAACGAGGCCCTGCGGGACTACGCTCGGAGGAGAAGGCTCCGGCGGCTCCTGAAGTTCGAAGGAAAATTGGGCTGGAAGGGTGACCTCGATACTCTCCGAAGGCGGCGGCGCTCGGGTCGTTGAAAGTCCTTGTCGACACGTCCGTCTGGGCGGACTTTTTCAACGGCTACCCGTCCCCCGAGGAGAAGGCGCTTTCGCGGTTGATTGCCGGGAATGACGAGATCTTCACTTGCGGAGTCGTCGTGGCGGAGGTCTTTCAGGGGCTTCGCCGAGACAGAGGACGCGCCGAAATCGTGCGCCTCTTCCGCGAGCTCGTTTTCGTCGAGCCCTCCGGGATGGAGGCGTACCTGCGAGCGGCGGACGTCTACCGCGCTCTCCGGCGGCGGGGAGTGACCGTGCGTTCCATGATCGACTGTCTCATAGCCGTCATCGCCGAGGAAAACGAGTGCAACGTTCTGGCGCGAGATCGCGACCTTCAGACGGTTCTCGCAAGCGGGCTCCTGAAGTCGCGCTCGTGGCAGGTCGAATCCCCGTGACGCTCCCGGCCGGATCCCGCCTCGGCCCGTACGAGATCGTGGCGCCTCTCGGCGCGGGCGGCATGGGCGAGGTTTATCGCGCGAAGGATTCGCGCCTGGGGCGCGAGGTCGCCGTCAAGGTGCTGCCGGCGTCGTTCTCCAACGACCCGGATCGCCTGCGCCGCTTCGAGCAGGAGGCCAGGGCCGCCGGTCTTCTCAACCACCCCAACATCACTGCGGTCTATGACGTCGGCACGGTCGAAGGGTCGCCCTATGTGGTCTCCGAGCTTCTCGAGGGAGACACGTTACGAAGCCGTATCGCTGGCATGCCTCTCGCTCCACGTCGCGCCATCGACTACGCCCTCCAGATCGCCCACGGGCTGGCCGCCGCGCACGAGAAGGGAATCGTCCACCGGGATTTGAAGCCCGAGAACCTGTTCGTCACGAAAGACGGCCGCGTCAAGATCCTCGACTTCGGCCTGGCGAAGCTGACGAAGCCCGATGAGGCCGGACCGCAGACGAACCTTCCCACCGAGACCGCCGGCACCGAGCCGGGAGTGGTGATGGGAACTCTCGGGTACATGTCCCCGGAACAGGTGCGCGGCAAGCCCTCCGATGCGCGGAGCGACATCTTCTCGTTCGGATCGATTCTCTACGAGATGCTCTCGGGCAGGAGAGCGTTCCACGGCGACTCAGCGGCCGACACGATGTCGGCCATCCTGCGGGAGGATCCGCCCGACCTCTCTTCCACGAACCGCCTGATCGCACCAGCCCTCGACCGCGTCGTGCGGCACTGCCTGGAAAAGAGCCCGGAACAACGGTTCCAGTCGGCCCGCGACATCGCCTACGCGCTGGAGGAGACGTTGGCCGGTGCCACAGCGAGCGCGGCCCCCGCTCCGCCTCCGCCGCGCGCACGACCCCGTCGCTGGCCCGTTCTTCTGGCGACCGGCCTCGCGGCTCTCCTGGCCGTGCTCTTCGTCTTCGATGTCGGGAGTGTGCGCCGACGACTTTTCGGCTCGAAGCCTGGCGGTATCCAATCGCTCGCCGTCCTGCCACTCGAAAACCTCTCCCGCGACGCGGCACAGGAGTACCTCGCCGACGGGATGACTGAGGCTCTCATCACCGACCTCGCTCAGATCGGCTCGCTGCGCGTGATTTCTCGGACGTCCGCGATGCGCTACAAGGGCACGAAGAAAGGACTTCCGGAGATCGCCCGGGAGCTCGACGTGGACGGAGTAGTGGAAGGATCCGTTCTCCGGGCGGGGAACAAGATCCGGATCACGGCCCAGTTGATCCACGCGACGACCGACCGTCACCTCTGGGCCAGGAGCTATGAGCGGGATTTCAGGGACGTCCTCGCTCTCCAGGACGAAGTCGCCCGGGCGATCGCCGGTCAGATCCAGGCTCGGCTGACCTCCGACGAGCAGGCTCGCCTCTCCCGCG
>DASXSX010000148.1:0-4238 GCA_036505815.1 Thermoanaerobaculia bacterium
GAGGAAGATCGACTTCTTTTCCAGCGCCGCCCGCCGCGCCTCTTTCCGGCCGATTCCGTCGTCCGCTCCGGGACTGCCGCCGACCGCCTCGGCCGGCGCGAACGTCCCGTCCGGATCGGGCAGATAGAGCACGGCCGACGCCGCGCCGGAGACTTCGAGCACCGTTTCGAGGACTTTGGAACCGAACCCTTTCAGGTCGTTGACCGTCGCGGCCGCCGCGAGCACCGCGTTGACGGAAGCCTGGATGTCGCGCTCCTCGAGCGCCCGCGCGCGGTCCTCGTAAGCGGCTGCGGCGCGGTTGAACTGGCGGCCCAGCTCTCCGATCTCGTCTCCCGACGCCTCGAAGAGCCGCGGCGGCGGGCGATCCGACGCGAGATCCGACAGGGCTCCGGCGGCGAAGACGGCGGGCGAGAGGATACGGCGGTCGACGTCGGTCAGCAGCCAGAGGAATCCGGCGAGGATGAGCCCCGCGAGAATCACGAGAGCGGCGGTGGCGGAATCGCGCGCGCCGGCAAGGCGCCCCTCGGCGATCGCCTCGCTGCGGCCGAACCGATTGTCCAGCTCGAGGAGGATGTCGCGCAGCGCCGCAGCCGCCGGCTCGACGATGTTGTCTCTTTGCTCGCGCGCGGCGGACGGGCTTCCCGGCACCCACAGCGCGATCGCGCGATCGGCCGCCTTCGAATAGATCTCTTCGGCCGCTTCCGCCTGCTCGAGCGAGCCGCGGGAGCTCTCGGACAGAATCCGGCGGCGGATCGCTCCGAGTGAAGCGCGCAGCGTCGTCCGGCCATTGTGGTGTCGCGAGAGGTCGTAGCCCTGACCGGTCTGCGTGTATCGGTCGAGCGAGTCTTCCGCCTCCGCGAGCGCCGTCTTCGCGTCACCGACCCGTTCGCGCAAATCGGTCGTCCGCTGAATGTCTCGCGTGACGTCATACAGCGTGAGCACCTGGTTGACCGTGTAATAGAGCCACGCCGCGACGATGCCGAGCCCGACGAAGGCGGAGACTTTCAGGCGAGTCTTCAGCGACGAGCGCGCCGTTGTCGGCGGGCGAAGCTCGACGGACGCGTCTTCGGCGTGGGCGGCTTTTGGCATACGATGGCCCCGTAGGTTCTGGTGTTTGTAGCACAAAGGATGCCGAGTTGACGCCGGACCCGGAGAGACGCGGAGACTCGCCCCACCGCCAGTTCCTGCGCACATTCCTTCACGATCTCGCGACGCCGCTCTCGGCGGTTTCGCTCCACCTCGAAGGGGCCAGCCGCCGTTTCGCGCGGGGAGAAGACGTTTCGGAGTCGCTCGAAATCGCCAAGACCGAGCTCGGCCGGGCGTTCGAGCTCTTCGAAAGCGGAAGAGAGCTTCTGCTCGCGACTCCGGGCCGTGTCGAGACGTTTTCGTTCGACGAATGGGTCGAGTCCGTTCTGCGCGCGTACGCCAGCGACGGGGTCGTCGTCGCGGGACGGACCGGAGGTCGGGTTGCCGGCGATAAAGAAAAGCTATCCGAAGCGCTGACGTCGCTCGTCGTGAATGCGATCGAATCCGCATCCTCTTCACCGGTTTCCGTTTCTCTCTCGAGAGAGGGCGCGCGTCTCCACGTGCGCGTCGAGAATCGGGGCATACTTCCGATTGAGGACCCGGAGAAGTTGTTCGCGCCGCGCTCGGCAGCCTCCGGGAAAAATTGGGGAATGGGGCTGGCGCGCGCGCGGTTGTACGCCGCCGACGCCGGTGGTGTCGTTCGGCTCGGCCAGGACGGAGATCGGGTTTTCGCCGTACTTGCGCTTCCAGAGGAGACCGCTTGAAGGTTCTCATCGTCGAAGACGATCTGGCGACTCGCAAAGGACTCGAAGAGTCCGTCAGGGACCTCGGGGGAGAGGCGCGCTCGGTCGGGACCGTGAAAGAGGCGAGCCGCGCCGTCGAGGAGTTCGATCCCCGCCTGTTGATCGTCGACATCCACCTCCCCGACGGCGATGGGATCGAAGTCCTTCGCGCGGCGCGGGAGACGGACGCGGATCGCGAGGGCATCGTCATCACGGGACAAGGCTCGATCGACAACGCCATCGAAGCGCTTCGCGCCGGCGCGGTCGATTACCTGCTGAAACCGCTGCGGCCCGCGCAGCTCGAAGTCGTATTCAACCGGCTGGCAGACCGGCACCGGCTCGAGTCGGAAGTCGAAACGCTTCGCGCCGAGCTACAGGAGACGGGGAGACTCGGCGACCTCGTCGGCCGCTCGCCGATCATGACGCAGATCTTCGACATCATCCGTCGCGTCGCCAAGTCGAACGCTCCCGTTCTCATCACCGGCGCTTCCGGCAGCGGCAAGGAAGTCGCCGCGCGCACGATTCATCGGCTGTCTCGCCGCGCGGCCAAGCCGTTCGTGGCGTTCAACTGCGGCGCCATTTCCCCGACGCTCATCGAAAGCGAGCTCTTCGGTCACGAGCGCGGTTCGTTCACTGGCGCCGACAAGCGGCGTGTCGGCTATTTCGAGGAAGCCGCCGGGGGAACGCTTTTCTTGGACGAGATCACCGAGATGGGATCGGAGCTCCAGGTCAAGCTGCTGCGCGTCCTCGAGGACCGTACGCTCCGACGGGTCGGCGGCTCCCAGGAGCTCAAAGTGGATGTCCGGCTGATCTCCGCCACGAACCGCGATCCGCACGACGCGATCAAGAAAAAGAAACTGCGCGAGGATCTCTACTATCGGTTGAACGTGTTTCCTCTCTCCCTTCCGCCTCTTTTGGATCGCCGGGACGACATCCCGCTCCTGGCCGAGCATTTCCGCAAGATGATCGAAGAGCAGGAACGCGCGGGCGTCGCGGGGTGGGACCCGAAAGCGCTGGACCTTCTCCAGGCCTACGACTGGCCGGGCAACGTCCGCGAGCTGCGCAACGTCGTCCATCGCGCCTGTGTCATGACCGAAGGCAAGGTGATTCGGCCCGAAATCGTTCTTACACTGCTCCCGCGGGCGGCTCGCGGCGCCGCGTCGAAGAAAAAGGTCGTATTGAAGGAGAAGGCCGCCGCGGCGGTACGTAAGAAATAGCGCACATATCCTCTACCGGGATCACTTGTTGTACACTCCGGACCCTTGCAATGGAACGACCGACGGAACGCTCACAGTAAGGACATCGGAAGGATAAGAATGACACCAGCAGAATCGCACTATGTATTGCAGTCTCTTCTGTCTCAGGGAAGACTCCGGAAGAATCAGGTCCAGGCGGTCCTGAAAGGCCGAACGAAGGAGATCGCCCATCTGCGCGAACGGCTGGCGGCACTCGAGGGGATGCCCGGCGGCCGCTCACGCCGGGGTGGCCGTCGCAAGGCGACTGCGGCGCGCGCGGTCCGGCGACGCCGGGTCGCCATTTCGCCGAAAGTCCGCGCTCTGCGGAGACTTCAGGGCAAGTACATGGGCTACGTCCGGAGGCTGAAGCCGGCCGAAAAGGCCCGGGTTCGTGCGGTTCGGGAAAAGGAAGGGATGCAGGCCGCGATCCGCCTGGCGGCCTCCCTTGCGAAGAAATAGAGCTCCGGATCGCTTCGAAGCGCTGCGGAGATCCCGGGGGAATATCCTGGCGTAAGTTTCGCTAGATACGGAAGGGTCGAGGGCTACCGACCTCACCCCGAAATCGCACATGCCTGACCGAAAGACCGACCCACCCGTCGCTGCCGAACGTCATTCGCGCGGGAGCGACTCCGGGAAGTCGCCCAAGCGGCCCAAACCGGGGGAGTACGAGCTCAAGGTGCGCTGGGAGACGGCGCGCCAAGTGCTCGAAGTGACCCCGACCGGCGTGCGTTTCGATTTCAACACGCCCCTGAAAGTCGGGACCCGCTATCCGGTCAGTTTGAAAGCTCCCGGCGTCTCGTTCTCCACGACGCTGGAAGTGACGCGCTGTCAGCTGACCGTCGATTCGGCGACCGGGCGATTCTTCCGGGTTACCGGAAAGTTCTTTCCTTACGTGGAGTAGATCCTTTTGTCATCCCGAGCGACGCGGGGGATCCCTCGAAATCAAGGGATTAGCGCCGTCTCGACGACGGCGCTTGTCGCGCTCTGCGGTCGTTCGCAAGCTCACGCCGCAGATAGCGCTCGGTGCCCTCGTCGCTTCGCTCCTCGGAATGACAGGCAACTGCAAGCTCCTCGGAATGACTGGCAACTGCAAGCTCCTCGGAATGACAGGAACCCGCAAGTCACAGCTCCCGTTTGACGAACCGGTAGGCCACGTTCCACACCGACACTCGAACCTCGCGATCCTGCGCGAGAC
>DASXSX010000149.1:0-2093 GCA_036505815.1 Thermoanaerobaculia bacterium
CGAGCAAGGGGGGCGTCCTGGCGCTCACTCGTGAAGTCGCGATCGAGTTTGCCCGCAAGGGAATCCGCGTGAACGCACTCTGCCCCGGCCCGGTCGATACGCCGCTCCTCCAGGAGCTGTTCCGCGATCCGGAGAGAAGGAAGCGACGACTGGTGCACATTCCGATGGGACGCCTCGCTCGAGCCGACGAGGTGGCGAAGGCGGCCCTCTTCCTCGCCTCCGACGAGTCTTCCTACATCAACGGGGCCGCGTTCACCGTCGACGGTGGAATCACGGCCGCGTACACGACGCCGGAGTAGGCCGGCTCGGATCGCGATGCCGAGCCGACAGGAGATCCTCCGCCAGGACGCCGAGGACCTGAAGCGCCTCGGCTATACGCAGCAGCTCTTCCGCGAGATGGGGGGCTTCTCCAACTTCGCGGTCAGCTTCTCGATCATCTCGATCCTGACCGGGGCGATCCTCCTCTACGGCTACGGGCTGAAGCTCGCCGGCCCGATCGTCAACACCGTCGGCTGGCCGGTGGTCAGCCTCTTCACGCTCGCGGTCGCGGCGAGCATGGCGGAGCTCGCGTCGGCGTATCCCACGGCCGGCGGCCTCTACTTCTGGGCGTTCCGCCTGGGCGGCCGCGGCTGGGCGTGGCTGACCGCGTGGTTGAACATGATCGGACAGGTCACGATCACCGCCGGCATCAACGTCGCCGCGGCGATCTACTCAATCGGAGCGGTGACCCGGATCTTCGACCTCCCCCGTGACCTGAAGATCCCGGTCTTCGGCTCGCTGACGAACTGGAACTTCCAGCTCTTCGTGATGGTCGTGATCATGCTGCCGCAGATCGCGCTCAACATCCGCGGGATTCGGTGGACCGCGCGCCTGAACGACTTCAGCGTCTGGTGGCACATCGTCGGCGTCGTCATGATCGTGCTCCTGCTCGCATTTTTCGGGACCCACCGAAACGGACTGGGATTCCTCTTTCGATTCAAGAACGTCGCCAACCCGCTCGACGCGTCCTCGGCGGAGCTCGCGGGCGGCCGCGTCGGGCCCGGTCTCGTGTTCGGCAACGTCCACGTTCCTTCCCCGCTGTTCGCGCTCTTCCCGGGTCTCGCCGGTTTCTACCGTTCGGCGCCGTTTCTCCTGTGCCTCGTCCTCTCGCTCCTCCAGGCGCAGTGGACGTACACCGGATACGACGCCTCGGCCCACATGGCGGAGGAGACCGTGATGGCGCGCTTGAATTCCGCGTGGGGCGTTTTCCTCTCGGTCGCAGTCTCCGCGGTCGTCGGCCTGGTATTGCTCGTCATGCTGACGTGGGCGATTCCGGGGGGCGACGTGCGCGCTACGGCATCCGATCCCTATCCCGTTCTCTACGTCGTCGACCACAACCTTCCCCGGTTCTTCGCGAACTTCGTCGCGATCGTGATCGGCGGCGCGATGTGGCTCTGCGGGGCGTCGTCGGTCAGCTCGATGTCGCGGATGTGGTTCGCCTTCGCGCGGGACGACGGGATGCCGGGCGCCCGGAAGATCCGGGCCGTCCACCCGCGCTACGGAACGCCCGTCGCGGCAATCCTCGTGACGAGCGCGCTCGCGGTCGCGATCTCCTTCTACGCGGCGGCGTTCACGGTGATCACCTCGATCAGCACGATCGCGCTGTATCTCGCCTACGGGATCCCGATTTATCTGAACTTTCGCAACCGGCGGCGCCGGCGCGGGGAGTTCGCGAGCGCCCAGACGGCGCCGTGGAACCTCCGGCGCTGGTCGCCGGTCGTCAACGCGGTGGCGATCGTCTGGATCGTCTTCATCAGCATCGTCTTCAGCCTCCCTCCGAACGAGCTGGTTCTCTGGACGATGCTGCTTCTCGCCCTGGCTCTCGGCGTTTACTGGCTCGGCTCCGCGCGGCGGCGCTTTCCCGGCCCGGTTAGACCGACTGACTGACCACCTCCACGCCGGCGGTCGGCCGGACCGTCTCTCGAGTTCCCGTTAACAACCCTGGCGCTCGTTCGATGAAGACATCCCCATTACGAGAGGGTGACGCTCTTCACCTGCTCGCTTCCCAGCATCCCGAGCGAGAACGGTCCTCACTTGGCCGTCACGGTGACGAT
>DASXSX010000150.1:0-7145 GCA_036505815.1 Thermoanaerobaculia bacterium
TCAGGGACCCCATGCGCGGCTACTTCTCTTTCGACGGCGGCGCGACGTGGGGAGGCGTCGACCTGCCGCTGCCGAAGCCCATCGGTGCGAACGGGACGGATTTCGGATCCGACCCGTCGCTCGCCTTCGATACGCAGGGCAACGTCTATTACGCATACATCGTCGTCTTCTTCGGAAACGGAAACGGGATAAACGGCACGGCGATGGCGGTCGCCCGCTCGAGTGACGGCGGTCAGACCTACCCGGACGTCACCTATTTCTCCTTCCAGGGCGGCGCGAACCACTTCAACGACAAGCCGATCATCGCCGTGGACACGAATCCGGACAGCCCGTTCCGCGACAACGTCTACGTCGCATGGGACGCGGCGCTCGGCGGCTCGACGAGCGGCGGTCTGCGGTTCGCACGCTCCTCCGACGGCGGAGCGACGTTCACGGTGACCCGCGTGGACGATCCGCACGGACAGGGGCACTTGATCGCCGCGGATCCTTTCGTCGGCCCGAACGGCGAGGTCTACGTCGCGTGGAACGACTATCTCGCGAACACGATCGGATTCAGCCGCTCTCTCGACGGCGGCGCGACCTGGAGCACGCCGAGCATCGTGGCCTCCAAGTCGATCGCCTTCGACATCGGGATCCCTGCCGAGTCCTTCCGTCGGGCGCTCGTCTATCCCGCCTGCGACGCCGATCGCTCGGCCGGGCCGCACCGAGGACGTCTGTCCTGCTCGTGGATGGATCTGACGGAAGCGGGCACGACCGACATCCTGCTCGCGTTCTCCGACGATCAGGGCGCGACCTGGTCGAGCCCCGCGCCCGTCACCGACCCGCTCGCGATCGACGCCGACCGTTTCAACCAGTGGCTCTCCGTCGACGCGATGACCGGCGGAGTCAACGTCTCCTTTTACGACACTCAAAACGACACGACCGGCGAGCGATTCGAGACCGACGAGTACTTGGCGAGCTCCGCCGATGGCGGCGTCACGTGGCCGCCGAACGTCCGCGTCTCGACGGAGAGCTCGAACGAGCACGACTGCGACGGGACGTTCCCTTGCCCGGGGATCAACTACGGCAACCAGCAGGGGGACTACGAGGGGCTGGTCTCCTACGGCGGCGTGTCGTACCCGATCTGGACGGACAGCCGGCGACAGCTCGATCCGGCGACCGGCTGCCGGCGGCCGTATCTCATGGAGGAGGTCTTCACCGCCGCGGTCGAGTGAGTCCGCGAAACCCGGGACTTACGCGGCGCTCGACTTGCTCCAGGTCTCCCCGCGCTCGATCACGACGTTGTGCGACCCCCAGAGAAGGGAGTCGAGCGAGTAGCGCCCCGGCCCTGTCGCGATCAGCCCGATCATGAGTGCGAGGTAAACGAGCGGCAGCTCGAAGGACCCGCCGGCGGGATTCACGAACTTGTCCCCCTTCGGCAGGTGCACGAGCGCCAGCGCGAAGATCATGTCGACCACGATCAAGGCCGCCGCGATCGGAGTCAGGAATCCGACGACGAGCGCGATTCCACCGCCGAACTCGGCGACCGCGGCTGCAAGCTGCAGGACCGGGCTCACCTTGTCGCCCATCCAGTGCATCGGGTTCTGGATCTTGGGAAGGCCATGGAGGATGAAGGCAGTACCGACGACCAGGCGCAGAACGAGCAATCCCAGGCTCTGCCAGGCCGACCAGGGGAACGAGTAGAGACGGAGCATCCGTCACCTCCTTTTCGAACACAGGCCTTCGCGAGGCCGGGAAGGCCCGTCACCGAGAGTCCCGCAAGCCGGGTGCCAGCGGGAGGAAATTCGCAACCATTTGCCGCCGTTTACGTTAATGCAACACCGGAGCCGCAACCTGTATGCGCTCAAGAACGATCCTGGCCGTCGCCCTTCTGGCGAGCTTGGCGCTCGTTCCCCAGTGCACGACCCGCTCTCGCTATGCGACTCGATCCTCCCCGCACGCGACGCCGCTATCGGTCCAGGAATCCGAAACGGTTCCTCCGTCCGCCGAAATGACGGCTTCGGCGGCGCCGGACCAGGCCGCGAACCCTGTCGAGACCGCAGCTCCCGCTGTCTCAGCCGCCGCCGAGTCCGCGATTCCCGCTCAACCCCAGCCCGCCGATCTTTTCCGGACGACGATCCGCCCGATCCTGTCCGCGCGCTGCGGCGCCTGCCACGATCCGGGCGGGAAGATGTACGCGCGGCTCCCGTTCGACGACCCTAAGGTCGTCGCCTCCCACTCCGAAGGAGTGCTGCGCCGCCTGAAGGGGGACGACCGCGAGGCGCTGCAGCGCTGGATCGCGGGACTTGCGCCCGCGGGAACTCAGCAGTAGAACCCCCCCCAGAGCGGGTCGCTTCCCGACCCGCCGATCTTCGAGGAGGGATGTATGCATCGGATTCGCGTTTCCACGCTCGCTCTTTCTCTCGCGCTCGCGTGCGTTTCTTCCGCCTTCGGTCAGATGCCGAAGATGAAGGCCGACCAGGACCGCCTGGAACGGATGGGAGCCAGGTTCGTCGATGCCTACAAGCGCGGCGACTTCCAGGCGATCGGGATGATGTACGACGAAAACGCCATCGCCTTCCCGCCGGACGCCGACATGGTCATGGGCCGGCAGGCGATCCAGGACCTCTGGAAGGGCGCATCCGACTCCGGCATCAAGTCGCTCGACCTGACGGTGCTCGGTGCGGAGTCGAGCGGGAACTTCATGATCGAGACCGGCAGAGCCCTGCTCCATGTCCAGCCGGCGGGCAAGCCGGAAACGACGCAGAGCGCGAAGTACGTCGTCGTGTGGAAGAAGCAGAAGGACGGCTCCTGGAAGATCTATCGCGACATCTGGAACGGGATGGAGGCCGCAGCTGCGGCGACGGCGCCGACGATGGCGACGCCTCCGGCAATGGCGATGACCCCGGAGATGGCGATGCCGCCGCCGAAGGCCACCCCGGTGACTGCGCCAAAGGCGATGACTCCCGAAATGGCGATGCCGCCGCCGAAGACGACACCGCACTCCTGAGAGCGGGCTCTCAGCGCACGCAGGACGTCGTGTCGGGGTGCGCGGCGGCCGCGTCGAGCTCGGAGGCGGGCGTGTCGCGGAGGAAGTCCACGCCGCGGTATGCCTTCTCGATCGACGCGCGGTTCGTCCGCGAAGAGTAGTCGGCGAATCTCGGGTCGGCGTCGACGTCCGACACCTGGACCGGCTTCCGGCAGGAGAGGTCGAACGCGGCGAGCGCGATCGTCCGGACTTTCGGGTTGGCGCGCGTTCGGAAATGGACGCGGAGGTTTTTCAGGTCGTAGGCGATCGACCACTGCGTCCGGCTCGGGTTCGCGGCGCTGCCGAGAATCCGGAACGCCTCTTCGACCGCGGGGGCCTTCGAGGCGCGCTCGGCCGCCTGGACGAGCGTGGCCGCGCGGACGAAGCGCTCGAGGGATCCGGGACCGGCCGGGAGCTCCCGGGCGCCGGAGCGTTCGCGCTCCCGCAGGAATGAAAGCGAGGAGTCGTAGGTGTCGTTCGTGAGTGCGCGGGCCGGCATCCCCGCGCCGGCGTGTGCGACGAGGCGGCCTTCGAGGAACTCGACGGACGCACAGCCTCCCGAGCGGTCGCCGACGAGGTAGTGGAGCGGAGTCCGGGACGCGATCCGCACGTGCTCGGCGTTCGCGACGACCTCCGCGGCGGTCGCGAAGTTGTCGAGTTGATACTGGATCCACTCGAGAACGCCGACCGCGGGGCGGGAGTCCGGCTTCGGGTACCGCGCCGCGTCGAGCCACATGAGCTCGACGACCAGGCCGGCCTCGTTCATGCCGCCGGAGGGAAACTCGCGGCCGAACTGGTTGAAGGTCAGGCTTCCGTAGCGCGAGACCCAGCGCGCCGGGTGATCGGGCGCGCCGACCTGCGAGGCCTTCGAGACGCCGCGCTTGTTGACGACGAGCATGCCGGAGCCGATCCCGAAGTCGTAGTTCTTGCCGAAGACGATGCTTCCGTTGCGCTCGAGGCAGAAGGTCGTGCAGGCGTGCGCGTCGCGGGGAAGAAGCGCAACGGCAAGGCTGAGCAGCGCAGCAGGTCGAGCGACGCGAGTCAGAAGGCAATGTGGCAAGTGGAGACCTGACCCCCAATGTGGCAAGTGGAGACCTGACCCCATTTTCTAGCATCTCGTCCCCGGAAAAATGGATTTCGTCCCCGGAATCTTGGATCGAGGACGGTCCACGGGGATAGTCGCGGCGAGCGGGCTCGGGACACCTGCCGGCGGAAGGGAACCCTTCTGTCGGCCCCTTCGTACTCTTCTTTGTGGCTCCCGGGGCGCAATGGAGGTGGCCGGTGAAGATCCGCGCACTGATCGTGGATGACGAGCCGCTGGCTCGCGAATGGGTTCGCGGCGCCGTCGCCGAAGACCCGGATCTCGAAGTCATCGGCGAAAGCGGCGACGGGTTCGAGGCGGCCGAGGCGATCCGGCGGTTGAAGCCGGACCTGGTCTTCTTGGACGTGCAGATGCCGGGGCTCGACGGCTTCGGCGTCCTCGAGGCGCTCGCGCCCGACGAAATCCCGGCGATCGTCTTCATCACCGCGTTCGACCAGTACGCGGTCCGCGCGTTCGAGGCGCAGGCGGTCGACTACCTCATGAAGCCCTTCAGCCGTGAGCGCGTCGACGAGGCGGTGCGGCGGGTTCGGGAGCTCATCAGGGGCCGGTCGCTCGAAAACTTCCGTGAGTCGGTCTCGAAGATCGTCGAGAAGATCCGGCGCGATCGATCGTTCCCCGAGTGGGTGCTCTTGAAGGCCGACGGCAAGAACGTCTTCGTCAAGGTCCGCGACATCGACTGGATCGAGTCGTCGCGCAACAACGTGCGGATCCACGTCGGGCCCAACGTGTACCTCCTGCACGAGACGACTTCGGCGATCGCGTCCCGCCTCGACCCGAAGAAGTTCCTGCGAATCCACCGCTCCGCGATCGTCAACATCGAGCGGATCCGCGAGCTGCACCCGTGGTTCAACGGCGACTACGCGGTCATCTTGCGCGACGGCACCCGGCTCACGCTGTCGGCGAGCTATCGCGACCGGCTGAGGGAGTTCCGCCGCTTCGGGACCTAAGCCCGATCGGGCTCACCCGATGAGTCGCTCGCGCCGCGAACGCCTGATCGCCGCGGCGTGGATCGTGGGGGTCTGGTTCTTCGTCGCGGTCCTCCAGGCGACCCAGCGTTACCTGCGCGGCAGGGAGCTCGAGCCGCACCCGTGGGTCTTCTGGAGCGCGCTCGGAGACAACCTGGCGATCGCCGCGATCTGGGCGGCGGCGACTCCTCTCGTGATGCGGATCGCGCGCCGGTATCCATTCCCGCGACGCTCGCTCCCGGTCCTCGCGGCGATCCACCTCCCGGCCGGCGCGGCGATCGCGCTCCTCCACACCTTCGTCTCGAACGCCGCGTACAAGGTCATCGTCGCCCCGGGGGTGTCCTGGGCGGAGTTCCTCGCGAACTGCCTTCACTCCGCGGTCATGAACGGGCCGACGCGGATCGCGACCTATCTTCAGATCGTCGGCGTGACGTGGGGCCTGGACGACTACCGCGCGTGGCGCGAGGGAGAGATCCGCGCGTCGCACCTCCAGGCGCAGCTCGCGCATGAGCGACTGGAGGCGCTTAAGCTGCAGCTCCATCCGGCGTTCCTCTTCCAGACGCTTGCGCTCTTGCGGTCCACGATCCGGCGCGATCCGCGCGCGGCGGCGCGAACCATCGTCGAGCTCGGAGACCTGCTGCGGCTCTCCCTGCGAAACGGCGGACAGAGACTGGTCCGGCTCGCCGAGGAGATCCGGTACGCGGACCTCTACCTGCGGATCGAGAGCACGCGGCTGGAGCGGGACCTCGGAGTCCGCCTTCGCGTGCCTCGCGACGTGCTCGACGCCGCCGTCCCGAGCCTCGTTCTCCAGCCGCTCGTGGAAGCCGCGGTCGCGGCGGCCGACCCGGAATCCGCGCGGATCGCGATTTCGGGGGAGAAGCGAGACCAACGCATGACGCTCAAGATCCGCGCGGACTCGGGGATGACCCGCGGACGTTCCGCGCCCGCTTCGGCGAGCGCGGACGCGATCGCGCGAGCCCGACGGCGCCTCGACCTCGAGTACCCGGGCGATCACCGCCTCGAGTGGAGCAGCCTGACCGGCGAAGCCGTCGTCGAGATCCCGTTCGTCCGGGTCGAGACTGGCGAGAGCACTCCGCAGCTGGCTGTCATCCCTGAGAGCATTCCCCCCCGGCCTGTCATCCCGAGGACCGAAGGTCCGAGGGATCCCTCGCTTCGCTCGGGATGACGGGAATGAAAGCGCCCACCCCGGCCTGTCATCCCGAGGACCGAAGGTCCGAGGATCCCTCGCAGGGCTCGGGATGACAGAAAAAGAGGGGGGTTCGCGGGATGACAGAAATGAATGGTTCGCGGTGATGCAAAAGAGGCGCTTTTCATGGAAGCAGGCCGCTCTCGTGCTCGGCGCGTGGACCGCGGTGGGCCTCTTCCGCGCGGTCGAGCGCTACACCCTCGACCCGCTCTCGAGCGAGAGGCTCGAGTTCGGTTTTCGCGAGGCGCTCGCCCAGAACCTCCTCTTCTCTTACGTCTGGGCCGCGTTCACGCCGCTCGTCGCGCAGCTCGCGCGCCGCTACCCGATCTCCGGCGGCTCGCGCGCTCGGATCTTCGGCGTGCATCTCGCGGCGAGCGCGGTCTTCGCGGTGGGGCACGGCACGCTCTTCGCCCTCGCGTACCCCGCCCTGATGGGAATGCCTTTCGGTTTCCTGCGGCAGCTTCGCGCCGTTCCCTCCCTGCTGACGGTCTTTCTCTTCGCAAACCTGCTGACGTACTGGGGCGTCGTCGGAGTCTGCTGGGCGATCCAGGCCGTCCGACTTTCACGCGAGCGCGAATTGCGGGCGTCGCAGCTCGAAGCGCAGCTCGCGGGCGCGCGGCTCGTGAGGCTGCAGACGCAGCTCCACCCGCACTTTCTCTTCAACGCGCTCAACAGCGTCCTGCCGCTCGTCTATCGCGACCGCGAGGCGGCGGCGCGGACGATCTCGCGCTTGGAAGAGCTCCTGCGCAGGAGCCTCGAGGCGGATGCCGCGCAGCTCGTCCCGCTCTCCCGCGAGCTCGAGTTCCTCGAGATGTACGTGGAGATCCAGACGACGCGGTTCCAGGATCGCCTGAAGGTCGCTTT
>DASXSX010000151.1:0-7180 GCA_036505815.1 Thermoanaerobaculia bacterium
ATCGAAGATCCGATCGAGTACGAGCACCCGCACCGGTCGAGCCTCGTCGAGCAGGTCGAGATCGGCGTCGATGCGCCGGACTTCCCTTCCGCGCTGCGCGCGGCGGTGCGGCAGGCCCCCGACGTTCTCGTCGTCGGCGAGATGCGCGACCCCGAGACCATGCGAATCGCGCTCTCCGCGGCCGAGACCGGGCACCTCGTGTTCTCCACGGTCCACACGACCGACGTTGCGTCGGCCGTCTCCCGGGTGGCGGACTCCTTCCCGTCGGAGCGGCAGAACACGATCCGCCAGGAGCTCTCGATGGCGCTCGCCGCCGTACTCACGCAAACCCTTCTCCCCAGGAAAGGAGGCGGTCGCGTTGCTGCAGCCGAGCTCCTCTTCGTGAGCTACGGAGCCCGCCAACACATCCGCAAGAACGCGCTCCAGCACCTCCATCAGGAAATCGTTCTGACCAAGAAGCAGGGTTCGATCACGCTCGAGGAGTCCCTCGCGAGGATCGCGCGAGAGGGGCTGGTCGAGACGGAGGAAGCGCGGGCCCGCGCCGCGCACCCCGAGGATTTCGAGAACCACCTGCGTGCGGGATAGTGGGGGTCAGGTCTCCACTTGCCACTTTGCAGCGCAAAGTGGCAAGCTCCCTGGAGCAACTCGGCCGCTACCTCGATCAGTGAACGAGCGAAGCGAGGGATCCTGGGATTCCTCGGCCCTCACGGGCCTCGGAATGACAGGTTGCGGCTAGACCTCTCTCCGGAACAGCACCTGCGTCAAGACTCCGCAGACGAGCGAGAAGGTCAGCAGAAAAACCCACTCCGAATAGCAGCTCTGGATCGGCGCGCCGCGAAGAAGGAGGTCGCGCAGCGCCGAAACGCCGTACGTCAGCGGATCGACATCGGAAATCACGCGAAGCCACTTCGGGTAAGACTCGACCGGGTACAGGGCTCCCGACGGGAAGAACACGAGCACGTTGATGATGCCGAACATGCCGCGCAGCACGCTCGTCTTGCGCGCCCGGGCGAAAAGGAGGAACCACAGGGCCGTGATCGCGAGCGCGGTCAGGAAGACCGTCAAGAGCCCGCCTCCGAGCGCCTCCGGCGTCGTCATCGGCAGCGGCGTGAACAGCATGATCGCGAGCAGCACGAATGCGCCGGCGAGACCCGCGACGAGAGTGCCCGCGAGCATGTGGCCCGTCACGATCGCGCCGGTCGAGACGGGAGTCACCAGATATCCCTCGTGGTATCCGTACATCCGGTCCTCGATCACCTGCAGTCCCCCGGCGACCATCGAGCCCATGAAGATCGCGAGACAGACGACCGCCGGCCCGAGGTAGGTCAGGTAGTCGAGGTAGGGGTACGCCTCGAGCCGAGTCGCCTCGGCGGCTCTGCGCCGGACTCCCGTCGCCTCGCTCCAGATCTCGGAAAGGGCAGATTGGAGTGCATCGTACGAGGCCCGGTCCGTGTTGTCGCCGATGAAGGCGGGAGCCGGCCCGGTCGCCGAAAGCCCGTGGGGCAGCACCCAGATGCCGCGATACCGGCCGTGCCGCAGGTCGTCGAGCGCCGACTCCCGATCCGCCGGAAATGCCGCGAGGACCAGTCCCCGTCCGCTCTCGAGGGCGAGCACCGCGCGCCGGCACTGCGCGGCGAGCGAGTTGCCCGCTTCGTCCACGACGGCGAGCGGAATGTTCGAGAGCTGGCGGTTGAGCGCGTTGCCGAGCACCAGGAGATAGATGACCGGAAACAGCATCGTCGAGATGATCAGGACCGGTTGGCGCCACAGCGTCAGATACGCGCGTTGGCAGATCGCCAGGATGCCCAGAAGAGCGAGACGCGGGCCGCGCGAGACCTCTTTTTCCGCGCGGTCCGAGACCCCGCGCGCGCGACCGGCCGTTTCCACCACTGAGCCGCTCACGCGACCGTCTCTTCCCGGAGCGCGCGGCCGGTGTATGCGAAGAAGACGTCTTCCAGGGTTACCGGCGAGATCGAGAGATGGTGGATCGCGTACCCGCGCTCCTCGATGAGCTCCGCGGCGAGCCGGCCGAGCCCTTCGCCGGGACGCGCCTCGAATTGCACTGAGGTGGGAGCAGGCGAGCGCCAGTTGACCGCTCCCAGCGCGACGATCGATTCCCGGTCGCGAGGCTCGAGCGCCCGGTCCGTCTCGATCTCGACGTGCTCCCCCGTCGGAAGGCTCCGCTTCAACGCCTCCGGGGCGTCCTCGCAGAGGATGTGACCGCGGTCCATGATCGCCACGCGGTCGCACAGGTAGTTCGCTTCGTCCATGGCGTGCGTCGTCAAGACGACCGCCAGGCTGCCGTCGCGCGCCTTCAGCTCTCCGAGCATCTCCCAGACCGCGCGGCGGCTCTGCGGGTCGAGTCCGGTGGTCGGCTCGTCCAAGAAAAGGATGTGGGGCGAGTGAAGAACTCCGCGCGCAATCTCGAGGCGGCGCCGCATGCCTCCCGAAAGCGTTTTGGTGATCTGGTTTCTCTTGTCCCAGAGGCCGACTTGGGTCAGACGGCGCTCGATCCTCTCGGAGAGGCTACGTCCCCAGAGGCCGTACATCTTTCCGTGCACCGAGAGGTTCTCGCGGACGGTCAGGTTCTCGTCCGTCGTCTCCGCCTGCGAAACCGTTCCGATCGACGCGCGAACTTTCCCCTTCTCCCGAACGATGTCGTGCCCGGCGACGCGCGCTTTGCCGGAAGTCGGCGGCAGGAGGGTAGTGAGCATCCGCACGAGGGTGGTCTTTCCCGCGCCATTCGGGCCGAGCAGACCGTACGTCTCCCCCGAACGCACTTCGAACGTGACGGCGTCGTCCGCGACGGTGTCGCCGAACTTCCGAGTGAGCTTCTCCGCCTGGATTGGGTTGGTGGTCATCCTGCAGGCGGCGCGCCGGCGTCTACCGCCCGGCGGGCGGGAGCCGCCGCGAGATCAATTCGCGCCCGCCTCGACCACGAAGGTCTGGCCGGACACGACGGGGAGCCCTTCGGGAGCCAGCCGGACGGAGAACGTGCGCAGGTCGCGGCTCTGAAGTCCCCAGTTGCGGCGCGTCGCGAACTCCAGGCGGGGACGGATCGACACGACGCGCGCGTGTGCGCGGGCGTCCGGGCGCGCCTGCGGCCAGATCTCCACGGTCTTTCCGAGGGCAAACACGGAGAGACGTTCTTCCGGCACCTCGACGCGTAGCCGCGGCGCCTCGAGCTGCAGGGTGACGATCGGCTCGCCCGCCGCCACCCACTCGCCCATCCGGTGGTGGCGCGTGAGCACGACGCCGGCCGACTGCGCGACGAGAGCGCCCTCCTTTTCGAAGTGCTTCACCTTCCCGAGCCGCGCGTGGAGCGCGTCCTCTTCGGCGGTGATCTGATCCTTCTCCGCTTCCCGCGCGCGGATCGCCGCCGCAGTGCCTTCGCGCCGGTGCTGCACGGTCTCGAGATCCGCGGCGGGCGCGATGCCCTCGTGCACGAGCCGCGCGATCCTCTTTTCCTCGCTCGCGATCTGTGCGAGCTCGGCCTGGAGTCGCGCGACCTCTTCCCGTCGGGTCTTCTCCCGGGCGCGGCTCTGCGCCATCTGGCGTTCGAAGTCGGAGGCGTCCTCGGCGAGCCCGGGCTCTTCGATACGCGCGACGATCTGGCCGGCGCGCACCGGCTCGCCCTCGTCCGGAACCGGGCTCACCAGTCGGCCGCTGCGCGAGAACGAGAGCGCGAGGCTCTGCTCTTCCGCGATGGCCAAAAGCCGGACAGCGCGCCCCGTGTCGTCTTCCCGGCGCGCGAGCGCGCCGTAACCCCAGGTGCCCGCCACAGCGATCGCGATCGCCACGCCCACCCACATGGCTTTCTTCATTGGTGAAAAACCGGTCGGACAGATCTTAACGCCGATTTCCCGCCGTCCCGATTCGAGGACACCTGGCGGACTCGACCATTCGCGGCCGCCGCCGGCGCGTCGCGGAGGCCGCCGGCCGGGTATCGCTCTTGCTTCTTAAAGCTCTTTTCGCCGAGGAGAGTCAGTCTTGACCGATAAAGGATCGAACGTCTCGAAAGCGCCCGAGCGGGCGCGGCGAGTCCTGTTGATCGAGGACGACGGAAGCTACCGCTGGGTCATCCGCCGCCTTCTCGAGAACGCCTTCGGTCAGGACGTTACGGTCGAAGAATTTTCCACGGGAGAGGCGGCGCTCGAGCGTGCCTCCTCCGATGCCCCGCCCGACCTGGTGCTCCTGGACTTGAACCTTCCCGGGGTGGACGGCTTCGAGGTCCTTCGCCAGCTGCGCGGCCAGGAACGCACGCGGAAGGTTCCGGTCATCGTCGTGACCAGCTCGCAGGAGGAAAAGGACGTCCAGCGTGCGTACGAGTGCGGCGCCAACTCTTTCGTCTCCAAGTCCGACTCGCCCGAGAAGACCCTGCAGCGCCTGCGGCTCCTCCCGGTCTACTGGCTGGAGCTCAACCGGCTGCCGGACGAGAGCTCGGCTTCGAGACCGTCGAGGAACTCCTCCCCGAGTCCCTGAAGCGCGAGATCGAAGCGCGGTGTCGCCTCGGTCGGCTCGGGATTGATCTCGATCGTGAACGCGCCCCGGTTGTGCGCCTCGTCGGCCAGCCCGGCGGCGGGATAGACGACCGCGGACGTCCCGACGACGAGACAGACGTCGCAGTCGAGAGCGTCGATCGCCTGGGCCATCACCGAGGGGTCGATCGGCTCCCCGAACCACACGACGCCGGGCCGTGCGAGCCCGCCGCAGTAAGGACAGCGCGGCGGCAGCGCGGGGAAGGGAACGGTCTCGTCGCGCCATCGCTCGGGCGACCCGTCGCATCTCTCCCAACACGTCAGCTCCCAGAGTGAGCCATGGAACCGCACGACGTTGTGCGTGCCCGCGCGCTCGTGCAGCCCGTCGACGTTCTGGGTGATCAGCGCGAATCGGGGGTAGCGGCGGCTCCAGGCCGCGAGGACCTCGTGCGCGCGGTTGGGACGGCAGGCTGCGACCAGCCGCCGTCTCAACTCGTACCACTCCCAGACCAGACGCGGGTTGCGCGCGAACGCTTCGGGCGTCGCGAGATCCTCGACGCGGAAGTTCGACCAGAGTCCGTCGGCGCCGCGAAACGTCGGCACGCCGCTCGCGGCAGAGACTCCTGCGCCCGTGAGCACGGTGACGCGTGGGTCGCCCCGCATCCGGTCGACGAGTAGGGCCAGGTCAGCCACCTGCCGCCTGCACGGCTGGATTGTGACAGCGGCGAAGACAATGAGAAGGTATGGAACTTTAGAGACAGACCGACCAGATTCCGGCGGCCTTGGGCCTCAGCAAGAGCGCGGCTTGTCCCGATCTTGCATTCAGGCCAGTGTGGCGTTCGGTGGCGAGCCTGCGACCCGGACACCTGAGAGGACTGCAAATCATTGGCGTTGACAGGTGTGCGGTCAGAGGGTAGCGTTCGTGAGGCGTTTTTTCCTGGGGGCCGAATCCCACCTTAAGGAAGCCGCAAGCGCAGCTACTGTTAGGCTCGGCTACTGTATAGTCATGCGTCGTATACGACTAAAGTCGTATACGACCGCTTCGAGGATTCGGGAGGGCAATGAGGGTAATCGTTAGGGCGGCGGCCTTTCAAGAGGCTGCCGGAAGTCGCGCGCCGAGGATTCCTTAGCGATGAGCAGGGCGGCCGGCGTTCGTCCCCGAGTCGCCCTCTACTCCCACGACACGATGGGTCTCGGCCACATGCGCCGAAATTTTCTGATCGCCCACGCGATCGCCCGGGAGCCGATCGGCGCGGTGGTGCTGCTGATCGCGGGGGCGCGCCGCGCGACGGCCTTCTCGCTTCCGCCGGGAGCAGACTGTCTGACCCTTCCCTCGCTCCACAAGGAAAAAGACTCCCGCTACCGGCCGCGCCGGCTCCGGATCGAGCTCGAAGAGTTGATCGCGGTGCGCTCCGCCGCGATCCGCGCGGCAGTCTCGTCGTTCGAGCCGGACCTCTTCATCGTGGACAACGTGCCTCGCGGCGCAGTGAGAGAGCTCGATCCCACGCTTGAGGAATTCCGCTGGAATGGCAGAACGCGCTTCGTGCTCGGGCTGCGCGACGTCCTCGACGATCCCGCCGCCGTCTCCCGCGACTGGACACGCGCGGACAACGAGAGCGCCATCCGGGATTTCTACGACGCGATCTGGGTGTACGGAGATCAAAAGGTCTACGACCTCGTCGACGAGTACCGCTTCCCGGCGGACATCGCGGCGAAGGTCCGCTATACCGGCTATCTCGACCAGACCGCTCGCTTCGAGTTCTGCGGCAAGTCGCAGCCCCTCGGCCGTCTTCGCCTCCCGGAGGGACGTCTCGCCGTGTGCGTGGTCGGCGGCGGGCAGGACGGCGCCGATCTCGCGCGGGCGTTTGCAGCGGCCGAGCTTCCTCCCAGCTTCAACGGCGTCATCGTCACCGGTCCGTTCATGGACGAGGAGCTCCAGCACGAGCTTCGCGAGCTCGCGGCCGAGCAGCCGCGGCTCCGGGTGATCGATTTCGTGCGCGAGCCGATGCAGCTGCTGGAGCACGCCGATCGGGTCGTGTCGATGGGCGGCTACAACGCCACCTGTGAGGCGCTTTCGCTCGGCAAGCGCACGCTGATTGTCCCGCGTGTCACGCCGCGGACCGAGCAGTGGATCCGTGCGACCCAGCTGCAGAAACTGGGACTGGTCGACGTTCTCCACCCGAGCGCGGTCAGCGCGAGCGCGCTCTCCGCGTGGCTGTCGTCGAACGGCGGCCCCCCTCCGAGAGCGCGCGATCGCATCGACCTGAATGGCCTCGTGAGGATCCAGGAGCTTGTCGCCGAGCTCCTGGACACGCCCCTGCCCACGCATCGTGCGGTCCGGGAGGGGGTCCGCATTGCACGCTGAGCGCTTCTGCGAATCCTCCGATCTCTCGGGCCCGCCGCGGGTCGGCTACGTCGTCAAACGGTTTCCTCGCTATTCCGAGACTTTCATCGTCAACGAGATCCTCGCGCACGAGGCGGCAGGCCTCGCGATCGAGATCTTCTCTCTGCGGCCGCCGAACGACACTCATTTTCAGGATTCGCTGTCGCGGGTCCGGGCGCCGGTTTGTTACCTCCCATCCGTCGGAATCAAGGCGCTGGAGTTCTGGCAGGGCGTCGAGGCGGCGGCGGAAGTGTGCCCGCGACTCTGGAGCCAGTTCCATCGCGCCGTCGGAGAGGACGCGTTCGACGTCTACCAGGCG
>DASXSX010000152.1:0-3602 GCA_036505815.1 Thermoanaerobaculia bacterium
GATCCGACTCGAGCCCGTCGGAGGAAATGGACACGAGCACGTCCGTCGCCGCGTAGAGATCTTCGCGCGCACCGTACGCCAGCCACGGCGAAAAGACGATCGAGCGGCCTTCCGGATCGAGTGCCCGCGCCCGCCGGCGAACCTCTCCGTACACGCGCTGCGGCGTCGTCTCGGGGTTCGGGCTATCCAGGAAGAGAAGCTGCGCGTCCGGCTTCGATCGCTTGACCGCGGGCCAGGCATCGAGAAGGAGAACCGGATCGTTCCAGTCGTAGACGCCCCCGAAGAGGACGAGCGGGTTCTCTTCCGGCACTCCCGCAGCCCGGCGTCCGGCGGCGCGATCACCGTACGCGGGGCGATCGGGGACGCCGAAGGGAACGACGGCGATAAGCTTCTCGAGCCCGGGGTCTCCCGGAAAGTTCGCGGAGCCGATGCGTCCCACTTCGAAGAGGGCGCCCGCGTAGAAGAGTCGCTGCTCGGCGGAGGCGCAGAGAAAGAAGTCGGACCGCGCGAGCGCGAGGTGGAGCGTGGCCCGATCGTGGCGCGCCGTTTCCTCTCCGAGCGTCTCCGAGTAGTGGAGGTTCTCGATCGGGAAGGGATCGTAGAGATCGACCACGACGGGGACGTCGGGCGCCTGGTGGAACCAGTAGTTCGCGGCGTGCCCGGAAACGACGGCCGCCCTCGCGCCTTCCGCGGCGCGGGCGAGGTCCGCGTGCGGTGGCGCAAAGACGATCGGCACTTCGCCCGCGACCTCGGCGGCTTCCGCCGGATCGTTGGGAACGAGCAGCCTCGCTTCGAACGCGCGGCCGAGAACCCGCGCGAGCTCGAGGGCGCGAATTCCCATTCCCGCCATCCGCGGACGGATCGGCTCCGGAGCGAGCACGGCGACGATCGGCGGCACCTTGGTCACCGCCCGCGGATCCGGTCCAGAACGAGGTGCAGCTTCCAGGTGCGGGACCCGTAGATCTGGTTCAGGGTCGCGTTCAACCGGTCGATCTCCGCGTAGGTGTTGGAGAGCTGCAAGTCGTATTCCTCGTTCTTCGCGAAGACTTCGGCAAGCCGGTCGTGGACGAGCTCGTTCTCCGCCGAGAGCTGCGCCCGTTCGATCTGCAGGCCCGACACTCGTCTCTCCAGCTCCTCCGTCCGTTTTTCCATCGGGGAGAGGGCCGCCAGCCTCGCTTCCAGGCGCGCGATGGACCCCGCGAGGTGCTGATGGTTCTGCCTCTGAAAACGAAGCTCCCCCTGGGAGACGGTGTCGCGCTCGTACCAGAAAGCGATCTGTGCCCGCATCCGATCGAGAACACGGGCGAGCCCCTCCTCGGTGCGCCGCGACGCGTACTTTTCGTAGATCTGCCGGCGCGCGCGCTGGAAGGCCGCCGATCCGGCGGTGGCGTGAGCGGGATCGCCGGTCTCCGGCTCGAAAACCCGGTATTCGCACGTCACGGCGCGCACGTGCCGGAAGGAGGTCTCGAAGGATGCGCGAATCAAGAAATCCCAATCCTCCGAGTACTCGAGCTCGGCGTCGAAACCCCCGAGCCTCTGATAGAGCGACCGCGGCAGAAGGAGAGTGTGGAGCGGGATGTAGTTGGCGAGGAGGAGGTAGTCGGGGTCGAAGTCGAGCGAGTACTGGAGGGTCCGCGGCCCCGCCTTCCAGCCGTCCCCGTCCCGCCGGTAGACGACCGTGGCCGCGTCGGAATAGACGACCGGCTCCGGTCCCGAGCGATGGGCCGCGAGCAGCCGCTCGAAGTGATCGGGGAAGCAGAGATCGTCGTCGTCGAGAAAGGCGACGAGATCTTCCGCCGCCGCCTCGACGCCCCGGTTCGCGGCGAACGAGCGGCCGCGCCGATCGGGGATCTCCTCGAGCGAAATCTCGAACGAATCCCGGAACGAGTGGGCCAGGTTCGAGACCGAGGCCCCTCCGTCGTTGACAATCACCACACGCGTCGGACGCGCCGTCTGCGCGCGGAGACTCGTCAGCGCGTCGGAGAGGAGGGCCGGCCGGTTGCGCGTGCGCACGACGACGGCGACCGGGGCGGGGCCGCGGCTGCCGTCCTCGACGACCGCCGGACCGATCGCGCGCCGAAACTCCTCGAGCGACCGGCCCGAAACCTCCGGCCAGGTGAGGACGCAGAAGGCCTCGACCGGCCCGGCACCTGGCAGGGTCAGCCGGCGGTAAGCGTTCAAGCCTTTGAGCGCGCCCGCATAGTCGCGCACCGACTGCTGGGAAACGTAGGCGGCAAGCGCCTCGTCTTTGCGGTCCGCCACGGCAGCAATGTCGACGAGCGCGTTGGGAAGAAAGGGCTGCGAGATCTCATAGAAGCCGAGCCTCAGGAAGCGATATCGGTCGTGGTCCGGGTCCTCCGGCCGGGAGGATGCAACCGCCCGGTAGAGCGCTTCGGAGAGCGCTCGATGATCCGGATGGATCTCGGAGGGAGACGGGCAGAGGACGAGGTCGGGCTCGAACTCCGAGAGCTCTTCGGCAAGCACGCGAGTGAGCGTCTCTCCGCTCGAATCGAGAGAGCGGTCCGGCAGCCCGGCGAACACGGGCGCCGGGACGCCGAGGACCGCCGCGGCGAGCCGCGCCTCATCGCGTCGCCGGCCGGCGTATGCGGCGTCGCCTCCCGCCCCGTCCTGCCGCTCCCCGTCGGTCGCGATCCAGATGCGAACCTCGGCTCCCTTGCGGGCATTCAGCGCAATCGTGCCGCCCGCGCCGAGCGTTTCGTCGTCCGGGTGGGCGGCGAGCACGAGGATCCTCTCGGCAGCCAGGTCGCTCACTTCGTAGGGGATGAGCTCTTCTTCTTTCACTTCCAGGCCATCTCTTGACTTCGACGAAGTCTAACCGTTCACACGAGGTCATAAAGGGACGGGACGAGGTGCGCGTGACGCGCGAATCGGTCCGCCGCGACGTCATCGAAACTCCGAACGATCATCGGAAAGCCCGCCTCCCGCCGCTCTCCCGGAAGGCGACGCAGAAACTCGGCCGCCGGACCGCCCGGCGTTTCCCAGAACACGAGTCTCGTCGAGCCCAGCCGCTCGGCCTCCGCGGCGGCGGCGCTGAACAGTGACGGCAGGTCTCGACCATCGGCATCCCGGCAGAGGAAGTCTGCGACGAGCGCCGTTTGCCCGGCGACCGACAGGACCGCCCATCCCGACACCTCTCCCCCGCTCTCCGTCCAAACCATGCGGTACCACCTCGTCGGACGCGCATGGAATCTCCAGTTCGCGTGGGCGCGGTCCCGTACCGAGGCGTGGGTCAAGAACCGCGACGCTGCATCCCAGAGCGAATCGAAACTCTCGCTGACAGAATCTCCCGTGGATGAGACCTCGCGAGGCGCCGGGAAGACATCGCAGGGCACGTGAAGCTCGCGAATCGGGAAGAGGGTTCGTGAGCCGACGATCGAGTGGCTGATCTCGAGCGCCCGCGGATTGGGAAAGCCGTAGCAGAAGGGAACGCCTCGCGAACCCACCTCCTCGTAAAAGGCTTCCGTCATCGACCGATAGATCCCGCGCCGGCCGCCGATCCCGCGAACGGAGGGATCGGTCGCGACGTCGCCAACGGAGTAGCAGAGCACCGGGCGGCCATCGAGGAGCATCTGCGCGCCCCA
>DASXSX010000153.1:0-18515 GCA_036505815.1 Thermoanaerobaculia bacterium
AGGATTCGGCGCGGCTCCTGTCCGGAATCCTTTCGGGGGCGCGCGCCTACGAGGCGCGCCTCGCGGACGCGGCGCGCGCGGAGACGGCCGCCCACGCCGTTTCACTGCTGCTCGGCCCCAACTATCGCGTACAGACGTGGCGCGAGCTGAACGCTCCTCTCTCCTTCGCGCTTCGGCTCGAAAAGGGCGTCATCTTCGCGACGGTCGCTCTCGTGATCGTCGTCGCGGCCTTGAACATTGTGTCGAACATCGCGCTCACAGTCGTCGAGAAGAAACGCGACCTGGGTGTTCTCATCTCGCTGGGGGCGACCCCCGGCTCGCTGGCGCGAATCTATCTGACGCTGGGAGCCGTGATCGGAGCGCTCGGAACCGCGCTCGGGGTCACCGTCGGCGTTTCCGCTTCGCTCCTGCTCGACCGCTACGAGATCGTGACGCTCCCCGCGGACGTGTATTTGCTGACGCACGTCCCCTTCGCGGTGCACCCGTACGAGGTGGCGCTCGTCGCCGCATTCGCTATGGCGACCGCGGTCGCGGCAGCTGCCCTTCCCGCCCGCGCTGCGGCGCGGCTCGCGCCGGGTGAGGCGATCCGGTTGTCGCGATAGCTGGCTGGAGTAACGGCGATGCTCGCGGTCAGAGCGGAGTCTCTGTCGAAAACCTACATGGGTGAGGCGGCGCCGGTGACGGTCTTCCAGAACCTCGACTTCGAGCTCGAGGAGAGTGTGTTCGCCGCGGTCATGGGTCCGTCGGGGGTCGGAAAGAGCACGCTTCTCCATCTTCTCGGCGGGATCGATCGTCCCGATGCCGGGCGCGTCGAGATCTTCGGCGTCTCGCTCGACGATCTTTCGCCGAGGGAGCGGGCGCGGTTTCGCAACGAGCGGATCGGCTTCGTCTTCCAGTTCCACCACCTTCTTCCCGAGTTCACCGCCGAAGAGAATGTCGCCTTCCCGCACCGGATCGCCGGCGTCTCGGCGAACGACGCGCGCGAGCGCGCTCGAGCCCTTCTCGATCGCGTCGGGCTCGCCGATCGCCGATCACATCTTTCTCGTTCGCTGTCCGGCGGCGAGCAGCAACGGGTCGCCATCGCGAGAGCTCTCGCGCGGGGACCGAATCTGCTGCTCGCCGACGAGCCGACGGGCAATCTCGACTCGGAATCCGCCCGCGGCGTCTTCGATCTCCTGACGGAGCTCCATCGCGAGCGCGGAATGACGACGGTTCTCGTCACTCACAACCCGGAACTCGCGAAGCGCTGTGATAAGATTTTCTCGATGTCCCGGGAAGGAATTCTCCCCGCGACCCGTTTCTCGGGCTAGCCATGGATTGCCACGGTCTCTCGGGCCGCGTCGCCTCGCATCCGAGTCCCGCGGATGTTTGAGAAATACAACGAAAAGGCGAGGCGCGCGCTCTTCTTCGCGCGTTACGAGGCCTCCAAGCTCGGCTCGAAGGTCATCGAGTCCGAGCACCTCCTCCTCGGAATCCTTCGCGAAGGCGAAGACATCATCAAGGAGATCTTCGCGCGCTTCAACGTCAAGCCGGAGGAGGTTCGCCGCGAGATCGAGGGCGACCGCATCTTCGTCGAAAGAATTTCCTCGACCGCGGAGCTGCCGCTCTCCGAGGAGTCGAAGAAGATCCTCGCCTACGCCTCGCACGAGGCGGAGTCGATGATGCATCCCTACGTGGGGACCGAGCACCTCCTGATCGGGCTCCTCCGCGTGGACGGCTGCGTGGCGGGCCGCCTGCTCACGGCACGCGGCTTCAATCTCTACGGCGTGCGCGAGGAGACGATCTCTCTCATCAAGGAGCGCGAGGTTTCCAAGCAGAAGAAGGAGCTCCCGTTCCTCGCGGAGTACAGCCGGGACCTGACGCAGCTCGCGGGCTCGGGGACGTTCGATCCGTTGATCGGCCGCGAGAAGGAGGTCGAGCGGATTATCCAGATCCTCTCGCGCCGCACGAAGAACAATCCGATCCTGCTCGGAGAGCCGGGCGTCGGCAAGACTGCGATCGTCGAGGGTCTCGCGACCCGCATCGTCGAAGGCGCGGTCCCGATGTTCCTGTCATCGAAGAAGATTCTCGCGCTCGACCTCTCGCTCATCGTCGCTGGAACGAAGTACCGGGGCCAGTTCGAGGAGCGGCTGAAGGGGATCATCCGCGAGCTGCGGGAGAATCCGGATTTGATCATCTTCATCGACGAGATCCATTCCTTGATCGGCGCCGGCTCCGCGGAAGGGTCCCTGGATGCCGCCAACATCCTGAAGCCGGCGCTTTCGCGCGGAGAGGTGTCGTGCATCGGCGCGACGACCTTGAAGGAATACCGGAAGTACATCGAGAAGGACAGGAGCCTCCTGCGCCGCTTCCAGGCGATTCACGTCACTGCGCCTTCCGAGCACGAGACGTTCGAAATCCTCGAAGGGGTGAAAGACCGTTACGAGCAGTTCCACAAGGTGCGGTACTCGGCCGAGGCGATCAAGACCGCCGTGTACCAGTCGAACCGCTACATCACCGACCGCTTCTTCCCGGACAAGGCCATCGACATCCTGGACGAGGCGGGCGCGAAGGTGAAGCTGAAGCGCGTCGCCGACACGCAAAATCTCCGGAAGCTCGAGATCGAGACGCGGCAGATCGTCAAGGAAATGAAGAAGGCGATCTCGGACAAGGATTTCGAGAAGGCTGTCTTCCTCCGCGAGCGCGAGATCGAGCTGAAGGAGGAGATCGAGCGCACCAAGGCGCAGACCGCCGAGCGCACGGAGGCGACCCAGGAAGTCACGCGGCGGGACATCGAGGAGATCATTTCCTCGTGGACCGGGATCCCGGTCGCGTCGCTCGAGATGGAAGAGGCGGAGAAGCTCCTTCACATGGAGGACGCGCTGCGCCGCCGGATCGTCGGGCAGGAGGCGGCGATCGTCGGCGTCTCCAAGGCGATCCGCCGCTCGCGCCTCGGCGTGAACAACCCGAACCGGCCGATGGGATCGTTCATCTTCCTCGGGCCCTCGGGCGTGGGGAAGACCGAGGTCGCCCGGCGTCTGGCCGAGTTCCTCTTCGAGAACCAGAAGTCTCTCGTCCGCTTCGACATGTCCGAGTACATGGAGAAGCACGCGGTCTCGAAGCTGATCGGATCTCCGCCAGGTTACGTGGGGCACGAAGAGGGCGGCCAGCTCACCGAACGGATCCGCCGCAATCCCTACAGCGTGATCCTCTTCGACGAGATCGAGAAGGCTCACCCGGACATCGCGAATTTGCTGCTCCAGATCCTCGAGGACGGCATCCTGACCGACGCCTACGGCAATCTGGTCGATTTCAAGAACACGCTCATCATCATGACGTCCAACATCGGTACGAAGCACCTCGTGAGCCGGACGCGCCTCGGCTTCGGCGGGTCGCGCGAGGTGCAGACCACGAAGGAGATCGAAGAGCTCGTCTTGAAGGAGCTGAAGCGCGACTTCTCTCCCGAGTTCATCAACCGCATCGACGAGACGATCGTGTTCCACCCCCTCGGGCGCGAGGAGCTGATCAGGATCTGCCGGCTGCTGATCGACGACGTGAACACGACGCTCGCCCCGAAGGGCGCCGCTCTCGACGTCGACGACGCCGCGATCGACTGGCTTCTCTCGCAAAGCGGCGACGACCCCAACATGGGCGCCCGTCCGCTGCGGCGCGCCATTCAGAAATACATCGAGGACCCGGTCTCCGAGCTCCTGATCCAGAGCCGGGACGAGCGGGTCGAGGCGATCGAGATCCGCCTCGGACCCGAGGGGCTGACCGTGATTGCACGGGAGACCGAGCCGATCGGATTGGAGTCCTGACCGCGGTCTCCGGTATCCCGTAGTCGGTCGCCGGGCGGACTCTCCGGGTCTTCCGGCTCGAGTCTTCCGTCCCGGGGAATAATCGCGATCGCGAGAGAGATAAGGATTTCGCTTGCGGCATCGAAGCAGGAACGGCGGGAGGTGCGAGCGTTGGTGGCGGTTGCCCGCGTGCGTCCTCCCGTTCCTCGTTTCCCTCTCGGTCTCGGGACAGACTCCCTCCGCTCCTCCGGTCGTCCCGCCCTCCCAGACGCCGACGCCGACGGCAGTGGTCCCTTCGCCGGCGGCCGTCGTCCCGTCTCCCGCGCCGGCCGTCACTTTGCCCGCCCCGGCCCCGACTCGTGCGGTCCCGACTCCTGCGGCCCCCGCCGTCGCGGCGCCAGTCCCCGCTTCGGAACGGATCGTCGGAATCCGCGTGGTCGGCTACCAGACGGTCTCGCCCGACACGATCGCCCACTACCTCGGAGTGAAAGTCGGTGACCCGTACGACCCGGAGAAGATCCGCGGAAACTTTCAGTCGCTCTGGGACGTTGGTCTTCTCGAGAACGTCTCGGTGGAAGCGGAGCGGGACGCGGCGGGAGTGACGCTCGTCGTCACGATCGAAGAACGTCCCACGATTTCGTCGATCGAGTTCACCGGGAACAAGAAGCTCTCGACGTCGCAGATCAAAGACAAGCTGAGGGAAGACAAGGTCGAGATCCACCAGGGGGCGCCGCTCTCGCTGCGCGACATCGCGAAGACCCGGTCTGCGATTGCGGACTACTACGTCTCCCAGGGGTTCCGGAGCGCCACGGTCGACTTTCGCATCGAGGACATCTCCAAGACGGACAAGAAAGTCGTCTTCGTCATCGACGAAGGGGAGAAAGTCAAGATCGCGTCGATCGACTTCCAGGGAAACAAAGTCATCTCCGCCCGCCGCATCCGGATGGCAATGAAGAAGACCAAGGTGAACACCCTCTTGCGGCTGTTGTCCGACAAGACGAGCTTCAACCAGGCCAACTACGACGAGGACGTCGAGAACATCAAGGCGCTCTACCAGTCGCGAGGCTACAAGGACGTCGTCGTCAAGGACCCCAAGATCGACATCTTCGTCAAGAACCCGAAGGCGAAGCCGAAAAAGGTGAAGCGAAGGGCCCGCATCACGATCCCGATCGTGGAGGGGGAGCGTTTCTACACCGGCAACATCCGCGTCGTCCGGGTGAACCAGCAGGGGCAGCCGGCCGATCCGCCGGAGCCCACGGTGATCCCTGCGAGCGTCCTTTTGAGGGAGTTCTCGGAGCTGCCGCCCGGCTCGGTCTTGAACCGGGAGCGGCTGGTCGAGGCTCTCCAGCACATCGAGGCGAAGTACAAATCGCGCGGCTACATCTACTGGTTCGCCGATCCCGCCTACCACGAGGTGGGCGACCACAAAGTCGACGTCGAGGTGAAGCTCTACGAGGGGGACAAGTTCTATCTCGGCCGCCTCGAGGTCAAGGGAAACACCACGACGCGCGACAAGGTGATTCGTCGGGAGTTCGCCTTAGACGAAGGCGACGTGATGAACATGGAAGTCATCAAGAAGAGCCTGCAGAAGCTCCAGCAGCTCGGCTACTTCAAGATCGCCGAGGAGCCAGACTTCTCAGTCCGTCCCGCCGAGAAGAAAGTGGACATGGTCATCAAAGGGACGGAGGCGAGCAAGAACGAGATCCAGTTCGGCGCCGGGTACTCCGCGCTCGATGGGTTCTTCGGTCAGTTCTCCTTCCAGACGCGCAACTTCCTCGGCCGGGGCGAGATCATCGGCGCGTCCGCGCAGGTGGGCCGCATCTCCAAATACTACGACCTCTCCTACACGGTTCCGTGGTTCATGGACCGGAACCAGACCGTCGGGGTCTCGCTCTTCCGCCGCAACGTTGCGTACCTGAACATCGACGAGAAGCGATCGGGCGGGACCACGTTCTATGGGAAGGGGATCGGTCTCTTCGACAGTTGGTCGGTTCTGTACGCGTACGAGGACGTGAAAGCCAACTTCCCGGTGCGCGGCGCGCAGGTGCCGCCCGGACAGCCGGCGCCGCCGGAGAAGTTCACGGAGGTCACCGGAACGACGTCCTCATTCACGCCAGGCTACCGGTTCGACAGCCGGAACGATCCCTTCGACCCGAACCGGGGCTACCGGCTCTACCTGACGACGCAGTTCGCCGGAAGCGTTCTCGGAGGCAACCAGGACTTCATCAAGCCCCTCGTGGGCGGCTCCGGATACCTTCCCATCCGGATCCCCCGCCACGCCTACCTCGGAGTGAACTTCGAAGCCGGCTACGTCACTGCCTTCTCCGGCAAGGACGTCCCGATCTTCGAGCGTTTCCAGCTCGGCGGCGAGACGAGCCTGCGGGGATTCCGCACCGGGTCGGTCCTTCCGCTGAAGAAGAACAACCAGGTGTTCACCGACGAGGCGGGCCGCATCTTGGGCGGCGACAAGTACTTCGTCCTGAACCTCGAGTACGTGTTCGCGGCGGTGGGGCCGGCGAAGCTGCTCGCCTTCACCGATCTCGGGAACGTGTACCACGAGAGCCAGTCGATCGACGTGACCCGGCTTCGCACCGCCGTCGGCGCCGAGCTGCGCATCTTCCTGCCGATCTTCCAGGCGCCTCTGCGATTCATTTACTCGTTCAACCTCGATCCCAAGACGCCGATCGATCAGTTCGGATTTCCGATCACCCGATTGCGGGAGCGACGATCCGGGTTCGATTTCTCGATCGGGAGGACGTTCTGATGTCGCGGGGACAGGTCCTGCGGACCTGCACCCGCATCCTCATTCAACGTCCGGATCGCCGGAAATGCCGCTTCCGACCGGGCTGTTGTCTCATTCCGGAAATTGCTACTATTCGCCCTTTTCGGTAGAAGGAGTCTTCGAATGAAACGACTAGTGCTCTCCCTCCTCGCGGCCTCGCTCGCCGCGGTCGTGAGCGCGCAGTCTGCTCCGACCGGCGCGGCGCCGGCGGTGCCGATCCGCGTGGCGGTGATCGACGTCGAGCGGCTGGTGCGGGATTCGTCGCTCGGCAAGGAGGCTTTCAGCCGGGTCAAGAAGATCAACGACGACAAGAAGGCCGAGGCCGACCGCCTTCAGAAGGAGTTGCGGGACCTCGAACAGAAGCTCGCCGATCAGGGCCAGGCTTTGACCGACGAGAAGAGGGACCAGCTCCAGAAGCAGTACCAGGAAAAGGCGATCGACTTCAAGAGCTTCCAGGAAAAGGCGACGCGCGACCTCGACCAGGCGCAGAAGAAAGAGCTCGCGGACCTCGAGCGGCGTGTGTTCCCGGTCATCACGCAGCTCGGCAAGGAACGCGGATACACGCTGATCTTCAACAAGTTCCAGTCCGGCCTCGTTTTCGCCGACGACGCCGCCGACATCACGGATGACGTTCTGAAACGCTTCAACACGACGGTTGCCGTGCCGCCTGCCGCCGCTGCCAAGAGCTCGCCGCCCGCTGCTGCGAAAAGCTCGCCGCCTGCCGCCGCCGCGCCCGCGCCGGCGCCCACGAAGAAGCCCGGAGCCCACTAGAGGGCGGCGCGAGACCGAGACGAAGGCCGGGGGCGGCGCCTCCGGCCTTTTGCTTTAGTACTATCCGAACCCGCGTGAAATCGAGAAAGACGACGCGCAGACGCCCAACGTCTCGGCGGCGAAACCCGGTCAGCCGAAGGAGAAGGCCCGGTACGCGCTCTGCGGGGGAAGTGTCCGGCTTCACGCTCGGGCAGCTTGCCGCCGCTGTCGGGGGGCGCGTGGTGGGCGATCCGGAGCTGCGGCTCTCGGGCGTCCGATCACTCGAAGACGCCGGGCCGGATGACCTCTCGTGGGTCGCGGCCGAGCGCCGTTCCGGCGGAGCGAAGGCGAGCGCGGCGGGCGCGCTGCTCGTCCCGTCGGTAGAGGCCGCCGCCGGAAAGCCAGCCGTCGTCGTCGATTCTCCGCCGCTCGCGCTGGCGCGCTGGCTCGAGCTCTCGCAACCCCGCCGGCGGCCGACGGCCGGAGTCGCCCGCGGAGCGCGCGTTCACGGGTCCGCTCAGATCGGGCGGGGAGCTTCGGTCGCCGCCGGGGCCACAGTCGCCGCCGGAGCGCGGGTGGGTCAGCGGACGCGGATCGCGGAAGGCGTTTTCGTCGGCGAGGAGGCCGAGGTGGGAGACGACTGCCTCCTGTATCCGAACGTCGTCGTGCGTGAGCGGTGCGTCATCGGCTCGCGCTGCATCCTGCACTCCGGAGTCGTCGTCGGATCCGACGGCTTCGGGTACGTCTGGGATGGAACGGCGCACCGTAAGATTCCGCAGGTCGGGATCGTTCGGATCGGCGACGACGTCGAGATCGGTGCGAACTCGGCGATCGACCGGGCCACGCTCGGAGAGACCCGGATCGGGCGGGGAACGAAGATCGACAACCTCGTCCAGGTCGGTCACAACGTGGTCGTCGGGGAGGACGCGATTCTCTGCGGTCAGGCCGGGATCGCGGGCTCGGCGCGCCTCGAAGACCGCGTGACGCTCGCCGGCCAGGTGGGCGTCAACGACCACGTCACGGTCGGAAAGGGCGCGATCGCGACGGGTCAGGCGGGCGTGACGGGCTCGGTCGCGGCCGGCGCGGTCGTGTCCGGGATGCCTGCCGCCCCGCACCGCGAGTTCTTGAAGCGAGCGGCGATCGTGGCGCGCCTCCCGGAGCTCGCGCGGCGGCTCGAGGAGGTCGAACGGCGGCTCGCGGAATTCGAGAAAGGAGGCTCCTCGTGGAAATCGGGATCACCGAGATCCTGAAGATCCTCCCGCACCGCTATCCGTTCCTGCTCGTGGACCGCATCCTGGAAGTCGAGGAGGGAAAGCGCGTCGTCGGGATCAAGAACGTCAGCTTCAACGAGGAGTTCTTCCAGGGCCACTTCCCGGGCAACCCCGTCATGCCCGGTGTTCTGATCGTGGAGGCCATGGCGCAGGTCGGCGGAGTCGGACTCCTGGCGAGCCTTCCCGACCGGGAGAGAAAGCTCATCTACATGACCGGCATCGACCGCTGCAAGTTCCGCCGCCCGGTGATCCCCGGAGACCAGCTCGTGATCGAGGTGGAGATGCTGTCGATCAAGACCCGAATCTCGAAGTGCCGCGCGACAGCGAAAGTCGGAGGGGCGCTCGCCGCCGAGGCCGAGCTCCTTTCGACGATCATCGACCGCCCGTGAGCGTCGAGGTCCACTCGTCGGCGGTCGTCTCGCCCGAGGCCCGCCTCGCCGAACGAGTCCGAATCGAGCCGTACGCCGTGGTCGGAAACGGGGTCGAGCTCGGACGCGGGACGACCGTCGGGTCACACGCGCAGATCGAGGGGCCGGCGATCTTCGGCGAGGAAAACCGGATCTTTCCCCATGCGGTGCTCGGGTTCGAGCCTCAGGACCTGAAGTACCACGGGGAGAAGACGAAGCTCGTCGTGGGGAGCCGGAACGTCTTCCGGGAGTTCTCGACCGTCCACCGGGGCACGATGACTGGGCGCGGCGAGACGGTGATCGGCGACGACAATTACTTCATGGCGTACGCGCACGTCGCGCACGACAACCGGATCGGCTCGGGAACGGTCTTCGCGAACTGCGCCTCGCTCGCGGGACACGTCGAGGTCGGAGACCACGCGATCCTCTCCGCTTTTTGCGCCGTCCATCAGTTCGTTCGGATCGGCCGCCATGCGTTCGTCGGAGCGTTCGCGCAGTGCCGCCAGGACGTCCTGCCGTTCTGCAAGACGGACGGCGCCGACGCGAAGACTTATGGAATCAACACGATCGGCCTGAAGCGGCAGGGCTTTCCCGAAGGCGAGATCGAGTCGCTGCAGAAGGCGTACCGCCTCCTCGTGAAATCGAAACTGAATACCACCCAGGCGCTCCAGCGGATCGAGAGCGAGCTCTCCGGTCCTTCCGTCGAGGAGCTCGTCACGTTCATTCGCGAGAGCAAGCGGGGTTTTCACCGGTGACCAGGCGTCGCGCGGGCTCGGGCATCCCGAGCCGCCGTCGAGCGGCGAGCGATCCCTGGAATCAAGGGATTCTTCGGACCTTCGGCCCTCAGGATGGCAAATGATGAGCGAAGTCCGTCTTGCCGTCGTCGGGGTGGGACACCTGGGACGACATCACGCGAGAGTGGCATCGTCCCTCGCCGGGCTCCGGGTTGTCGGAGTCCACGATCATCATCCCGGCCGGGCCGAGGAGGTCGCGCGTGAGTTCTCGCTTCGGGTCCTCTCGAATTTCGAGCAGATCGCCCGAGAGGCCGAAGCGGTCGTCGTTGCGACCCCCACGGTCACACACGCCGAGGTCGCCGGCTTCTTTCTGGACCGGGGACTCCACGTGCTGGTCGAGAAGCCGATCGCCGCGGACCTCGCCCACGCCGACGACCTGGTCCAGCGCGCCCGCCGGGCGGGCCGGGTCCTCCAGGTGGGGCACGTCGAACGCTACAACCCCGCGATCGAGGCGGCTCTCGACCTCGTCGCGTCGCCGCGCTTCATCGAAGTTCACCGCCTCGGCGTCTTCACCGCGCGCAGCCTGGACGTCGATGTCGTCCTCGACCTGATGATCCACGACCTCCAGATCGTCTCCGCGCTCGTCGGCCGGCCGGTCCGGGAGATTCGCGCCGCCGGCGTGCCGGTGCTCACTTCGAAGCTCGACATCGCGAACGCCCGGCTCGCATTCGAAGGCGGTTGCGTGGCCAACCTGACGGCCTCGCGCGTCTCGGCCGAAAAGGTCCGCAAGTGCCGCGTGTTCGCGCCGTCGATCTACGTGTCGATCGACATGCAGGCGCAGAGCGTTTCGGCCTTCCGCCTCCTCTCCGAGACCGGTCGGCCGGAGATCCTGCCGGTCTCGGTCGCCGTGTCTCGCGAGGAGCCGCTCTCCCGCGAGCTTTCGGACTTCCGGCGCGCGGTTCTCGAGGGAAGCCGCCCTGTGGTGTCTGGCGAGGAGGGCCGTGACGCGCTCGCTCTTGCCGAGCGGGTGCTCGAAGCCGTGGAAACCCACCGCGCGACCCTGGAGGAGGCGCCGGTCTGACGGTCCCTGTGGGGCTTATCGGGGGGAGCGGCGTCTACGACGTCAAAGCAATCGAGGGGCTGTGCGAAGAGATCATCGAGACCCCGTTCGGTCCGCCGTCCGACTCCTATTTCGTCGGGACGCTCGCCGGAGTTCCCGTGGCGTTTCTTTCCCGGCACGGCCGCGGACACCGACTCTCGCCGACCGAGATCAATTACCGCGCGAACATCTGGGGGTTCAAGGCGCTCGGCTGCGACGCGCTTCTCTCCGCCTCCGCCGTCGGTAGCCTCCGAGAGGAAGACGCGCCGCGCCGGGCCGTGATCCCCGATCAGTTCATCGACCGGACCCGTCACCGTCCCGACACGTTCTTCGGCGACGGCCTTGTGGCGCACGTCTCCTTCGCGGAGCCGGTATGCCCGAGTCTCTCGCGCGCGCTTGAGGAGGCCGCAGGAGCGTCGGATCTGCCCGCGCGGCGCGGCGGCACCTACCTGTGCATGGAGGGCCCGCAGTTCTCGACGCGGGCAGAATCGCTCCTCTACCGTTCCTGGGGCGCCGACGTCATCGGGATGACGAACCTGACCGAGGCGAAGCTCGCGCGCGAGGCGGAAATCTGCTACGCGACGCTCGCGCTGGTGACCGATTACGACGCCTGGCGCAAGTCCGAGCAGCCGGTCTCGGTCGAGACGGTGGTCGCCATCCTCGGAGAGAACTCCGCCGCGGCGCGCCGGACGATGCGGGAGGCGGTCGTCCGCGTGTCGCCCGATCGGGACTGCCGGTGCCGCCACGCTCTGCGCGACGCGATCCTGACCGACCGGAATGTCATCTCCGAGGAGACACGGCGGCGCCTCGCTCCCCTCGTCGGAAAATATCTGTGAAGCGCGAAGCCTCCCCTTCGCTCCGGTTACCCGAGTCGGGCCGGATCGTCGTTACGGGCTCAGTCGCCTTCGACTATCTGATGCGGTTTCCTGGGCACTTCATCGAGCACCTGATCCCCGACCGGATGGAGAGACTTTCCGTCTCTTTCCTCGTCGACGAGATGCGCCGGGTGCCGGGAGGCTGCGGGTCGAACATCGCCTACGGGCTCGCGCTGCTCGGGGAGAGACCGCTCCTGCTCGCGACGGCGGGTTGCGACGCGACTGACTATCGCGACTGGCTCGCCCGCCAGGGCGTCGACATCTCCGGCCTGCGAATCCACGACGACGTCTTCACCGCGTCATTCTTCGTCTCGACCGATTCCGACCAGAACCAGCTCGCCTCTTTCTACACGGGGGCGATGGCCCGCGCCCGGGATCTCTCTCTTTCCGACGCCGGCGTGGCCGACGTCGCGCTCGTCGTGATCTCGCCCAACGATCCTCGAGCGATGGAGCAGTACGCCGCGGAGTGCCGGAAGCTTGCGATCCCGTTTGTCTACGACCCGAGCCAGCAGGTGGCGCGACTGTCGGGGGAAGACCTTCTCGCCGGACTGGGCGGGGCCTTCCTCCTGATCGCAAACGAGTACGAGTTCGGAATCCTGCACCAGAAGACGGGCCTTTCCCGCGAGGACCTCGAAGAGCGCGTGCCGGTGCTCGTCATCACACGCGGGGAGGAGGGCTCGGTCATCTCGGTCGCCGGGCCACGCGGCAGAATGCGCCAGGAGATTCCCGCCGCGCTTCTCGAGAGGCCGGCGATCGATCCGACCGGCGTCGGCGACGCCTACCGCGCGGGCCTGGTACGCGGGATCCGCATCGGCGCGCCCTGGGAGGTCGCTGGGCGAATCGGGAGCGTGGCGGCCGCGCTCGTGCTCGAGTCGCTCGGGCCGCAGCCGCCGCGCTACCCACCGGAGGAGTTCCTCGCCCGCTACGCGCGGAGCTTCGAGGAGGAGCCTCTGCTCGAGCGGCTCTTCTCCGAAGAAGCAGCCACGGGTTAGAATCTGACTCTCTCGAAGGGACTGGTCCTTGAGCAATCGAGCTGTGCGCCGCGTCGCTCCTTCTTTCACGCCCCGTGAGCGCGCGGGAAGCCTCGACGCTCGCGGCCTGAAGCTCGGAATCCTCTGCGCCCGCTGGAACCCGACCGTCACCGACGCCCTTCTCCGCTCGGCCCTCGAGGCCCTCGAGGCCCGTGGTGCCCGCTCCGAAGACTCGCTCGTCGTGCGGGTCCCGGGGTCGTTCGAGCTGCCCGCCGCGGCGCGCGCGCTGCTCGAGAGCGAGAAGCCGGACGCGCTGATCGCTCTCGGCGCGATCGTCCGCGGCGAGACCACCCATCACGACGTCCTCGGTCACGCCGTGGCGAGTGCGCTCGCGGCGTTGTCCGCCGAGACCGGCGTGCCGATCGGATTCGGTCTCCTGACCTGCGACACGATGGAGCAGGCCCAATCCCGCGTGTCCAAGGGGGCGGAAGCGGCGGAAGCCGCGGTCGAGATGGCGAACCTGCGTCGCCGGTTGCGGAGGAAGTGACGTGGGCGCGCGAAGGAAAGCCCGCGAGCTCGCTCTGCAGATGCTCTTCGAGCACGACGTCGCGGGAACGCCGCCGGCCGACATGTTCCAGCGCTCGACGGACCTTCAGAATGTCTCGGAAGGGCTCCGCAACTTCACGAAACGCCTGGTCGCGGGGACGCTCGAGCATCGCGAGACGCTCGACGCCCTGATTTCGCGGCAGGCCGACCACTGGCGTCTGATGCGGATGCCGATCGTGGACCGCAACATCCTCCGGATGGCGCTGTTCGAGCTCCTCCACGAGCCGGAGACTCCACGGCCAGTGGTGATCGACGAGGCGCTCGAGATCGCCAAGCGATTCTCGACGCCGCGCTCTTCCCAGTTCATCAACGGGATCCTCGACGGGGTGCTGAAGTCCGGCCGGGCCGGTCTCGCCGAATCGTGATCCGACGCCTCGCCTGCATCGTCTTGGTGGCGGCGGCCGCCGCGGTGGCCACCGCGGGAGAGCAGGTCGCGACGTACCGCGCAGAGGGGGAGGCGGCCCGGTTCTTCGATCAATACGACAACGACGGCTACTCGCTCGCGGTCTCGGCCGGTCCGCGGGGCGCGATCGAGCTTTCGGTACGCGTCAGCGACTCGCCGCTCGCGAGCCGGGCGCCGTTTCCGACCGGTCTTCCGCGGGACGCCGCGTTGCCGCGCGCGCCGGAGCGAGACGCCTTCGTCGAGAGGGCGGTCGCGGGCGCGGTGAGCCAGACTGCCGCCGTCGAAAGAATCCTTTCGGGTCTCGCGGCGCTCGTCCGCTACGATCCAGACCGGGTCCGGATGCAGGACCCGACGGCCGTGTTCGGGCAGCGGCGGGCGAACTGCGTGGGCCTCTCGGAGCTCGCCGTCGACCTGCTGCGTCGCGCACGAATCCACGCACGGACCGTTCAGGGTGTGTTGAAGAGCCCGCCCCGCACGCCCGGTTACGAGCCCGACATTGGAGGCGCCTACCACCGGTGGATCGAGATCCACTATCCGGATCGCGGCTTCGTCTTCTCCGACCCGAGCGCTTCGGTGAACGGGGTCGATGCGCGCTATCTCCCGTTCGGCCGCCGCGCGCTCGCGCGTCCGCGCTCGCTCTTCGTCGCTTCGCTGACCTTCTCCGGGGAGCTGGCATATGAGCCCGTGAGAGCCGGAGATACGACCCTGCGAGTGCGCGCGTCCGCCCCGTAAGCCCTTGTTATATTGCCGGGGATGACCGACCGCTACGACCCGGCCGCGATCGAAGAAAAGTGGCGGCGCCGCTGGGAAGAAAGCGCCGTGGCTGAAGTGGACACGTCCGTGCCCGGCAACGAGTTCTACATGCTCAACATGTATCCGTACCCGTCGGCGAGCCGTCTCCACGTTGGCCACGGCCGCAACTACATTCTGGGGGACGCGCTGTATCGCCGGGAGCGGATGGCGGGCCGCAAGGCGTTGAACCCGATGGGCTGGGACGCCTTCGGGCTGCCCGCGGAGAACGCCGCCATCCAGAGCGGCGTCCATCCGCGCGATTACACGCTCGCCAACATCGCGGGGATGAAGGAGCAGTTGCGCGCGCTCGGCCTTCTCTACGACTGGTCAAAGGAGCTCGCCTCCTGCGAGCCGTCCTACTACCGGTGGAACCAGTGGCTTTTCCTCCGGATGTGGGAGCGGGGGCTAGCGTACCGCCGTAAAGCGCCGGTCAACTGGTGCCCCGGCTGCCGAACGGTGCTCGCCAACGAGCAGGTCGTGAACGGCCGGTGCGAGCGATCCGATGACTTGGTCGAGATCCGTGACCTCACGCAATGGTTCTTCCGCGTGACCGACTATGCCGAGCGGCTGGTCGCGGGCCTGGACTCTCTCTCCGAATGGCCCGAGCGGGTCAAGACGATGCAGCGCAACTGGATCGGCCGGTCCGAAGGGGCGGAAATCTCCTTTCGCGTCGACGCGCTCGTCGAGCCGGTCTTAGTCTTCACGACCCGGCCGGACACGCTCTTCGGCGCCACATTCCTGGCGCTCGCGCCGGAGCATCCGGCGGTCGCGACACTCGCGGAGCGCTCCGGCAAGCGCGCGGCCATCGAGGAGTTCGTCGAGAAAGTCCGGCGCGAGTCCCGCCCCGAACGGGAGGCCGAGGGAGGAGTCAAGGAAGGGCTCGACACCGGCTTCGTCGCGATCAATCCGGCCACGGGAGAAAAGATTCCGGTCTGGCTCGCGAACTTCGTACTCCCCGAGTACGGGACCGGCGCGATCATGGGCGTTCCCGCGCACGACCAGCGCGACTTCGAATTTGCGCGCCGCTTCGGCTTGCCGGTCCGGCCCGTCTACCGGACCGAAGAGGCCGAGCTCGATCCCGACTCGATGACGGCGGCCGTGCCCTACGTCGGGTATCTCTACAACTCCGGCGAGTGGAACGGAACGCCCTGCGGCCCCGAGGCCGTGCGCCGCGCAGTCGAGTGGATCGAACGAAACGGATTCGGCAAGGGAAAGGTCGGTTATCGCCTCCGCGACTGGCTGATCTCGCGGCAGCGCTACTGGGGTACTCCTATCCCGGCGATCCACTGTCCGCGTTGCGGCGTCGTGCCCGTGCCGGACGAAGACCTGCCGGTGCTCCTTCCAGAAGACGTCGAGTTCCGCGGCGCGGAGGGCAATCCGCTCGAGAAGTCGAAGGCCTTCGTCGAGACCCGTTGCCCCAGGTGCGGGGAACCGGCGCGGCGCGAGACGGACACCATGGACACTTTCGTCGATTCGTCTTGGTACTACCTCCGCTTCTTGAACCCCCGCGACGAGACGCGGATGGTCGACTCGGAGCGCGCGGCGCGGTGGATGCCGGTCGACCAGTACGTCGGCGGCATCGAGCACGCGATCCTGCACCTGCTCTACTCCCGGTTCGTCTGCCGGGTCTTGAAGGACATGGGACTCGTCGACATCGAGGAGCCTTTCGAGCGTCTCTTCAACCAGGGGATGATCACGCGCGTCAACGCCGCGACCGGCAAGGTCGAGAAGATGTCCAAGTCGCGGGGGAACACGGTTTCACCCGACGAGCTGATCGAGAGGTTCGGCGCTGACACCGTCCGGCTCTACACCCTCTTCATCGGACCTCCCGAAAAGGAGTCGGAGTGGTCCGAGGACGGCGTCGCGGGCGCGTTCCGGTTCCTGAATCGCGTCCACGATCTATGCACACGGGTCCGCGAGATCGCCTCCGGAGCCGGCGGCCAGCCCGCTCCTTCCGACACACCCCTGACGCGCTTCGAGCACCGCACGATCCGGCGCGTCACCGAGGATGCGGAGCGCTTCCATTTCCACACGGCGGTGGCGGCGCTCATGGAGTTTCAGCGGGCGATCTCGGACGCGCTCGAAGCCGGTTCCGAGCCGGCCGCAGTCTACGTCGGAGCGACGAAGACGCTCTTGAAGCTGCTTCATCCGGTCGCGCCCCATCTGACCGAGGAGTGGTGGGAGCGCCTGGGTGAGAAGCCGTTTCTGCTCGAGGCGGCCTGGCCCGAGTTCGATTCCGAGCTCGCGACGAGTCCGCGCGTGACGCTGGTCGTGCAGGTCAACGGAAAGGTCCGGGGAAGGCTCGACGTCGAGCGGGGCGAGGGAGAGGCCACCGCGCTCGAGCTCGCTTGCCGTGACGAGAAGATCCGCCCGTGGGTCGAGGGCAAGGAGATCACCCGATCGGTCTACGTGCCGGACCGCCTCCTGAATCTGGTCGTCCGTTGAAGCGGACGTTCGCGCGTGCCGGGCTCTCTCGGGCGGCGCTCGTACTCGCCGCGGTATCGGCTCTTCGATGCGGATATTCGCTCGTGGGACGCGGGTCGACACTCCCCGCCGGCGTCCGCGTGATCCGCTTCCAGACGCTCCAGAACGGGACCTCGCGGGTCGGCGTGGAGCAGCGGGTGTCGCGAGAGATCGCGCGCGAGCTCGCGACCCGCGGCCGCTTCGAGGTGAGCGCCGACGCGCGATCGGCGGACGCCGAGCTCTCCGGCACGGTCACGCAGTTCGACCTGTATGCCGTCGCCTTCGACGAGCTCGGCCGGGCGAAGGAGTACCAGGTGGCGATCACCGCCCGGATGTCGCTGAAGACGTTGCCGGACGAGAAAGTTCTCTGGGAAAACCCCGCCTACACGTTTCGTGAGAACTACACGCTTCCGACGAGCGCAGCGTCCTATGCCGACCGGGAGAACGAGGCGATCGACCGCGTCGCAGAGCGCTTCGCGGCGAGCCTGGTGTCGAGCGTGCTCGAGGGGTTCTGACGAACTACGTTTTGGCGGCCGCTTTCGCCAGGCGCGCCTTGTAGCGCGCCGCGGCGTTGGCGTGGATGACGCCCTTCTTCCGGGCGTGATCGATCTCCGAATAGGTCGCGGACAGGCTCTCCGGCTTTCCGCGGTCTTCGGAAGTGCGTTGCTTCTTGATTGCCGTGCGCAGCCGTGAGCGGACGCTCTTGTTCCGCGCCTGACGATTCACCGTCTGACGCATGCGCTTCTGGGCGGATTTGATGTTGGCCATGGTTGGCTGAGTTTCTCCTGTTCCGACCCCTTTGGGATCAGACCCCGAGCGATCTCTATCGGGCTTCGACCCCGATCGCTTTCAGGCGTGCGCGGGCGAGCCGCGCCTCTTCCGATGCGGGGTGCTCGTGGATGACGTACTGAAGAGAGACGACCGCCTCGGCTTTTTGCCCGAGCTCCAAGAGCGCGTAGCCCTTCTTGAGCAGCGCCGCGGGGGCCTTGTCGCTCTTCGGAAAGTCCTTCAACAGGCGGTCGAAGTCCGCGATTGCCTCGGGATACTTCTTCTGGGCGTAGTGGGATTCTCCAATCCAGTACTGGGCGTTGTCGGAAAGATCGGTCGACGGGTACGACTGTAGGTACTCCTGGAAGCCCTGGATCGCGAGCGCGTACCGGCCCTTGGTGTAGTCCGCGTATGCCGTGTCGTAGAGCTCCGAGGGGCCGGCGGCGGGCCGGACGACCGCGTCGCTCGGCGTGGGCCGCCCCGGGTTCGCGGACGGCTCGCCGATCCGCGGCGACGAGGGATTTGCCGTCCCGGAGGGGCCGCCGGGAATGCCGGTCGGGGGCACGGAAGACGTGCCGCCGCGCATCCGGAGCAGGTCTCCTTGCGTCTCGGCGATCTGCTGCGAGAGCTGAGAGAGACGGCGGTTGGTGTCCTCGAGCTTCGCCTGGAGCTGCTCGATCGCGGTGGAGAGCTCGCCCAGCTTCACGCCTGTGTCGGCGTTGGACTTCAGGAGCTGCTGCGTCTGCTCCGAGACGCTCGTGTTCAGCCGCGCGACCTCCTCCTTGCTGGACGACTTTCGCTCGAGCGCCTGGATCTGC
>DASXSX010000154.1:0-7452 GCA_036505815.1 Thermoanaerobaculia bacterium
CGCGAAGTGATCGATCGACCTCAGAAACTTGGTGTCCCGCCGGAAGCCGCGATAACCCCCCTGCTGAGCGTGCGCCTGCTCACGGGCGTGCTGGGCGAGCCCGTCGAGATCGTGAGCCCACTGGCGCATTCGCTCGTAGGACCGATCGTTCAGAACGCCCCGCTGGCTCCGGTATTGGGCGCTCGCCACCGAAGACAGCGCAAAGAAGCCGGCGAGCGCGATCCCGAGCGCGAGAACGCCGGCATGTCGTGCTTTGAGAATCTTCATCGTCGTTGACCTCCATCGCGCGAATGACGCAAGCACTGGACCAGAACGGCCCACCTGCGTTCTCAGTGCTTTACCGAGACCGCCCACCCGGGGATCGTCCTCCCGAGAGGACGGGCCGTCAGAGGGCGAGGGCCGATCGAACGACATCGCCGACCGCGATCCCGCCCCGGTAGCTGCCGAGAAAAGAGAGTCCGGGCAGACGCGCCTCGGCGCGGGAGAGCGCCTCGAGACGGCTTCGATGATCGAGGTCGTACTGCGGGATGGCGCGCGGATATCGCGTGATCCGGACGGGGTCGAACTTCTCCCGAGTCACCAGGGCGGCCGAGAGGTCCCGGGAAGCGATCTCGACGACGTCTCCGCCGGCGAGACTGAGAGCGGCGGGATCGCGAGCGCCGCCGAGAAAGACGGTGAAGAGAGCCCGGCCAGCCGGCGCGCGGCTGGCAAAGAGACCCGACGACCAGATCGCCCCGAGGATGCGGCAGCCGGGCTGCGGAACGACGAGATGCCCGAAACCCGCGCGGCCCGCCCCGGCGGGCGCAGACAGGTGGACGACAACGAGTGGCGTGTACGGGATCGCCGCGAGCGCCGCGGCGGCCTCCGGGGCAAAGCTCTCCACGAGCCGCGCGGCCTCTCCGGCCGGCGTCGCGATGCACACCCGCTCGACCTCGACGCTCTCCCCGGCAACGGAAAGCTTCCAGCCATTCCCGGCGCGGTGAAGCGAGTCGACGGCCGCCCCCAGCCGCGCCCTTGCCCCGAGGTCCTTCGCCAACCGCCGCGGAAGGCTTTCGAGACCGGCGCGGAAGGAGAGGAGACCGCGTCTCGCCGAAGCGACACCTTTGCGAGCGCCGAGCCGTGCGGCGAGCGCTCCGCGCATCAGGCTTCCTCGCTCCACCTCCCACCGCGCGAGCGTCGGAAAGGCGCCTTCCAGAGAGAGATCGTCGGATTTTCCGGCCCAGATCCCCGCGACGAATGGCTCGACGAACCGATCGGCGACCTCTGACCCGAGGCGTCTCGTGAAGAACTCGCGCACGGTCTCGCTGGACCGATCTCCCGCCCGCACGAACGGCTCGGCGAGGAGACGGAGCTTTCCTCGCGCCGAGAGGAGACGCGTCCGCAGCAAAGCCCCGGGCGACATCGGGAGCGGATGGAGGCGGCCGCCGAAGTCGATGTACCGCGGCGTGCGCGGGTCGGCGAGAAGCGTTTCGGACTCGAGGCCGAGCTCTTCGACGAGCGCCCAGAGCTCCGGCGTCGGACGCACGGTATTCGGTCCGAGCTCGAGGAGGTAGCCATCGACCTTCTCCGATCGGACGACCCCGCCCGCCCGGTCGGAAGACTCGAAGAGCGTCACATCCTCGCCGCGCGCGGCGAGAACCCGCGCCCGCACGAGCCCGGAGAGGCCCGCGCCGACGACTGCGGTCGTCATTCCCAGAAGCGTTCGCTCGAAAGCGCCAGGTCCGCGAGAGCGCGCAGGAATGCCGGGCGGTCGTTCAGGCCGGGCGTCCGGCGGAAATGCGGGATCCCGGCGTTGCCCGCTGCTTCCGCGAAGAGCTGATCCACCTCGTAGAGCGTCTCGACGTGATCGCTGACGAACGCGATCGGGATCACGAGGACCTGCCGGACTCCCGCTCTTCCCAGACGGCCGATCTCGTCCAACGTGGGTGGACCGAGCCACTCGACCGGTCCGAGCTTGGACTGGTACGCGAGCGATGACGGCGAACGGTCGCCGAGCGCGGCGTCGATCGCTGCGACGGAGGCCTCGACTTCCCTCGGGTAGAGATCGCCTTCCCGGGTGACGAGCTTCTTCGGGACCGAGTGCGCGGAGTAGAGCAGGTGCACGCTCCCGGGTATCGGGTCGGGAAAGCGCCCGATCTCCTCGCGGATCGACTCGGCGTGCGCGGCGACGAAGCCCGGATGGACCGGCCAGGAGCCGAGCTCGTGGAGGTCGGCGCCGCGGGCGAATTTCGCGACGGCCGCCCGGGAGCGCTCGAGCGCCCCCTTCGTCGTCGTCAGCGAGTACTGCGGGTAGAGCGGCAGCGCGAGAAACCGGCGGATGCCGCGGTCGGCGAGCTCGGCGACCACGTCTTCGACGAGCGGCGCCGAGCAGTTCATCGCCGCCCGGACGAAGACGTCGCGGCCCGACTCCCGGAGGAGCTTCTCGACTCCGGCCGCCTGCGTCTCGGTCCACCGGCGGATGGGGGAGCCGCCTCCGATCGACGCGTAGAGCGACCGGGACGTGCGCTGGCGCGCGAGGGCGATCGACGCCGCGATCGTCTTGCGCAGGATCGCCGGCTTTACCCGGATGACGTCCGGATCGGAGAAGAGCCGGTAGAGGAAGGAAGGAACTTCCTGGAGATTTTCCGGACCGCCGAGCTGGAGGAAGAGAATCGCGCGATCGGTCAACGGGGCAGCATTACAGCGTTTTGGAGAAGATGGGTTTCTCCATTTGCGCCGGCAGGTACGCGTCGAAGGGCATTGCCAAATTGCGCAAAAAGATGCGGCCGAGCGGGGTCGCGCGGATCTCGGAGGTAGAGATCTCGACCAGGCCGTCTCGCGCGCAGGGGGCGAGGCCTTCCAGAGAGTCCGCGAAGTACGTCGGAAAATCGATCCCGAAGGTCCGCTCGATCTCGGGAACGACCACGAGGCCGTGACAGAGCAGGTTTCCGATCACCGCCCGACGGACTCGATCGTCGAACGAGAGCCGGAAGCCCCGGAACGTCGCCGCGCCGTGCTTCTCGATGGCCATCCGATAGTCCGGCAGATCACGGCGGTTCTGGACGAAGGCGTCGCCGATCGCCCCGATCGCGGAGACCCCCAGACCCACGAGATCCGTTCCCGCCTTGGTCGTGTAGCCCTGAAAGTTGCGGTGGAGAGTGCGGTTGCGCCGGGCCCGCGCCAGCTCGTCGTCCGGCCGTGCGAAGTGATCCATCCCGATGTACTCGTAGCCCGCTTGCGTGAAGCGCCCGAGCGCGGTGCGGAAGATCTCGAACTTCTCGCGCTCGCCGGGCAGATTCGGCTCGAGCAGCTTCTGGTGCTTCTTCAGCCACGGCACGTTGGCGTAGGAGTACACAGCGAGGCGGTCCGGCCCGATCGCCAGAATGCTCTCGATCGTCGCCCCAAAGGAGTCCGCCGTCTGGAGGGGCAGACCGTAGATCAAGTCCATGTTGATGCTGTCGAAACCCATTCCGCGCGCGGCCTCGACGAGCGCGCGCGTCTCTTCGAACGGCTGGATTCGATGAATCGCCTTCTGCACATCGGGATCGAAGTCCTGCACCCCCATCGAAAGTCGATTGAACCCGGCGCTTCGGAGCGCCTCCAGGTGCGCGGGCGTCGTGACGCGCGGGTCCACTTCGACGCCGACCTCGGCGTTTTCCGCGAAACGAAATGACGCACGCAGCCTCACCGCGAGGCGGGAGATGCGATCAGGAGAGAGATACGTCGGGGTGCCGCCTCCCCAGTGGAGCTGGACGACTTCCCGCCCAACGCCCGACCGCGCGGCGATCCAGTCGATCTCTCGCTCGAGGAGCGCGAGGTAAGGCTCCTCCACGGAGTGGTTCCCGGTGATCACGACGGTGCAGGCGCAGAAGTAACAGAGGCTTTCGCAGAACGGGATGTGGAGATAGAGCGAGAGCGGCGCGGGGGAGTCCGCCCCCCGTGAGCTCGCGAGGATTTCCTCGTAGTCGCGGGGGGAGAAGCCCTCCCGCCAGACCGGCGCCGTCGGATACGAGGTATACCGCGGGCCGGGAACGTTGTAGCGGCGGAGGAGGTCGACCGAGACTTCCTCGACCGGAAGGGGCTTCTCGTTCACGCGGGCGCCTCCGCCGGCTGCACGACGCCGGCCTCCCGAACGGCCTCGAAGAACGCCTCGGCCGATTCGATCGGAGTCTGCGGCAGAACTCCGTGCCCGAGGTTGACGACGTGCCCGATCCCGCCCGTCTCCGCCAGCATCTTTCGAACCCGCCGCCGGACGTCCCCCGTCCCCCCCAGAAGCGCGCCCGGGTCGAGGTTCCCCTGCAGAGGGCGTTGCCGGAGGCGCTGCCGCGCCTCGGCGAGGGAGAGCCTCCAGTCCACCGAGAGCACGTCGGCTCCCGACTCGTTCATTGCCTCGAGGAGGTGTGAGCAGCCGTTGACGTAGAGGATGACCGGTTGTCCTGTCCGCCGGATGCCGGCGATCGCACGGGTGACCGCGGGGAGGGCCCACCGCTCATAGTCTTCCCGCGAAAGCTCGCCGGCCCACGTGTCGAAGACCTGGACGGCCTGCGCTCCCGAAGCGATCTGGAACGAAAGCACGTCGCCGATGACGTCGGCGAGCAAATTCAGAAGCCCCTCGAGCGTCCGCTGCCCCCAGCTCATCATCTGCTTGATCGGCGCGAACGACTTCGAAGTCAGCCCCTCGACGAGGTAGCACGCGAGCGTCCAGGGCGCGCCGGCGAAGCCGATGACCGCGGCGCTGTCCCCGACCTCGCGCCGCAACCTCTTGATGATCTCGCCGGTGAAGCGGAGATCGGCGGCGGGATCGAAGCGGCGCAGCTTGAGAACGTCGTCTCCCGTCCGGACCGGACGCGGAAGCCTCGGGCCGTCTTTGCCGAACTCGACCCGGACGCCCATCGCCTGGACCGGAACCAGGATGTCGGAAAAGAAGATGACCCCGTCCGGAGCGAAGCGCCGGAAGGGCTGCAGGGACACTTCGGCGGCGAGGTCCGGATCGCGACACAGTTCGATGAACGAGACCCGGCGGCGCACCTCGCGATACTCCGGGAGATATCGGCCCGCCTGCCGCATCATCCACGCCGGCGCTCTGTCGACCGGACGGCCGTAACAGGCCTCGAGAAAACGCTGGGCGGACGGAGTGCTCGTGGTCACCGGTCCAATGATAACGACGAGATCCAGGACCCACGACCCAGGAGGGAAAACGGGCCCTCGAGCTCCCTGCGTCTTCGGTCTGGGTCCTGGGTCAGTCCGGATCAGGCAACCAGTTGTCGAAGCACGTACGGAAGGATTCCGCCGTGGCGGTAGTAGTCTACCTCGATCGGGGTGTCGATCCTCGCGCGCAGGCGGACCTCCTCGACGGCGCCGCTCACCCGTCGGATGGTCAAGGTTACCTCGCCACGCGGACGGAGCCCGGCCTCGATCCCGGTCAGGTCGAATACCTCGGTGCCATCGAGACCGAGCTTGCCTGCTCCGATACCCTCGGGGAACTGGCAGGGGAGAACGCCCATGCCGACCAGGTTCGAGCGATGAATGCGCTCGAAGCTCTGCGCGATGACGGCGCGCACGCCCAGGAGGCGCGTGCCTTTCGCCGCCCAGTCCCGCGAGCTTCCCGAGCCGTATTCTCCTCCGCCGAATACGACGAGCGGAACGCCCGCGGCCTGATACTTGATCGCGGCGTCGTAGATCGACATCTTCTCGCCGTGCGGCTGGTAGATGGTCACTCCGCCTTCCTCGCCCGGCACCATGAGGTTGCGGATCCGCACGTTCGCGAAGGTGCCGCGCGTCATGACGCGATCGTTGCCCCGCCGCGATCCGTAGCTGTTGAAGTCCTCGGGCGCGACCCCGCGCTCCTGGAGGTAGTGGCCGGCGGGGCTGTCTTTCTTGATCGCACCGGCCGGGCTGATGTGGTCCGTCGTCACCGAGTCTCCGAAGATCGCCAGCGCCCGCGCCCCTTTGATGTCGCAGACTTCGCCGGGCGTCATCGAGAACTTGTGGAAGAACGGCGGCTCCTGGATGTAGGTCGACGAGTCGTCCCACGCGTAGACCTTTCCGGTCGGCGCCGTGATGTCGTTCCACAGCGGGTTCTCCTCGGCCGCGTGGCCGTAGAGGCGCCGGTACGAATCGGGGCCCACGGCGGTCCGCGCCGCCGATGCGATCTCCTCGGAGGAAGGCCACAGGTCGCGCAGGAAGACGTCCCGGCCCGATTGGTCGCGTCCGATCGGCTCGGAGGTCAGGTCGCGGTCGATCCGTCCGGCGAGCGCGAACGCGACGACGAGCGGCGGGCTCATCAGAAAGTTCGCCTTGATGCTCTGCTGGATCCGCGCCTCGAAGTTGCGGTTGCCCGAGAGGACTGAAGCCGCGATCAAGTCCTGGCCGGTGACGACCTCCTCGACGCGGGGATCGAGCGGACCCGAGTTGCCGATGCATGTCGTGCAGCCGTAGCCGACCAGGTGGAACCCGAGCCGATCGAGGTACGTCTGGAGCCCGGCGCGGCCGAGGTAGTCGGTGACGACGCGGGAACCGGGAGCGAACGAAGCTTTGACGTACGCCGGCACGGAGAGGCCGAGCTCGACCGCCTTCTTCGCGAGCAGGGCGGCGCCGAACATGAGCGCCGGGTTCGACGTGTTCGTACAAGACGTGATCGCGGCGATCAGGACGTCTCCGTGTCCGAGCGCCACCGACGCGGATGGAAGCACCTCTTCGGCCACTTCGTCGACCCGCGTCGGGCTCGGACGGTTGTTGACCATCTCGATCTCGGTCAGCGGGTTGGTGTCCTTCTTCCCCGCGACGAACGGCTCCAGCTCCTGCTTGCCCCCTCCGACGAGCGGCTTCTCCGGCGTCGGCGCGTCGGTCCCGATCCGCGTGGGAAACCGGCGCGACACGCTGTCCGGTGGCTTGCCGTAACCGCCGTCCGCGGGCGACTTCGTGAGCAGCTCCCGGAAGACGCGTCCGAGATCGGGGAGCGGGATCCGGTCCTGCGGCCGCCGCGGCCCTGAAACGCTGGGACGGACGCTTGCGAGATCGAGCTCGAGCAGCTGGGAGTAGTCGCACTCTCCGCCCCGCGGCATCCCGAACAGTCCCTGCGCCTCGTAATAGCTGCGGAAGGCCGCGACGTGCTCCTCCGACCGCCCGGTGGCGAGCAGGTACCGGCACGTCTCCTCGTCGACGGGAAAGAAGCCGATCGTCGCGCCGTACTCCGGGGCCATGTTCGCGACGGGAGCGCGATCCGTCACCGGAAGCGATGCCGCGCCCTCGCCGTGGAACTCGACGAACTTTCCGACGACGCGCGTCTTCCGGAGCATCTCGGTGACGTGAAGCGCGAGGTCGGTCGCGGTCGCGCCCTCCGAGAGACGCCCGGTCATGTGGACGCCGACGACGTCGGGCATCAGCATGTAGACCGGCTGTCCGAGCATTCCCGCTTCCGCCTCGATGCCGCCGACCCCCCAGCCGACGATCCCCATGCTGTTGATCATCGTC
>DASXSX010000155.1:0-6968 GCA_036505815.1 Thermoanaerobaculia bacterium
CGTGTCGGTGATCGCGATCTCCTCGCGGCGCGCCACCGCGTCCAACGCCAGGTACTCGCGCACGCGGCGCTCGGCGCCCGGCCGGGCGTCCGCCTTGACCTTGTCCCAGTCGATCTCCTTCGCGTCGACCCCGTTCGCCACGAGGTAGCGCGCGTAGTCGCGCAGGGACGCGTTCAATTCGGACTCGACGAGCACCTCTGGAGCCGGGACGTTCGTCCTGGACAGGATCGTGCCGAGAATGTCGTGTCGGAACTTTCGCCGACGCGACGCCTCCTTCTCCTGCCGCAAGTTCGCGCGGACCTTCTCCCGGAGAGCCTCGGCGGACTCCGGGTGCAGGCCCGCAGGGCCTGTCCCCGTGACCGCTCGCGCGAACTCGTCGTCGAGAGGCGGCAGGCGTTTTTCCTTGAGAGCGACCAAGGTCACTTCGTAGTCGACCGTCTTCCCGCGGAAGTTCTCGTTCGGGAACTCGTCTCCGAAGCTCTTACGGAAGGCGCGCATCTCGCCGGGCAACGCATCGGTCAATGCCTCGTTGATCTCGGGCATCGAGTCGGGATGGCCGATCTCGAGCGTGATCTTCTCGTCCCGGAACGTGCGGGGTTCCTGGCCGGGCTCGAGGATCTCGACGAAACGCCCCGCGACGTCCGCGACGGCATAGTCGCCGGCGGCCGCGCGCCGTCCCTCGATCGGATGGAACTCGGCGTGCGACTCGCGGATCCGATCGAGGACCCCCTGGACCTCCTCCTCGGACGGCTCGGTGGATAGGTCCTCGACCGGAATCCCGCGGTACTCCCCGGGGTCGACCACCGGCTTCAAGTCGAGGTGCGCGGAGAAGCGAATCGGTCCCGGCTGGCTCCACTCGAGGTTTTCGACCCGCGGGGAACCCAGGACCACGAGGCTCTTCTCCTCGATGGCAGAGGAGATTGCCGCCGGGAGCAGCCGTTCGAGCACTTCCTCGCGGATCTCGCCGGCGAACCGCTGGGCGACGAGGTGCTCCGGCACGTGACCGCGCCGGAACCCCGGCATTGCCGCGCGACGGGCGAAGGCGCGCGCGACCGCGCCGTACGTCCTCTCGACGTCTTCGGCGGGGACCTCGATCTCGAGGGTCGTCGAGGTCTCCGACTCCTCGCGCGAGTTCACGACGACCATGGGCGATGGAGTCTACTGGACGCGGCGACGAGCAACCCGCGGTTCGTTCCGTCGAGCCGCCGTCAGCTTCGCGGCGAGATCCTGCGCGCCCCCGGCCTCGACCGGCTCACGGGGATCCGCGGCGCGGGCACGGGAGGAGCGGCGGCAGCGAGAGCGGCGGAGACGGCGGCCGCGACGTCGATCCTTCCCCATCCGAAGACCGGGTTGGGGATCGCCGAGCCCGGGACGCCGCCGCACTCTTGCTCCGAAGTCAGCCGAACCGCCGTCGCGCGAAGGAGAGCCTCGGTCTCGGGGACGTGGTTCGCCAGCCAGGGCGCCGCGGACCAGATGAGCGCCACGGCGCCGGAGACGTGCGGCGTCGCCATCGAGGTGCCCGAGAACCGCGTGTACTCCGCCCCGGGCACCGAAGAGCGGATCGAGACGCCCGGCGCGACGACGTCCGGCTTCATACGATTCGAGCCGTCGACCGTCACCGGGCCCCGGCTGCTGAAGCCCGCGATCGTGTCGGACAGGGTCGTCGCTCCGACCGAGAACGCCGCGTCGTAGAAGCCCGGCACGGTGTCGACCGTCGAGCAGGTGGAGCCGCCGTTTCCCGCGGCGACCGAGAGGAAAATACCCGCAGCCCGCGTGTTCTCGACGACCGCGCGGAGGACGTCCGGATCCGTACATCCCTCGCTCGGCGGACAACCCCACGAGTTGCTGATGACGTCGGCGCCGATCTCGGGCCGCGGATTGGCTCCCGCGGAATCGGTCGGAGCCAGGAAGAACTGGAAGCACTCCGTATAGCGTGCGGGCGTGCCGTCGCCGCGGTCCATGTTCCGGCAGGCGATCCAGCGGGCTCCCGGCGCCATGCCGATCTGGTTGTCGCCGCCGTCCGTGCCGACCGCAGTCCCGGTGACGTGCGAGCCGTGCGAGCTGTCGTCACAGGGAACCGCCGAATCCGTTCCGCACGGATTGCCCGGGTTCGCCGTGTGGATCGAGTCGTGCCAGTTGTACGCGTGCGAGACGGATGCGCCGTCGAATCCGCGGTAGCGATTCTTCAGGGCCGGGTGCTCCCAGTCGACGCCCGTGTCCGCGATTCCCACGACCACGCCCTGACCGGTGAAGCCGAGGTTCCAGACCGAGGTGGCGTGCACGACCTCAAGGCTCGCTTCGACCACGCCCGCGGACAGGGGCGAGACCCCGGGATCCTCCTTTCGCGGAAGCGCGAGATGCACCGGACGGTTCGGTGCGAGGAGCGCGACGTCGTCGAGGGAGGCGATGTCCTCCGCGAGAGGCCGATCGGCCTCGACCGCGAGCATGTTGACCAGATAGAAAGCCTGAAAGCGCGCACCCGCTCGTTCGAGGCGGCGGCGGAGAGGCGGCTGGGTGGCGTCGGCCGTCGATCGCAAGGCCTCGTACACGAACCGCCTCTTCTCCTCGCGGTTCGAAATGTTCGCCGCGCCCGAAAGATCTGCCTGCTCGCGGAACACGACGAGGATCGAAGCGGTCTCATCCGCTGCCTTCCGGGCGAAGATACGGTCGAGGACAGTCGCATCGGCCGCCAGCAACGGACGCGTCAGCAGTCCCAGAACGAGGATCGGAAGCAGGCGCTTCAGATTGGACACGGGATTTCCGGAACGTATCGAACGGTCAGACTATGCCCGAGCGCTACACCGGTTGTCGAATTCCGCGCGCCCGCGGACCGTTTCGCGGCGCGGCGAATCCAGCTTACGACCTTCGTCGGGTCGGAATCTTTCCTGCAGCGACCGTGACGCCGATCACGCGAGAGAGACGCTCGCACGATCTACACTCCCCGAACTCCCATTGCCGTCACGCCGGAGGTCAGTCCATGACGGAGAGACGGCGTTTCACGCGGATCAAAAAACGTTACCCCGTGGAATTCCGGGTGGCGGGAAAAACCTGCTTCGGGTTTACGCACAACCTGTCGCCCATGGGACTGTTCGTCTGTTCGATTGTTTTCCCCAAGCCTGAAACTCCTCTCTCCCTGCGGATCAAGGTCGCCGCAGGGAAGAACTTCCTGATGCAGGTCGTGGTCGTCCGTTCCTACAGGGTGCCGCAGCACCTGGCGCGTTTCGTTCCGAGCGGCTTCTGCGTTCGCGTCGAGCAGGCCCCCGAGGAGTATTTCCAGCTTCTCGCCCGCCTGTTTCACGTCGCGGCTTAGTTGGGGGTCAACGCTGAAGAGGTGAATTGGAGTCGGGCCGGAATCGCTGAATTAGTGCGAGAGGAGGGACTCGAACCCTCACGGGTTTCCCCACGGGATCCTAAGTCCCGCGCGTCTGCCGGTTCCGCCACTCTCGCGTGCGAGAGATGGTATGACGCTCCGGCGAGCCGATGGAAAGGCGATCGGCGAACGGTTGTCGCCGTTACGCCGCTCGGATACGTCCAGAGGAGCCTCGCGGCGCTTTTCCCGGGCGTGCAAATGCCCGACGGCCAGACCCTGACTCTCTCGATCGATTCGCCCGGAATCGACGTCTTCGCGTTCGCCGCCGTGATCGACAACGTCTCGCAGGATCCGACCTTCTCGCCCGGCCTGAGATAGCGCCGGGCCGCCGCAACCGGAGAGGAGAGCGGCGGCGATTCCGGCGCGGCGGAAAGCATAGAATCGCCGGGCAAATCCCGATGGCCCTCGCGGCGGGCTCGAAGCTCGGCGTCTATGCGATTCTCGACCCTCTCGGGTCGGGCGGCATGGGCGAGGTGTATCGCGCGCTCGATACGCGCCTCGGGCGCGAAGTCGCGATCAAAGGCCTCCCCGAACAGTTCTCGCGCGACCCGGGGCGTCTTTCGCGTTTCGAGCGCGAAGCGCGGATGCTGGCCGCCCTGAATCACCCCTCGATCGCGGCGATCTACGGCCTGGAAGAGGTCGACGGCACGCAGTTCATCGTGATGGAGCTCGTCCCGGGAGAGACGCTCTCGGAAAAGCTCTCGCGAGGGGGACTGGCGCTCGACGAGTCGTTGCGCATCGCCCGCCAGATCGCCGAGGCGCTCGAGGCGGCGCACGAGCGCGGGATCATCCACCGGGATTTGAAGCCCGCCAACATCAAGGTCACCCCGGAAGGCCGGGTCAAGGTCCTCGACCTCGGTCTCGCGAAGGCATTCGACGCGAAGGAGACCGGGCCGGACTCAGATGCCTCTCTTTCCCCGACGCTCGTCCTCGAAGGGACGCAGCCCGGCGTCATCCTGGGCACTGCGGAGTTCATGAGCCCGGAGCAGGCGCGGGGCAGGTTCGTGGACAAGCGGACGGACATCTGGTCTTTTGGCTGCGTCCTCTACGAGCTTCTCACGGGCCGCCGGGCCTTCACCGGCGAGACAGCGACAGACGTCCTCGCCGCGATCGTCACGTCGGAGCCGGACTGGGAGGCCCTCCCGCCGGGAACGCCGCCGCGCATCCGGGACCTTCTCGGGCGTTGCCTGCAGAAGGACCCGAACCGCAGGCTGCGCGACATCGGGGACGCCCGGATCCAGATCGACGAAGCGCTCGGCGAGATCGGCGCGCCCCGTGCGGCGATCTCGGCCTCACTCGCTCCGGCTCCTCCGTCGCGGCGGAAGAGCCCGGCGCTCGCCCTGGTTGCCGCAGCGCTCGTGCTGGTCGGGGTCTGGCTCGCCTTACGCGGGCGGCACGTTCCGCGCATTCCAACGCAGAAGTCTGTGGCCGTGCTTCCCTTTCAGGACTTCAGCGGACAAGCCGACGGCCAGCTTTTGGGGGATGCGTTCGCCGAGACGATGAGCGCGCGACTCGGGCGCGTGCCGGGACTGGAGGTCGTTACGCCACGGGCGCTCGCCGGAGTTTCTCCGAGCGAGACCGATTTTCGGCGCGTTGCACAGGAGACGGGAGCGACCCTCGTCCTGCGCGGAGCCCTCCAACGCGTTGCGGACCGATATCGAGTCACCTACTCGCTCGTTCGGGCCCCCGAAGGAGTCCAGGTCGCGGGAGACGCCTTCACCGGGTCGGCGTCGGACATGTTCGCGATCCAGGATCGGATGGCGGACAGCGTCCTCGCGTTTCTCGACGTGAGGAAGCCGCAGGTGTCGCTCCGAACTCCCGGGCTCGAGGCGGGAGCGCAGGTCACGTACCTGAAGGCGATCGGCGCTCTCCAACACTACGACGCCCCGGCATCCGTTGACACCGCGATCCGTTTGTTGACGGAGTTGAACCGGCAGGAACCCTACTCCGCCCTCGTGCTCGCGGCGCTCGGACGCGCCTATCTTCACAAGTTCGAGCTGACGCACGACGCGGCCTGGGCGGACAAAGCCATCGCGGCCTGTGAGCCCGCGCGAAAGCTCGACGACCGCGTCCCGGAGGTGCACACAACTCTGGGGCAGGTCCTGACTCTGACGGGAAAACCCGCGGAGGCGGCGGCCGAGTTCGAGCAGGCGCTCGCCCAGCAGCCATCCTCCATCGATGCGCTCCTAGGTCTGGCAGCGGCCTACCACGCGGCAGGCCGGATCGAGGACGCCCGGAATGCGTACAAGCGAGCGGCCGCGGAACAGCCGAAATACTGGGCGGTTTACAACCATTTCGGGTCCTTCTTCTACCGCCTTGGCCGCTATCCCGAAGCGATCGTAATGTTCGAGCAGGCCGTTCGGCGCCGACCGGAGAGCTCTCGAGCCTACAACAACCTCGGCGCCGCATATTTCAAGTCTGACCGATTCGCGGACGCGCGGAAGGCGTTCGAGCGCTCGATTCAAATCGAGCCGAACGCCGGGGCCTATTCCGGCCTCGGCAACGTCGAGTATTTCGTCGGCAACTACCGTTCTGCTGCTGCAGCCTTCGAGCAGGCCGCCAAGCTCGTCCCAGGGAATTACGTCAACTGGGCGAATCTCGCCGACGCGTACCGATGGACGCCCGAACTGAAGGGTCGTGCCGCCTCGACCTATGAGAACGCGGCTCGCCTCGCGCAGTCGGAGCTGAAGTTGAACCCGAAGAGCGCGTATGTGCACGCGACTCTCGCCACCTGCTACGCGAAGACGGGCAAGATGGCCGCGGCGCACGACCATCTCGACCGCGCGCTCGAGCTCGAACCGGCCAATCCGGACCTTTTCCTCTATGCGGCCATCGTCGCAAACCTGGCCGGCAGCAGCGACGACGCGATCGGCTGGATCCGGAAGGCGGTCGCCGGCGGTGTCGGCGTGGCCGAGATCGAGCACGAGCCGGAGCTGAACAACCTGCGGGAGCTGCCTGCGTTTCGAGAAGCGATTTCCGCGGCGAAGAGAAAAACGTAAGGCGATACGGCTTTCGAAAGGAGGAAGTCATGCCCCAGAAGGTAGGCGACCTGTATCTGGTAGACATCACGCTCGGAAGCAGCGGCGCGATCGATCCGATCGCGGACATCACGGTGAACCGAGGAAAGGACATCGTCGTCTGGATCGGTCCCATGGACTCCGAGGTCGAGATCGATTTCCAGAAGAACCCGTTCGGGAAGCGTCTCGTCTGCGAGGGACGCGTCTGCGCCGCGCTCGTCCCGCCGCCTCACGGCCCGCGGGGCGAGCCACCATTCAAGTACACGGTGACCGTCGAGCTGAAGGGCAAAAAGGCGAAGCTCGACCCGAACGTGATCGTCGTGCCGTAACGGCCAGAAGCCGCCGGCCGACGCCGCCACGTCCGACGACACGAACGCGTTTCCGCTGAAAGACGTAGTCTCGTCTTCGACCTGCGTCTCGAGAAGACGATCCGCCGGCTCCGCTTTCGCACGGATCTCCTGAACCGGACCGACAGGAAGTGGGAAAAGTGGGCCTCGCGCTTCCCGACCTCCCGGGCAATCTCGTGCCGTACTATTTTCCCGCTGCCGGATTCACCGCGCGGCTCGGAATGGAATGGAGCT
>DASXSX010000156.1:0-4230 GCA_036505815.1 Thermoanaerobaculia bacterium
CGAGGAAAGCGTGGAGCCCTCCAGCTCGCTGGATGATCTCTCGGCCCGGTCGTGCCATGAGGTGATAGGTGTTTGCGAGGATCGCCCGGCAGTCCCACTCCTCCAGTCGATCGAACTCGACGCCCTTGACGGCGCCGCGCGTTCCGACCGGGAGGAAGCAGGGTGTCTCGATTGGAGCGTGAGCGGTCGAGAGGATCCCGACGCGCGCCGAAGAGACGGAGTCGAGAGCGACCACCCGAAAAGAGCGTTCGGTCACCGCGGTGGAGAGCTTCCGTAACCGATCGTTCGCGGCAACGGCGAGTGATGTTAGCAAACGGACAACACCCCGATTTTCGTGGGGTTTGCGCCGGTTGCCCTTTGAGGGGTCGCGTGCTAGGTTTCGGCCGCGTCAGCGGAGACCAATGCCCGATCTCGGAAAGAAATTCGAGTGTTACAACTGCGGGACGAAGTTCTACAACCTCGGCCGTCCCGAGGCGATCTGCCCGAAGTGCGGCGCCAACCAGAAGAACGCGAAGTCAGAGGATGCACCGGTCGCGCCGCGTCCACCGCGCCGCGCGGCGGTGATCATGGAGCCGCCCCCCGAGGGGAATCCGGACGAGTTCGGTGAAGAGCCAGCGCCCGTCGAAGAGGAAGAGCGCGGAGAAGACGAGGAGCTCGACGAGGACGAGATCGTCGAAGCCGACCGGGAGGAAGAGGAAGAGTTCTGAGGGAAGAGGGGGACGCGCCCGCCTCGCGTACCTCGGCCTCGGGTCCAACCTCGGCGACCGGCGCGCCCATCTCGAAGCGGCTCTGCGGGAGATCGCGGCCTTCGCGCCTCTCACAAAAGTCTCCTCTTTCTACCGGACGGAGCCGGTCGGATTCCCCGACCAGCCCGACTTCTGGAACGCCGTCGTCGAGATCGCCTGGAGCGGAACGCCACGTGACCTTCTTCGAAGGACGCGGTTGGTCGAGCGCCGCGTGGGACGCACTTCCACGTTCGCGAACGGCCCTCGCGAGATCGACGTCGACATCCTGGACATCGCCGGTCACCTTCGCGAGTCGAGCGACCCGGTCCTCCCCCATCCGCGGCTTTGCGGGCGCCGCTTCGCCCTCGCGCCGCTCGCCGAGATCAACCCGTCGTGGCAGGATCCCCGGTCGGGATTGAGCGTCGCGGAGTTGCTCGACGCCTTGCCGCGAAATCCGCGGGTTCGAAGGATCGCCTCGACCGTTTCACGACCGCGCTCGCCACGCCAGTAGGTTCCTCCTTGCCTGGTCCTGGATCGCGAGGTCCTCGACGAGATGACCGGGCGACGGCGCGTCGGTGGCGAGGTCCCGCTCGATCTGGAACGCTTCGCTCCTCTCGGCAGCCCCGCCGTCGGCGAGAGCTTCGGCGAGGAAGTGCCGGTTGACGAAATTGCGCGGAGCGGTCCGGACTGCGAGCCGCAGGTTGCGGACGGCCTCGGCGCGCGATACCCAGCCGGTCAGATATGGAATCCGGGGCGCCTGGTGGTGGAGACGCCCGAGGATGCGGTACCCGCCGCCGTCTTCGAAAGCGGGATCGAGCGCGATCACGGTCCTCGCATAGTCCCGGATCTTCGTCGCCGCTCCGGTCCTCGCCGCGGGAAGCTTTCCCGCGAGAAGCGCCCATTCTCCCCATGCGGCCGCCGTCCAGAAGTACGCGGGCGTAGAGTCCTTTTCACGAGAGAGCGCCGCGGCAAGCTTCGAAGGCGGCGCGTCGACGGACAGCGGTGCGCCGGCAGCGCGGCGGCTGCGCAGGATCTCGAGCGCCTCCTCGCCGACTTTTCGCGCCTTGTCGTAGAGCGCGAGCTGCCGGTCGCGATCGAGGCCGGTGAACTTCGCCTTGAAGAAGAGAGCGCGCACGAGCTTCCAACGCGCCTCGACCTCGCCGGGCGCCTCGGCGGCCTTCTCATAGCCTGTGATCGCTTCCGAGATCTTGAGCGCGCTCGCCCGCGCTCCCGCGCGCCCTTCGTCGCGATGCAGCCACGCGGCGTCGGCCGCCGCGAGAACGGGATTCGGTCCGATGAGAAGCGTGCCCCGCCGGAAGTCCGGAGTGGGGACGACCTGCGCGGAAACGACGGGGGCCGCCGCAATCAGGGCAAGCCCGAAGAGGATCCTCATGATCGGCGCGAGCTACGCGCCGCGAGAGTCGCCGAGCGTGCGGACTTCCCGAGGTCTCGCGATGACGCCTCCCCCGACGACGACGTCGCCACGATAGAAGACACACGACTGTCCGGGTGCGACGGCGCGGACCGGGCGGTCGAAGACGACGCGGGCGCTTCCATCGTCGCGCGGGAAGATGGTCGCCGGCACCTCCGGCGCGCGGTGGCGCACACGGACTTCCGCGCTGAACGGAGCGGCCGGAGCCTCGCCGGAGGGGAACCGCAGGAAGGAGACTTCGGCCTCGGAGGACTCCAGCTCTTGGGCTCCGCCGACGACCACGCGGTTGCCCGCGGGATCGATCGAGATCACGTAAAGCCGCTCGCGCGCGGAAACCCGGAGACCCCGCCGCTGGCCGACCGTGAACCGGAAATGGCCCTCGTGCGTTCCGAGCCGCTCGCCGCCCGAGTTTTCCACGACGCCGGGCAGAGATGGCAGGGGCAGTCCCAACGCGGGGGCGGCATCTTCCACGAACTCGCCCGCCCGCCTTCCGGCCGGCACGAAGCAGATCTCCTGGCTCTCCTCTTTGTCCGCCGTCGGCAGACGGGCTCGCCGGGCGTGCGCGCGCACCTGCGTTTTCGTGAGCCCGCCGACCGGAAAGCGCGCCGCCGCGAGCTGCTCCGGCGTCAGGTCGTAGAGGAAGTAAGACTGGTCTTTCGAAGGATCGATTCCCTTCCGGAGAACTGGCCGGCGGGTCTCGCGATCGAGGGCGATCCGCGCGTAGTGGCCGGTCGCGACGCCTTCACATCCCATCGCCCGCGCGCGCTCCCACAGCGTGGCGAACTTGACCTTCGAGTTGCACGCCGAGCACGGGATCGGGGTCGCGCCCTCCAGGTACGACGTCACGAAAGGGCGGACGACCTCCTCGCGGAACTCCTCCTCGAGGTTCACGACGTAGTGTGGGATCTCGAGAGCCCAGGCGACGCGGCGGGCGTCGGAGAGGTCGTCGAGAGTGCAGCAGCGTCCCGTGCGGCCGGATTCGGAAGAGTGGTCCCAGAGCTGCATCGAGAGGCCGACGACGTCGTGCCCATCTTCCTTCAGCAGGAGAGCGGCGACGGAGGAATCGACCCCTCCGGACATCGCGACCGCAATGCGCATGAAACGATTCTACGTGAGCGGTGAGCTCGAGCTCGCCTCCGTCACGATGAGCATGAGCGTCGATCCGCCGACGGTGAACTCTCCGCGGTTGTCGATCAGGACTTCGCGGATCTTTTGATCCCCCACGAAGGTGCCGGTCGAAGAGCGCAGGTCCAAGAGCCAGGTTCCTTCGTCCGCGATCTCGAGCGCCGCGTGCTCGCGGGAGACCTTTCCGTCCTCGAGACGAACGTCGGCGCCCTCGCCCCCGATCACGACGCGGCGTTTCTCGATCGGGAAGATCCTCCCCGCCTGCGGCCCCGAGATGATCACGAGGGAAACCTTCACGCCTTCCGGCAGGCGCGAGTCTGTTCCGGCGCGCCGCCCGAACACGGTATCGGCCCGGTCGGACTCGACCTCCGCGCCGGGCGCGTCCACCTCGGGCAGCGCGGTGTCGGCGAGGGGAGACAGCGTCTGCCAGGCGTGAGTGTTGTAGATCTCGAAGACCGCCTGACACTTCACGCACTTGAGCTTCTTCGACGGCCGGCCCTCGAACTTCGCCTCGTCGTAGCGGTGCCGCGCGAAGCAGCGGTCGCACTCGACGACGATCAAGGAATTTCCACCGGAGAGATCAGCCCGGAATCGAGGCCGCCGCCGCCGGAGCGCGCCGAGCCTCCCGCACGTCCGCGGCAGCGCGGGGAAGCAGATCGAGGACCCGATCGATCTCCTCCGCCGTCGTGAAACGCGACAGGGAGAAGCGCACCGCTCCTTTCGCGCGCTCCTTCGAGAAGCCGAGCGCGAGGATCGCCGCGGAAGGAGTCAGGGTCCCGCTCGAGCACGCGCTCCCGACGGAGACCGCGACCCCGTCGAGGTCCAGCCGGAAGAGCAGGGTTTCTCCCGACAGCTCTTCGAAGACGACCGTCGTGGTGTTCGGCAGGCGGGGCGCGTCCGCCCCGACCGCTTTCGTTCCGGAGATGCGTTCGAGGATCCCCCACTCGA
>DASXSX010000157.1:0-4094 GCA_036505815.1 Thermoanaerobaculia bacterium
AAGCGGGTTTCCTCGCGGGCAGCCGCGGCTACCTGATCCGCGCCGCGCCGCGCAACGCAGAATCCGAAGTCGTCGCCGCCGATGCCTGAGGGTGACACCGTACTGCGCGCCGCGCGCGCCCTCAAACGAAGTCTCGAGGGCAAGCGGCTGACGTCGTTCGGCTCGTCGTTGCCCCGTCTGGCCCGCGTGGGTCTCTCCGGCCGTCGCGTGGAAGCCGTCGAGGCGCGCGGGAAGAACCTCCTCGTCCGCTTCGACGACGGCCGCGCGCTCATCACGCACATGCGGATGACCGGCTCGTGGCACCTCTACCGGCCGGGAGAGCCGTGGAAGAAACCGGCGCGGCTCGCCCGCGCGATCCTCGAGACCGACGACGCCGTCGCCGTCTGCTTCAGCGCCCCCGTCGTGGAGCTTCTTTCCGCGCGCGAGCTCGACCGGAATCCACGTCTTCGCCGGCTCGGCCCCGACGTCCTCTCGGCGGAGTTCGATCGCGCCGAGGCGGTCCGCCGGCTCAAAGCCCGACCGCGCACCGCGATCGGCGAGGCGCTCCTCTTGCAGTCCGCGGTCGCCGGCGTGGGCAACGTCTACAAGTCGGAGACGCTCTTCCTCTGCGGAATGGATCCTTTCGCGCCGGTCGCGTTCTTCTCGGACTCGGAGCTTTCGGCAATCGTGTCGAAGGCGCGCGAGCTCATGTCGGCGAACGTCAAAGGTTGGCCGCGGCGGACGCGCCCCCTGCGCTCGGGTCGAGGGTACTGGGTCTACCGGCGCAGCGGCCGACCGTGCCGCCGCTGCGGCGGTCCGGTCCGGATGCGGCGGCAGGGAAGCGCCGGGCGCTCGACTTACTGGTGTCCCGCCTGCCAGCCGCCGCGGCCGAGACGAAGAGAAAGCCAGGCTCTTCGCTTCGGGGTCGGTTTCGTCCTGTCTTTCGGGCTGCTCATACTCGCTACCGCTTGTTCGCGACGGCCCACCGTCTTCCCTGGAGCTCCCGTCGTGCTGGTCTCGATCGATACGTTGCGCGCCGATCACCTTCCGGCGTACGGGTATCGCGGCGTCGAGACCCCGAACCTGGAAGCTCTGCGCAAGGATTCACTCATTTTTGAAAACGCCCTGACCCATGTTCCGCTCACGTTGCCGTCGCATGCCTCTCTTCTCACGGGATTGCTCCCCTTCGAGCACGGGGTTCGCGACAACCTGGGGTACCGGCTCTCGAAGGACCACGTGACGCTCGCGACCTTTCTGCGAGGTCGCGGGTACGCGACGGGCGGAGCGATCTCCGCGGTGGTTCTGGAGCACGGCTCCGGGATTGCAGAGGGCTTCGATTTCTACGACGACGCCGTCGAGATCCGCGACATCCAGGAGCCGATGGGGCACGTACAGCGGTCTGGCTGGCAGACCGAGCAGCTTCTGGAGGAATGGATCGAGCGGCAACCCGACGGAAAGCCCCTCTTTGCTTTTCTCCACCTTTACGAGCCGCACGCCCCGTACGATCCGCCCGAGCCCTTCAAGAGCCGCTATCGCTCGCGTCCCTACGACGGCGAGATCGCGACAGCGGACGCCATCGTCGGTCGGTTCCTCGATTTCCTGAAGCGCAAGGGCATCTACGACCGCGCACTGATCGTGTTCCTTTCCGATCATGGGGAGGGTCTCGGCGAACACTCCGAGGACGAGCATGGGATCCTTCTCTACCGATCGACGATTCACGTCCCTCTTTTTCTGAAGCTCCCCGGCTCCCCGGATGCGGGACGTCGTGTGGCGGAACCTGCCCAGATTGGCGATGTCTTTCCCACCGTCTGCTCGGTCTTAGGCGCAAAGGGGCCCCCGGGACTGTCGGGGGTCTCGCTCTGGACGCTCGCGCACCAAAAGATCGCTTCTCGTCGCGTCTACAGTGAAACTCTCTACCCCCGATTTCACTTCGGTTGGAGTGATCTCGCCTCGCTCACGGACGATCGTTACGAGTACATCGAAGCTCCCAGGTCCGAGCTCTACGACTGGCGCGCGGATCCGGGAGAGACGCGCGATCTCTCCGGCGGTCTGCCACCCGCCTTTCGGTCCATGCGGATCGAGCTCGGGAGGATGAGCCGCACCCTGCAGGCCCCCGGAGCGGCCGATCCCGACACGATCAAGAAGCTCGCTTCGCTCGGCTACATCAGCGCCGCCCCGGCCAACGTCACGGCCCGGGACCTGCCCGACCCGAAGGACCGGATCCATACGATCGATCGCCTGAAGGAGGCTTCCCGCCTGGCCGCCGAGCATCGGGACGAGGAGGCGATCGCTCTGCTTCGCGAACAGGCCGAACAAAACCCTCTCATGCTGGACGTCTGGGAGACGCTCGCGCGTACTCTTCGCCGGGCGGGCCGGTCACGGGAAGCGCTGGAGGCGCTCACTCACGTGGACCTTCTCAGTCCCGGCACACCGCAGATCCTCCTCGCGCTCTCCGATCTCTCTCTGGAGAACCGGGATTTTCGGAAGGCACGCTCCTTCGTCGAGGCCGCCCGGATCGCGGGCGCGACGAACTTTCACGGGCAGCTCGCTGCGATCGCACTCGCGGAGGGAAACCTCGAGATGGCGCGAACCGAGGCTCTCGCAGCCCTCGCCCAGCGCGAGACCGGCCGAATCCCACGCGTCCTGCTCGCCCGAATCGAGCAGCAGAACGGAAAGCTCGGGAAGGCGCTCGACTATCTCGACCAGGCTCTGGAGCTGGAACGCAGAGGGGACCAGAAGCCGCTGATCAATCTGAGGTCCACGCGGGGCGACATCCTGGCCAGATTGGGGCGCGAAAAAGAAGCCGAAGAAGAGTTCCGGGCGGAAATCGCCGGCTTCCCCGAAAACCTCGACGCCTGGTCCCGCCTCGCCTTGCTCTATGCGAGCCAGGGGCGTGTCGGCGAGTATCGCGGGCTGTTGAGCGACATGACACGGCGCGTCCCGACCACGCGCAGCTTCGACGCCGCCGCGCGGGTGGCGGACATCGTCGGGGACAAAACGGCCGCCCGTGAGTGGCGGAAGCGGAAAAGCGAAAGGTTTCCCGGAGCCGGGTAACAGCCGGCGCGGCTGCACTTTTCCGCACGAGAATTCAAAAATCCGTTCCAGGGCCGGTGGGGCCGGCCCGGCGTCCTCTATACCCTGCCCCGAAGGAGCCTTTCAACTTCTTGCTGCAGAACCTTTTGCTCGATTTGGACTGATCGCAGTTTCCGGGGGGCCGCTGGGCTCTGGCTTTGCAGGGCTGTCCCGCGCAAGAATGCTTTCAGCACGCAAAAACAGGGTTTCATCACTGCTCGCGCAAGTTTCCAAATTTAGGAAAGGAGAGTCTATGGCGCATCGGTTCCGATTCGTCCTCCCGGCGATCGGGCTTCTGGCGGCGTTCCTTCTCGCGGCGCCCGTGCTCGGTCAGTTCGGGGAGGCCAAAGGCAACCTCTACGGGAAGGTCGTCGACGAACAGGGAGGAGCGCTACCTGGAGTCGCAGTGACCTTGAAAGGTCAGGGCGCTCCTCAGACGCAAAACACCGACGCGAGAGGGGAGTTCCGGTTCCTGAATCTCGCACCGGGGACGTACTCGCTCACCTTCGCTCTTGCCGGGTTCACGACCGTCAACCGCGAAAACGTGGCGGTCAACCTCGGCCGCAACACGGAGCTGACGGAGACCATGAAGCTCTCCGCGGTCGCGGCTACGGTGACGGTGACGGGCGAGGCGCCGGTACTCGATACGCGCAAGGTTCAAACCGGCGCGCAGATCACTCAGGCGGAGTTGAAGAGCATCCCGACCGCGCGCGACCCGTGGGTGATGCTGCAGAGCACTCCCGGCGTCCAGATCGACCGCGTGAACGTGGCCGGCAGCGAGAGCGGCCAGCAGTCGACTTTCGTATCAAAGGGATCGTCCGGCGGGAGCTTTACGGTGGACGGGATCAATTTCACCGACCTGACCGCGTTGGGCGCCTCCCAGGGGTACTACGACTTCGACTCCTTCCAGGAGATTCAGGTCATCACGGGGGGGAGCGATCCCTCCATCGCGGGCGAGGGCGCCCACGTCAACATGATCACCAAGCGCGGGACGAACGAGGTCCATGGATCGGGACGGCTTTTCGTCGTGGATCAGTCGTTCG
>DASXSX010000158.1:0-7344 GCA_036505815.1 Thermoanaerobaculia bacterium
CGACCGCTCGCACGTCACGCCCAGGTAGTGGTTTTCCATCAATTTCAGGCGGACGTCGGCCTCGGGAAGGTTGCGGATCAGATCGAAGAGCTTGCGCGCCGGAACCGTCACGGCGCCCGGACGCGACACGCGGGCTTCGGCCGACGAGAGCAACGTCAGATCGAGGTCGGTCGACGTCAGATCGAGGTGACCGTCGGATGCTTTCAACAGGATGTTGGAGAGAATCGGGATGGTGTTTTTCCTCTCGACGACGCCCTGCATGAGCGCAAGCTCGTTCAAGAAATCGCCCCGTTTGAGCGTCAATTCCATTGGGGAAACCCACCTCCGAATTGAGAAAAAAGTCTATCACATGTAATTGTCGTAATAGGGCTGTGGAGGAACGGCGCGACATAGAAAAAAGGCAGGAAAAACGGGCCTGAAATGGTCGTCGCGCGTTTTGACTCAGCCGCGCGGCGAAGCGGAAACCGGCGACGCGAGGGAGCGAGCGAGCATCGCTCGAAAGGGTGCGGAAAAGCGCGACGAGGAAGAACGGCGCCGGGAGCCGCGCCGCCTAGCGGTACGGCTGCTGGAAGCCCTCGATCACCTTGCGGAAATCGGGGTCGTCCTCGACCAATTTCGCGATCTTCTCGACCGAGTGCATGACGGTCGAGTGGTGCTTGTCGTTGAACAGTCTTCCGATCTCCGGATACGAGAGACCGGTCAATCGCCGGCAGAGATACATCGCGACCTGCCTGGGAAAAGCGATCGGTTTCGCGTTGGTCTTCGCCTTCAGGTCCGAGACGCGCAGCCCGTAGTGCGACGCCACGGTTTTCAGGATTTCCGAGGGAATTGCCCGGTTTTCCTCTCGCCCAAGGATGTCGCGGAGCGTTTCACGCGCGAGCTCGACCGATACCGGCTTTCCGGTCAGCGAAGAAAACGCGAGAACGCGGTTCAACCGCCCTTCGAGCTCCCGGATGTTCGACCGGACCGTTCCGGCGATGAAGAGCGCGACGTCGTTGGGAATCTCCATTTTTTCCGCCGCCGCCTTCTTTCGGAGTATCGCCACCTTCATCTCGAGGTCCGGGGGCTGGATGTCGGCGATCAACCCCCACTCGAACCGGGAGCGGAGGCGCTCCTCGAGCGTGGGGATCTCCTTGGGCAACGCGTCGGACGTGACCACGATCTGTTTCTGCGCCTCGTGGAGCGCGTTGAAGGTGTGGAAGAACTCCTCCTGCGTCGAGTCTTTGCCGGCGATGAACTGAACGTCGTCCATCAGAAGGACGTCGAGTTCGCGGTAGCGGCTCTTGAACTCGTGCATTTTCTCGAACCGTAGCGCGTTGATCAGCTCGTTCAAGAACCTCTCCGCTGAGAGATACATCACGCGCATGCCCGGCGATCGCCGGACCACCTCGTGCGCGATCGCGTGCACCAGGTGGGTCTTGCCGAGCCCCACGCCGCCGTAAAGAAAGAGCGGGTTGTAGGAGCGGGACGGAGATTCGGCGACGGCGCGCGCCGCCGCGTGAGCGAACTGATTCGAAGAGCCGACGACGAACGTATCGAACGTGAAACGCGGATTCAGAACCAGACCGCGCGGCCGGGGAACAGCCGTGGGCGTCGGCGGCAGCGGTGGGATCTCGACCGCCGCGGCCTGGAAGCGAAAGTCGAGTTCGGGGAATCCGGCGGCGGCCGCTTCGCGCGCGAGCAGATCCCCGTGGCGTCCACGGATCCAGTCGGCGAAGACCGGGCTGGGAACCGAGACGGTGACGGCCGCCCGCGAATCGCCTGCGGGCTCGAAGGAGACCTGCCGCGTCGGGGCAAACCAGGTCTTGAGTTCCTTCGGGTCGAGCTTGCTTTCCAGGTTCTTGACGATCGAAGACCAGATCTCGGTCATGGCTGACCCCGGTTTTCCGCAAGTTTTTCCGCAGCTGTGGAAAGCCCAACTTCGAGCCGCCGCTGTGGAAGGGGGCGGAGTATATACCTCGGCCGCCGGTGGCGGGTGCAGGTCCGCAGGACCTTTCCCCGCTGGCCCGCGTGGCTTGACTTATCGCACCCCCGCACCTAGCATGGCGCGTTTTTTATGAAGCGGACCTATCAGCCCAACAATCGGCGGCGCCGGCGCACACACGGGTTCCTCGTGCGCATGCGGACCCGCGCGGGGCGAGCGGTGATCTCGGCGCGCCGGCGCAAGAGGCGCAAGAAACTCTCAGTGTGAACTCGGGCCCGGATCGTCGAGGAGAGACGTTCTCCCGCGACGACCGCCTTCGGAAACGACGGGAATTCGAAGAGTGTTACGCCTCCGGAGTGCGCGTCTCCGGGCGCCATCTCCAGCTTTTCCTGCTGCCGCCGGGATCGCCGGCGACTCCGGCGCGACCGCGGCTTGGTATTTCGGTGCCGCGCCGGGTCGGCGGAGCGGTCTCCCGAAACCGGGTACGCCGCCGGCTCCGGGAGATCTTTCGGCGAAGCCGGGAGCTCTTCGGTCGCCGGGGCGGCGACGTTGTCGTCAACGCGCGCCCGTCGGCGTCGGAGGCGACCTTCGCGGAGCTCGCCGAAGAATACCGTTCGCTTCTGGCGAAGGGACTGTCTCGCGCGCCGGAGAGCCGGCCGGCATCATGAGCGGGGGCGCTCGCGCGGCCTCCGCGGCGCTGCGTTTCTACAAAGCCGTAATCTCGCCTCTGCTGCCGCGCGTCTGCCGGTACGAGCCGACCTGCTCGGTCTACGCCCGGGAGGCGATCGAGCGGTACGGATTCCGGCGCGGCGCAGTTCTCGCGCTCGCGCGTCTCCTGCGCTGCCACCCGTTCCGGCCGGGCGGGTTCGACCCCGTCCCGTGAGCGCGTGATCGAGCGGGCCTGAAACCACCGTGGAAAAGCGCCTCCTGCTCGCCGCGCTTCTGTCCCTCGGAGTCCTGCTGCTCTGGGAGTGGATCGGGCCGCGCACGCTCCGGCGCGCGCCGATCCCCGTTCCGACGAGGGGAGCACTCGCCGTTGCGACACCGATTCCCGCGCGGGAGCCGTCGCCCGTTGCCGGAGGGGAGCGGATCGAGGGCACGCAGGAGGGTTTGACGACCGTCGAGAACGACGTCGCCCGAGCAACCTTCTCGAACCGGGGCGCGGTGCTCACCTCCTTCGTCCTCCTCAAGCACACCGACGACCAGAAGCGGCCGCTCGAGCTCGTTCGCGCCCTGCCCGATCCTTCCGCAAAGCCGCTCGCGCTCGTGTTCCCGGGAAAGCCGGACCTGACCCAGCTCGCCGCGAAGGTGCTGTACGCCGTCGAGACCGGTCCGAACCGAACCGTGCGTTTCCGATACGGCGACGAGCGTCTCACGGCGACGAAGGAGGTCCGGCTGGGCGACGGCTATCTCTTCGACGTCAAGGTCGCGGTCGCGGGGCCGGAGTTCACGCTCCTCGTCGGCACGGGACTGCGCAACCCGACTCCCGGAGAGCGCGCGTCGCGTTACGTGGTGCCGCCGACCGCGGTCGTGAGCTCCGGCAGCGGCATCCAACAGATCTCCGCGAGAAAGTTGACGAAGGAAGAGGGGTGGCCGCTCCCGCCCAATGGCTTCGTCGGGATCGAGGACAACTACTTCCTGACCGCGCTCGTTCCGCGACAGGCGACGGCCGCCCGGATCTTTCCGTTCGCACTGCCGGCGTCGCCCGGCGATCCGTCGGCGAAGCCGGACACGCTGGTGTCCGCAGGAGTGGCGGCGAGCGGGACCCTGGAGATGCGCGCGTTCTTCGGCCCGAAGGACGTCGCGATCCTGGAGAGCACCGGCCTCGGGCTCGAGCGCACGGTGAACTTCGGCTGGTTCGGAATCCTCGCCCGGCCGCTGCTCTGGTTGCTCAAGAAGGCCTACACCTGGTCGGGGAACTTTGGACTCGCGATCCTGCTCGTAACTCTGCTGGTCCGGATCCTTCTCTTCCCTCTCATGCACAAGAGCTATGCGTCCATGAAGAAGATGCAGAAGCTCGCGCCGAAGATGAACGCGATCCGCGATCGTTACAAGAAGTCGAAGACCGACGCGGCGCAGCGCGCGAAGATGAACCAGGAGCTGATGGCGCTGTACCAGGCGGAGGGATACAACCCGATGAGCGGCTGTTTCCCGGTGCTGCTGCAGCTGCCGATCCTCGTCGCGTTCTACAACGTCCTGTCGCGCGCCGTCGAGCTGCGTCACGCGCCGTTCGTGCTCTGGATCCACGACCTGTCGGCGGTGGACCGCAGCTACGTGCTGCTCATCCTGATGATCGTCACGATGTACATCCAGCAGGCGATGACGCCGTCGACGGTCGATCCGATGCAGAAGAAGATCTTCATGGCGATGCCGCTTCTGTGGGGCTTCATGCTGAAGGACATGCCGTCCGGCCTCGTCCTCTACTGGCTGTTCTCGAACGTGCTGACGATCCTCCAGCAGATGCTGATCAACCGGATAGGCCGGGACGACGACTCCGGAACGCGCAAGCCCGCTCGCGTCAAGATGGCGCGGGCATAGCCCGGGCGGGCGAGGAGACGAGCGATGAGGTTCGAAGCGAAGACCGAAGCCGACGCCGTCGAGCAGGCGGCGGGCGCTTTGGGGAAATCCGCCGCGGAGATCCGCTACCGCGTGCTCCGCGACGAGAAATCGTTCTGGGGCGGTCGAATTGTGGAGATCGAAGTCGACGCGCCTGCCGACGGCGACGCGGCCGACGCCCGCGACGAAAGCGCGGAAGTCGAGACCGCCGCCGCCGCTCGCGCGACCCGTTCGCGCCGGGGGGGGCCGGCGCCGCTCGATGAAGACTCTTTCGCGGCCGTCGAGTCGACCCTTTCCGAGCTCCTGTCGGTCGCCGGTTTCCTGGTCGAGACCCGTCGGAAGAGCTCGCCCGACGAGATGGTGATCGAGCTGATCGGCGACGACGTCGAGCCGCTTCTCGCCAACAAAGGCGAAGGCCTGAACGGCCTCGAGGTCCTGACCGGCCGCATCGCCAGCCGCCGCCTGGGGCATCCGGTCTATCCGCGGCTCGACGCCGAGGGCTTCCGCGCGCATCAGCGGGAATCGCTCGAAGAGCTGGCGCACCGATCCGCCGAAGAGGTGAAGCGCACGCGGCGGGCGCAGCTTCTTCCTCCGCTCGCGCCGGGGGAGCGGCGGCTCGTGCACCTCGCGCTCTCCTCCGACCCGGAGGTCGAGACCGAGAGCGAAGGCGAGGGTTATCTGAAGAGGGTCGCGGTCAAGCTGAAATCTCTCTAAGGCCCTCTCCGCATCGGGAGACGGAAACAGGGGTGAGGCGTCCATGCGTCCCTGCGCCGAATCACTTCTCGACACGATCGCCGCGCTCGCGACTCCGATCGGGCGTTCCGCGATCGCGCTCGTGCGGGTCTCGGGAGAACGCACGCGCGAGATCCTCTCTCGCGTCGCGCGGGAGCTTCCCGATCCGATCGAGCCGCGCCGGCCGCACCTCGTCTCGCTCACCGACCTCGACGGCGAGCCGATCGATCGCGCGCTCGCCACCCTCTTTCTCGCGCCGGCGTCTTTCACTGGAGAAGACGTAGCCGAGTTCTCGGTTCACGGAAGCCCGGTCGTCGTTGAACGCCTCCTTCGGGCGTTGATCGCGTGCGGGGCGCGGCCCGCGAGGCCCGGCGAGTTCACGGAGAGAGCGTTCCGGTTGGGAAAGATGGACCTCGTCCGCGCCGAGGCGATCCGCGACCTCATCGATTCGCGGACCGAAGCGGCCGCCCGCGCCTCGTCCCGGCGCCTCGAGGGCGCGCTTTCTTCGAGGTTGACCGGGGCGCGGGAAGACCTGCTGGGGGCCGCCGCGAGCCTCGCGGCGACGATCGACTTCTCCGAAGACGTCGGAGAGACCGTCGATCCTTCCGTGCCGCGCCGGCTGCGGGCCGCGCGCGATTCGCTCGCCCGCCTTGCCGCGACCTACGGCGTCGGCCGCCTCCTCTCCGCGGGATGCCGGGTCGCGATCCTCGGCCGCCCCAACGCCGGGAAATCGACGCTCTTCAACGCTCTCCTCGGAACTGCGCGCGCGATCGTCACCGATGTCCCGGGGACCACGCGCGACACGATCGAGGCGACGATCGACGTCCGCGGCATTCCCGTCGAGCTCGTGGATACTGCGGGGCTGCGCGAAACCGACGACCACGTCGAAAAGCTCGGCGTCGAGCGCGCGCGGGAAGAGGGCGAGAAGGCGGCCGCCGTCCTCTACGTCTTCGACGCGGCGGTCGGCTGGAGCGAAGGTGACGGCGCGGCCCTGGTGGCGCTCGACGGAAAGCCCGTTGCCGTGGTCGCGAACAAGATCGATCGGCTCGATGCGGCGCAACGCTCAGGCTGCGGCGCGCGGTTCGCGCCGGTAGCGAGCCCGCTGCCTGTGCTCGCTCTCTGTGGCCTCGCGCCCGAAGCCGGGGGGAGCCTGCGAGCGCTGCTCGAACAGACGATCGCGGCGGACGTTCCGAGCGAGTCGGATTCGGAAGTCCTCGCGTCGTTGCGGCAGCTCGACTTAGTCGAGCGCGCCCGCGCCGCCGCGGCCGATGCGCTCGCCGCGCTGGAGCGCGGCGTTTCTCCGGAATACGCCGCGACCCACGTCGATTCCGCACTCGCGGCGCTCGCCGACGTCTTCGGCGAGACGACCTCGGAAGACGTGCTTCAACGGATTTTCTCGACCTTCTGTATCGGGAAATGAGCAGCTCGACGAAGTTCGACGTGATCGTCGTGGGTGCGGGCCACGCGGGATGCGAGGCGGCCCACGCCGCGGCCCGCATGGGCCTGACGACCGGGCTTCTCTCCGCGGATCTCACGGCGATCGCGCGGATGTCGTGCAATCCAGCGATCGGCGGCCTCGCGAAGGGGCAGCTCGTGCGTGAAATCGACGCGCTCGGCGGCTTGATGGGACGTCTCGCAGACGGTGGGGGGATCCAGTTCAAGATCCTCAATCGCTCCCGCGGCCCGGCGGTATGGGGTCCGCGGGCGCAGTGCGACAAGGCGCTGTACTCGCGGCTCGCCGCTCGAGCCCTTTCGGAGACACCGAACCTCCAGCTCGTAGAAGGAATGGCCGAAGACTTCGTGGAGGACGAAGGCCGAATCGCCGGAGTCGTCACGGGAGGCGGAACGCGCCTCGGCGCCCGGGCGGTGGTCGTGACGACCGGAACGTTTCTGCGCGGTCTCATGCACACCGGGGAGCGGCGGACGGAGGGAGGTCGTGTCGGCGAAGCCGCTGCCGTGGGCTTGTCGGCGGCCCTCGCGCGGGCCGGACTCGCGCTCGGACGCTTCAAGACAGGGACGCCGCCCCGCGTGCGGCGCGACACCGTCGACTACGGTCTCTGCGAGCCGCAGCGCGGCGACGATCCGCCTGTGCCGTTCTCGTTTCGAACCGGTCGGTTGCCCGCCCACCAGGC
>DASXSX010000159.1:0-26419 GCA_036505815.1 Thermoanaerobaculia bacterium
TTTCATGTGGGCGAGCGAGGATGGCACGATCTCCGGGTGGAACGGCGGGCTTGATCCTTTGACTCAGGCGGTGGTTGTTTTCGGCGTCGCAGGCTCGGGCTCGATCTACAAGGGGCTGGCGATCCACGGAGACACTCTGTACACCACCGATTTCGCCGAGTGCAAGGTCGAGGCGATTGACGGCACGTTCACCGAATTCGACACTGCAGGCGAGTTCGAGGACGCCACGATTCCCGCCGGCTACTGCCCGTTCGGCATTCAGGCCGTCGGCGACTCGATCTTCGTCACGTACGCGCTGAAATCCGGGGTCGACGATCTAGCCGGCCAGGGTCACGGTTTCGTGCGTGAGTTCGACACCGACGGCAATCTGGTCGCTGCAGTGGCCGACCATGGTCAACTGAACTCGCCCTGGGGCGTTGCCCAGGCGCCGTCGGACTTCGGCCGGTTCAGCGGTTGCCTGCTCGTGGGCAACTTCGGCGACGGCCGGATCAACGCCTACTGCAAGGACCAAGAGGGTGAGTGGGGTTACGGAGGCCGACTGCGCAGCAACAAGCGCGACCTCGTGATCGACGGACTGTGGGGCATCGGATTCGGCAATGACCACAGCTCCGGGCCGAGTACCACTCTCTACTTCGCGGCTGGTCCGGACGAAGAGCAGAACGGCTATTTCGGAAAGATCGAGGCCGTGCAATAGCAACGCCTCCGGAGATCACGCTCATCCCGACGAACGAGGTTTATCGCTGCAGCGTGATCGGACCGAAGAAGTAGCGCAATACGGGGCGCGCGGGCCTTCGACGCCGACTGGAGGTCCGCGCGCTCTCTTTTCGATACGGAATCAGACGGCGCACTCTCCTTCTTTGGTCTCCATCCGATATTGCGCATCCTCGCCCAGGTCCACGTAGTCCGCGGGCTGAGCGTCTTCCGGCGTAATCCCTTCCAGGTCCGTCAGGCGCTCCCGCACGCGGGCAACGTCCACACGGCGGAAGAACGCGGTCGCCGTCTCCCCGTCGGCCCCCTCGGCCCCATAGAGCGCGATCAGCCGGTCGATCGCGTCAGGTATCCGCCGCGCGGGAATCCTCGCGGCGGTCTTCCCGAACTGTGCGCCGCGATCGTCGACGCCGCCTCCAACCATCACCAGGTACTGGGGGATGACCTTGTCGCCCAACCGACGGGTGCTGCCCTGGAATCCGACGCCGGCGATGTGATGGCGGCCGCAGCCGTTCGGGCAGCCGCTGATCTTGATCTGAAGATCGGACGCGGCAGCGACGAGATCCGGGCGCGATCGGAGGTGCTCCCCCAGGAACCGGCCCAGGCCCCGTGATTGGGTCACAGCGAGCCGGCAGGACTCGGCACCCGGGCAGCTCGTGACGTCGGCGATGGTCCCCACATCCGGGAGCCCCAGGCCGCTCGCGGTCAGCCGCCGGTAGAGATCCGGAACCTCCTCGGTCCGCACCCAGCGCAGGAGCAGATCCTGCTCAGACGTGACCCAGGCGGAACCGTCGCCATAGGAAAGCGCGAGGTCCGCCAGGACGCGCATCTGCTCCCCGGTGACGTCGCCCAAGGGTACGGTGACCATCACCATGGCGTAACCCGGCTGCTTCTGCGGCTTCACGTTGGTGCGGCTCCAATGGGAGAAATCTCCGTTCATCGTCGGAAGGAAGGATCGAATCGACGGGGCGATGCCGGGCCCTTTCGTCCTCGACGCATTCGCGCGCGCACGCGCCACAGCGACGGACGGAGGCGAAGGCCGGTCCCACGCCGGGTCCTCTTCGACGGGCGGCCGCTCCGGGTCGAATGGCAGCCGCGCGCCCCCTTCGGCGCGGAACTCCGCGAGGGCTCTCTCGAATTCCGCCCTCCATCCCTCCCAGCCGAGCTCCTTCATCAGGAACTTCATCCGGTTGCGGTTCTTGTGCTCCCGATCGCCGTTGCGGTGAAAGACCCGGAGGACTGCCTCCGCCACGTTCAGAATCTCGCCGGCCGGCAGAAACTCGTAGAGGAGCGAGCCGGAGCGGCAGAGATTGGAGGTTCCTCCGCCCACCGTCACGCGGAAGCCGCGACGCGAGATTCCCTCCACTTCGCTCGTCCGGGCGCGCCACCCGATGTCGTGAATGGGCGTCAGCGCGTGATCCTCGCTGCACCCCTCCCACGCGATCTTGAACTTCCTCGGAAGAGAAGCGCTCAACGGATGCCGCAGCAGATAGCGCGTCAAGGCCTCCGCGTAGGGGATCGGGTCGAAGACTTCGTCGGGCGACACGCCGCCGTAGGCACAGGCGGTGATGTTGCGGACCGAGTTGCCGCACGCTTCGCGCGTCGTGAGACCGGTCTCCGCGAGCCGCCTCATTGCCGGCTCGACGTCGTGCAGCTTCATAAAATGGAATTGAAGGTTCTGACGGGTGGTGATGTGGCCGAACCCCCGCGAATAATGTTCTGCAACGTCGGCCAGGGCGAAGAGCTGATCGGCGCTCAACGCTCCCTGCGGGATCTTGACCCGCAGCATCTGGAAGTCCCCTTCCTGACGCTGCCCGTAGGTCCCTCGGACCAGGCGGAACGCCCTCCATTGATCGGGCGTCAACTCGCCGCGCTCGAACTGCTCGAGGGTTTCCACGAACTCGTCGATCTCGGCCTCGTTCGCGAAAGAGAGCCGCGACCGGCCCAGCGTTTTCGGATCGTCGACAGCGGCCATGGGAAAACTCCTTACGAGGATCCGTGGCCGGCGGCCACGGCGTTGCGAACGACGTCGGGAACGTGCGCGATGGTGGCGGCGAGCGAGACGACCTCGCCGACGACGAGCGTGCCCGGCGCCTCACTGCGGTCGTCCGGCAACGCCGCTCCTCCGAGCCCTTCCAGAGATCCGGTCCACACGAAGGCTTCGGGCGTGGACGCGGCGAGAAGGATTGCGGCAGGAGTCTCTCTCGGCCAGCCCCGCTCGAGCAGCAGCGCCGCGACGGCCGCGCGCGAAGCGAGGCCCATCAGAACGACGAGGGTTGCACAGCCCGGATCGATCGAGCACAGGATCGGGCGATAGGCCGCTTCGGCGTGACCCGAAACGACGACGAAGCCGGAGGCGAGGCCGCGGTGAGTGACCGGGATCCCCGCGAGCGCCGGCGCCGCGATCGCCGAGGAGATCCCCGGCACGACTTCGAACGGAATGCCCGCCGCCGCGAGCGCGAGCGCCTCTTCCCCTCCCCGCCCGAGAAGAAAAGGATCGCCGCATTTCAATCGGACGACGCGCTTGCCGCGGCGCGCCGAGCGGATCATCAGCCCGTGGACCGTCTCCTGGCGGATCGCCTCACGGCGGGCGCGCTTGCCGACGAAAAATCTCTGCGCCCGCGGCGCCAGCTCCAGCGCTTCCAGCGCGACCAGGGCGTCGTAGAGGACGAGGTCGGCTTCCGCGAGGCGTCTCACCGCTTTCTGCGTGAGCAGGTCGGGATCTCCGGGCCCCGCGCCCACCAGGGAGACGAATCCGATCATCGCTGCGTCCCCACGAATTCGGTCTCTTGTTTGCACGGGTCGATCCCCCGGCGCAGGTACAGCCGGTTGAGAGCTGCAAGCAGAAGCGGACGACGCTCCGGCATCGGAATGCCGTCTTGACGCAGGAGTCGGGTCTGCTCGCTCGCCTCCCGCAACCACGTTTCCATCTCTTGGGGGATCAGCTCCTCCAGCCCCTCTCGAATCAGGCCGGCCAGCGCCGGGGCCTCGCCGTTGGTGGAGATGGCCACGGTCAGGCGGCCGCGACGGAGAACGCCTCCTGCATAGGCACTCGCACTCGGCGGGTCGTCAACCGCGTTCACGAAAACCCGCCGCTCCTCCGCGGCAGACGCGACGCGACGGTTCACTGCTGGCGTCGCCGCGGCCACGGCAAACCAGGCGCCGTCCAGGTCGTTCGGCTCGAATCCGCGCCTCCGAAGCGTCACGTCCGGCCGCTCGATCTCGGCACGAATCTCGGGGGCAACGACGGTCACCCGAGCGCCGACGCGGAGAAGTCCGTCGAGCTTCGAGGCCGCGACCTTCCCACCGCCCACCAGGACGACCGGACGGCCCGTGAGCTTCAAGAAGATCGGGAAGACGAGTACCTCGCGACTCATGGCCCCACCGCCTCGTAGACAGATCGTGGCGCGTCGAAGAGCCCGCGCGCGCGGAGCGCGGCGAGAATGTTCGCCACGCTTTCCGGCACCGACTCCGTGTCGGTCCACACGCGGACGTCCGGACTCTCCGGCGGCTCGTAGGGATCCGAGATGCCGGTGAAGTGCAGGATCTCTCCGGCGAGCGCCTTCTTGTAGAGACCCTTGACGTCCCGGAGAACGAGAGCCTCGAGCTGCGCCTCGGCGAAGATTTCCACGAACGGGATTCCCTCGTGCGCGGCGAGCCGACGGACCTCCTCTCGGGTCGTCGAGTAGGGCGAGATGGCCGCGGCGATCGCCGCGACTCCGTTGCGGGCCAGGACGCGGGCGACGTAACCGATCCGCCGGACGTTGGTATCGCGGTCCTCTTTCGAGAATCCCAGCTCGGCCGAGAGGTACGTGCGGATCTCGTCGCCGTCCAGAATCTCGACCGGCCCCTCTTTTTTCAAGTAACCGGAGAGCGCGGCAGCGAGCGTGCTCTTGCCGGCTCCCGAGAGGCCGGTGAACCAGAGGATGAAGCCGCGGGATCTCTCCCCGCCGCTTGCCGCGAAGCGAACCTGTCGGGCGTCGGACGCGCGGGAAGTCGGCGATCCCGCGCTCTTTCCGTGGCCGTTCCCGTTCCCGTTCCCATTCCCGTTGCCGTTCCGTCCATAGTGGTGGCCCAGGATCTCCGCGATCTCCGGGCGCGTAAACCCGGGCGGCAATTTCAATCCGCTCCGGAGCATTTCCCGCACGCGGGTGCCGGAAAGCTCCAGCCGCTTCGACGCATCGTGGGGACACGTCCGAACCGAGGCGGTCGTCTCGCAGATCTGGCAGAAGAAGGTCGCATCGAACTTCAGGGGGCTCACGCCCAGCTCGCCCGGCTGGAACTGCTCGAAGATCTCCTGCGCGTCGTAGGGCGCATAGAAGCCGCCGACGCCGGCGTGGTCGCGTCCGACGATGAAATGCGTGATGCCGTAGTTCTTCCGCGTCAGCGCGTGGAAGATCGCCTCGCGGGGCCCGGCATATCGCATCGCGGCAGGGAAGGCCGCGAGCAGAGTGCGATCTTTCGGGTAGTACTTCTCCAGAAGGATCTCGTACGCCTGGAAGCGCACCGCGGCCGTCACGTCGCCATCCTGGGTCTCGCCGACCAGCGGGTGGATGACGAGTCCATCGGTGACCTCCATCGCGAGCTTCGTCAGGTGCTCGTGGGCGCGGTGAATCGGATTGCGCGTCTGAAAGCCGGCCACGCGCCGCCAGCCCCGGGCGGCGATTTCCTCGCGCAGCCTCCGAGGAGTGAGTCTTCGCGAGGCGAAGGGCAGGTCGGCCGGAAGCGGTAGCACTCGAATCGAGCCTGCGACCAGCCAATCGGGGCGCGAACGAAGATAAGCGACACCGGGATGAGATGAATCGACCGTGCGGTAGACCTTCAAAATTTCGGCGAGCGCGTCGCGCGCAAAGACTTCGGAGACCTCGATCGTGCCCCAGAGCCGGCCCGTCGCGTCGTGGAGTGCCACCTCGGCTCCGGGGCCGAGCTCGGTGCGCTTCTCTTCCGTCACGGCGAGGGTGATCGGGAGAGGCCACGCCGTTCCGTCGGCGAGACGCATCCGCTCGATCACGCTCCGGTAATCTGCCGATCCAAGGAATCCGGCCAGCGGGCTGAAGGCGCCGGTCGCGATCAGCTCCAGGTCTGCGAGCTCGCGGGCGTCCAGGTCGATCCGGGGAAGCCCGCGGGCGCGGCGATCGAAGTCGTCGACCTCCGACGCCGGGACGATTCGATCGACGAGAACGCCGCCGTGCGGTTCAACCAATTCGGGCATCGCCACTCGTTTCTTCGCGGTTCGAGCACCACGAAATTGCTCGGTTCTCGGAGCGCGCGTGGATTCCGCACTCCTTCTTCTCGCGTCCGCGCCAGCGACCGGCGCGCGGGTCTTCGCCGAAGAAGACCAGGCTCGTGCAGGGAACGCAGCCGATGCTCGGATAGCCCTTCTCGTGGAGCGGGTTGAACGGGATCTCGTTTCGCCGGACGTAGGACCAGACGTCGTCGCTCGACCAGAGAGCGAGCGGGTTCACCTTGACGAGTCCGAAGTTGAAATCCCACTCCACGACCCGCACGCCGGCGCGCTCCCGCGTCTGGTCCCGACGAATCCCGCTCACCCACGCTTCGAAAGGCGCCAGCGCCGTGCGCAGTGGCAGAACCTTTCTCATTCCGCAGCAGCGTTCCGGCTCGCGCTCCCACAGGCGCTCGCCGAACTCGACAGCCTGCTCCGCGACGGTCCTTTCCGGGCGCACAGCGCGGATGGTCACGCCGTAGCGCGCTTCGAGGCGCGTCCAGAGCGCGTAGGTTTCCGGAAAGAGGAGACCCGTATCGAGGGTGAACAGGTCGACGCGAAGATCGTTGCGCGCGATCAGGTCGATCAGAAGACAGCCTTCGACGCCAAAACCCGTCGCGAAAGTGATGCGGGGAAACCGCTCCACCGCCCGGGCGAGAATCTCGGGGGCAGGCGAGGCCGCGAGCGAATCGCCGAGCGCTTCGAGCTCTACCTGATTCACCGACCCTTCGCGTTCCCGCATGACTGATTCGTTCAATCGAGCTCCAAAAAGAAAAAGGGCCCGAGAGGTTTTCCCCTCGGGCCTTCGATCCGCTTTGTATTTGTAGTTAGGAGATGGACACTCGCAACGCAGCGCGATCGCGGCCGGGGGAAACCCGACAACAACAACAACAACAGGCGATCAGGCTTGCGTTCACTGGAGACATCATCGTTGCAGGGAGATCATCGGCTGTCAAGGGCGACGTTGGTCGAATTCGGATTCGGTCGAGGCGCCCGAGCGCGCGACCACGGATCGGCGATCGTGGTAGACGGCAAGTTCTTCGTGCGCTGCGTCACTTCCGGAACCGGACAAGCGGCGGTTGCAGAGTGCCGAAACCGAAATGCCGGCGGCTGGACTGGCGCGAGCGCCTTGGCGCGGTAGCAGCAGCGGACCTTGATTCTCCAAGGTCCTGCCGCTAATCTTGCCGCCCCCGCGAAAGTGGCGGAACTGGTAGACGCGCAGGTTTCAGGAACCTGTGGGTAAAACCGTGGGGGTTCGAGTCCCCCCTTTCGCACCAGTAACCTACGGGACGCCGTGGCATGGCGCCCTCGACAGGTCGACTCCTGCGGCCGTCCGGTACCTGCCGAACACGCCTTCAACCCGGGGATCGACTGAACGAAATCCCCTTCGTTTCGATCTTTATTTGACTTTCCGGCGAGCGGCGTGCCTGTGTGGGCCGACAATGGCGGTCGGAAAGCGGCCGACGTGCGCCCGTGCCCTTGCCAGGTCGTACGTTGTCTGTAGGTTGATCCAAAACTCCGGGCTCGTCCGAAGCGCAGACGAAAAAAGCAGAGCCGTATCCGGGCTGATACCCCGCTTCCCATTGACGATCTCGTTGATTCTCTGAATCGGAATGCCGAGATGGCCGGCGAATTGAGACTGGCTGATATCCATCGGGTCCAGGAATTCCTCGACCAGCATCTCTCCAGGATGCGTCGGCATTCGGCTAGTAGGCAGCATTGGAATAACCCCTTTCGATCTCAGCGGTGGTATTCGATCAACCTTACGTCCGCCGAGACACCCGTTCCTACCCATCTGAAAATGATTCGCCACTGGTCGTTTACGCGGATGCTGTGAAATCCTGCTAGGTCCCCTTTCAAGGCTTCGAGCCGGTTACCCGGTGGGGCCTTCAGGTCATCGAGCTTGTAAGCCGCGTTGATCATGTCGAGCTTCCGAATCACCCTCTCAAGAAGTTCTTTAGCAATCCCTCGAGCGCGAGCCGAGTTTTTCCCGTTGAAAACGTCCTCGGTGGTGGCATCCCCGAAGGACGCGATCACTGAGAGATACTACACGAATACCGTGTAAGCATGCAAAGAGCTCAGAAAGCAGCCAGCTAACCCTTTGATTTACACGGGAACTTCGGGGCAATCGGCTCGAGAATGCCGATGGCAGTACCGGCAAAGCGTGGCGGGGACAGCCTGGAAGGCGCGCGAAAGAGGCTCGCCAGGATGTGGTCCGCCCGGATGATGGTGCAATGCGGGCGAAGACGTCCGGCTCACTCGGCATCGGCAGGACCAAGGATTACGTTGGGAAAAAGAAGAATCGTTCCGAGCAGAGACGGAAACTGTAGTTTCCAGGAGTCCCATTCTTTCCCCCATTTTTCGACGGAATCACCCCGCCAAGGACCGGTACAAACGCAGACAAACGAAACTTGTCAAGCGAGTGAAAAGCCTCGGCTGGTATTGACTCCTCGAAGTGTTTGCCGAGATCGGTGCGGGCGGTTTCAGGGAGGCTCGATTCGACCAAAGTCGACCTTGCCAGACGGTGAGCAACGTGACATGAATGGCGCGGAAGCGAGGACCTGGTGGGACTAATCCGGGGTGAGACGCGAAAGCGAGCGCCCGCGGCTCGCGACGAGTGGACTCTCGTGTCCATCGCTTCCTCGCGCCGGGGGCTGACTCCCGCCCAACTTCAGAAATCGCTCTACCTGCTCGGAGAGGCTTTCCCGACCGAGCTGGGTCCGGATTTTTACAAGTTTCGCTCCATCAATGCCGGCCATTTCTCTCAACAGATCTACACCGACGCCGAGGTACTGGCAAAGCAGGGACTCGTTTTGATCGAGGTTTCCGAGCAGGAAGGCTGGCAGCACTACTCCGCGACCACGGCGGGCATCATACGGGCAAGAGTTCTCGAGGACGGATTGAACCCTCTCGTCCTTCAGCGCCTCCGCCGAATCGTCGAATGGGCGCGCAACCGATCCTTCAATCAGCTCGGACGCGGGCGCCTCGATTCGCTGGATTTTCTCGGCCTTAACTCCCCCGATTCGCAACCCGTCCGCCCGCGGTAACCGACCCGCGACGGACATCGCTCCTCTTTTTCCAAGGCACGGCCGGCGAACGCGGCACGGACAGTGCAGAATCGTCTCCACGTGGTTCGGGAAGGGAGCATTCCGCCGGGAATCGCGGCCGGGCTGATCGTCCTTGTGATGTTGATCGGAGCGCTCGCGTACTCCGCGGGGCGCTTCGGCCGACGCCTCGACAAGCCCGCCCGCGCTCCGGCTTCGGAGCTTCCGGCGCCGGCGGCTCCGGTCCCGGCAGTCGGGGAAATCGTTCCGACTCCCGCCGACCTCCCGCCGACCGTCACGCCCTCGGCTCCGGTTCTGATCGAAAAGAGCGGGCGCTCCTCCCGGGTCCTCGTCGAGAAGTCCTCGCAAATCGTCGTTCCGCTCACGCCCGGACCGGCGCCCCTCGTCAGGCCAACCGAGTTTCCGGGGATCCGCCCCGAAGAGTCGACTCCCCGCCGCCAAATCGTCGTGGAGATCCAGGCCACGCCGCGCCCGTCGCCCACGCCGACCGCTCCCGAGCTCGAGCAGCAGGAGGGGGAAGAGGAGCCGGCTCCCGAAGAGACCCCCGAGGCGATCCAGCCGACCCCGCGGGCTCAGCCCGGAGGCAGTCCCGCCTCGATTTGATCCTTGGGCAGCGCGATCGCGTTTTCTCTCAGGCCGTGATCGACGCAGACGAAACACGCTTTGTACACGTTCTCGTATCCCATCTTCATCTCACGGTTCGTCACGAAGACGTCGCGGGGCGGATAAGGCTCGTCTAAGCGGCGGAGCGTGACCAGGATGCCGTTGCCGACGCGAAGGCGCTCGCCGATCGAGAACCGGTGCGGCGGCTCGGCCGTGCACTCGATCGCCGCCGCCACTTCAGTGGACACCCGTGTCCCCCTCTTTCTTCTCGATGGCTCGGAGCGCTTCGGAGACGCTGTCGTAGATCTCGAACAGGGAGTCGAGATGCGCGACCCGAAGAAGTGCCGCGATCCGCTCGCGAGGGTTGACGAGGACGAGCTCGCGGTCCTCCGACTTCAAGCGGTGTAGCGCCCCGACCAAAATTCCGACGGCGGTCGAGTCGAGGTACTCGAGGTCGGTCAGGTCGAGCACCACGGCTCCGGTCCCCTCGCTCGCCGCGCGGTCGAGGGTTCTCTCGAGCTCGTGAACGGTTTCCCCGAGCTTCACCATCCCGCCGAGGCGGAGGACCGTCGTGCCGCCGGGTCCGTCGTCTTCGACGAACATCGCTACACGCGGGATGCGCTGCGGCCCGTCAAGATCCGCCCTGGCGTACGAGGATCGCGCCTCGTGCGACAGTCTCGGAACCGGAGCGCACTTCCCCTTCGAACTTGACGATGGACCCGAACCGCGCCGTCAGCCGCAAGTCTACCTGCAGGCTTTCACCTGCCTGCGGAAGGCGAGTGACTTCGAATCCTTCGATTCCCGCGAGAAATCCGCGTCGCCCGATGTCGGCGTCTCCGCCCTGGAGCAGGAGCGCCGCCTGAGCGAGCGCCTCCGCGAGGAGAGCCGGGCTTCCCCAGCCCGCGCCCATCGCTGCGCGGCTGTTCGCGGTCAGGCGAGTCGAAACGCTTCCTTCGGTGAAATCCGCGCCTGCCGGCCGAAGCACCGCGTCCACGAAACGAAACGGGTACGAATGCGGCAGGTCGGGCGTGGAAACCATCAGGCGATCTTCTTCTGCTCGATGAAATCCACCAGCGCGTTCACCGAGGCGAAGGCCTTGACGCCAACCTCCTCGTCTTCGACCTTGATCCCGAACTCCTGCTCCAGGCCGAGCACGAGCTCCAGGGCGTCGATCGAGTCGAGCCCGAGCCCCTCACCGAAGAGCGGGGCATCGTCCTGGATCGTCATCGGGTCGATGTCGAGCTTCAGCCGCCGCACGATCAACTCCTTCACGCGCGGTGCCAGTTTTTCATTGGTCATCGGGTCTCCTCGGGAAAAATTATAGGAGGGTCAGGTCTCCACTTGCCACATTTGGGACTTTTGAACTTCCTACGCCATTCCCCCGTCGACGCGCCAGACCTGGCCGGTGACGTACGAAGCGCTCTCGGAGGCGAGGAAGCGGACGACGGCGGCGATCTCCTGGGGATCACCGAAGCGGCCCATCGGGATACGCCGGAGGAACTCCGCGCGCGCGTTTTCCTTCAGGTGGGCGATGATCTCCGTCGAGACGAGGCCGGGCGCGACTGCGTTCACCGTGATCCCGCGCGTCGCGAGCTCGAGCGCGAGAGCTTTGGTGAACGCGATCAGTCCGCCCTTGGCGGCCGAGTAGTTCGTCTGTCCGACGTGGCCTGAGATCCCGGAGACGGAGACCACGTTGACGATTCTTCCCCACCCCTTGTGGAGCATGCCGCGCACGACCGACTTCGTTACGCGGAATGCCCCCTTCAAGTCCGTGTCGAGAACGAAGTCCCAGTCCTCCTCCTTCATGAAAGGAAAGAGCGCGTCCTTGATGACACCGGCGTTGTTGACCAGGACGTCGGCTCCGCCGAAGTCGGCTGCGACCCGCTCGCCGAGCACCCGGACTTCGTCGGGTTTCGTGACGTCCGCGGCGATCGCCGCCGCTTCGCCTCCGTTCGCGCGGATCTGCCCGACTGTCTCTTCCGCCCGGGCGGCGTCCTGCCGGTACGAGACGACGACGCGGTGCCCGGCAGCCGAGAGCTCGAGCGCGATCGCGCGGCCGATCCCGCGCGAGCCTCCGGTGACGAGAGCGGTTTTCATGCGCGGCCGAGACTATCCGACGCGGCGCGAATCGCCGCAAGCGAGCCGGCCGGCTGGCAGACCGTCGAGCGATCGATCCAGCGAGACATCTTGGAGAGCATGTCGCCCGGTCCGACCTCAAGGAACGAATGGAAGCCGTCGGCGACCATCGCCTCGTAGGTTTCGTTCCACAGCGTCGGGTAGATGAACTCCGTCGCGAGGAGCTCATGCACCCGCTCGCCGGTCCTCGCCCGCTTTCCATCCGGGCCGTAATAGGGCACCGCCGGATCCCGAATGGAGCCACACGCCGCGACGACGGGGGCGATCGCTTCCGCGACCGGAGACATCAGCCTGCTGTGGATCGGCCAGCTCATGGGGAGCGGCAGGACGTTGAGCGATTTCGGCGTCAGCAAAGTGAGCGCCTGCTCGACCGCCCCGGAGTCGCCCGTCAGCACGAACTGCGTCGAAGCGTTGACGTTGCCGATCCAGACCGGCCGCCCGCGGTCTCGAAGGCCCGCGCAGACCTCCTCGACCGCTTCGCGGCGCGCCCCGACGACCGCGCCCATGGACCCGCGGATCCCGAGCCGTTCGGTCTCGCGCTCGACGGCGATCAGCACCTCGAGCGCATCGTCGTAGGACACTGCCTGCGCCGCGACGAGCGCCGCGTAGTTCCCGAGGCTGTACCCCGCCGTCGCGCCGGGGCGTACGCCCATTCTCTCGAGGGCCCGCGCCGCGAGCGTCGAGACGAGATACACGCCCGCCTGCGCGGTGAGATTCTCGTGAAGCTCTTCGGCCGGCCCTTCGAAGAGAATCCGCCCGAGCTCCCGTCCGCACCGGGCGGAAGTCAGAGCGAAGAGCTCGCGCGCTTCCGGATCCGACTCGAAGAAGTCGCGCCCCATTCCGACGGTCTCGGCGAGCTGGCCCGAGAACAGGAAGCCCGGTTCAATCATGCCGTTTCGAGCGAGGGCAGCACGTCCTCCAACGCGACGCACCGGTCGCGGGTCAGCCAGCGGCGGAATCGGTCGGGCAGGACCGCGAGCTTTACGAAGTGGACCGTCCGGAGGAGAGGGGGAAGGCCGTCCATCCGCGGATGCTCGGAGTCGAACTCCCACGGGTGGAACGTGAAGACGGCCGGAAGCCCGCGCTCGCGATACGCGCGCTCCGCGGAGGCGATCCGTTCTTCCGGAAGCATCCGGAAGGGCCAACCTCCCCCGACCGGCAGCCGCCGGCCGAAGCCGCGTCCCGTTAGCGGCGGAATCTCGATGATCGCGGCGCCATTCCGCTCGATGCGGTACGGCCCGAGCGGATTGTCGGCCCGGCCGAGCGGCGGAACGGATGTCGCGGATGCGTCGCAGCGGAATCCTTCTTCCGAGAGCACCTGGAGCGCGGGATCCGCGGGGTGACGGATCGACCATTCGGCCGCACGGTGAGCGGAGCAGCGGGTCCCTGCCGCGTCCTCGATCGTGCCCCGCGCCCGCCGCAGGTCTTCCCGGAACTCTTCGAGCGACATTTCGTCGGCGCGGCGGTGCCGGTCGCCGTGAACGGCGACCTCGTGACCGCGACGCACCGCCTCGCGCACGAGCTCCGGGCGCTGCCGTGCGACCCACCCGAGAAAGAAGACCGTCGCACGGTGTTTTCCCGCTTCGAGCAGGTCGAGGAGATGGTGAAAGGTCTTCTCGATGCGGGAGGGAAAAGAGTCCCACCGGCGCCAGTTGGAGTAGTAGTCGTCCCCGCAGACGTGAAACCAGTCCTCCGCGTCGATCGTGAGCACGCGGGGAGCGGAACCGGGAGTGCGGAGAAGAGTGATGAGGGGCTCGGGCACGAGGGAGGGATTGTAGTCGCCGGAGGGACGCGTCCTTGCCATGGGCCGCTGAGCAGCGGCGAGTTAGCGGCCGCTCGACGCGGCCGATAGAGAGCAAACGGCCGCTCCGGAACAGCCCATGGCTGTCAAGGACGCTCCCGGCTAGTCGACCTCGAACACTTTGTAGTACACCGCCCCCCACGAAATGATCCAGGTGTCGCGGAACGGGCGGTAGTGCGACGGCGCGGCCGCGTAGATCGCGCGCACGGGCACGCTCGCGAACCGGGAGACGTGCGGCGCCGCCTTCAGAAGAATCTCGGTCTCGATCGAGTATCCGCGGGAAGACAGGGAAAGTCGGCGCAGGATCGGAGCGGCGATGACGCGGTAGCCGGACTGGCCGTCCTCGACGTCGTGGCCCGTCATCCGCGTGAGGATGCGGCTGCCGATCTCGTTCGTCCGGAACCGAACCGCCGGGATTCCATCCTCGCCGTTCATGCGCGAGCCGATCACGAAAGGTTCGCCCGCCCGCGCCGCGTCGAGCAGCGCAGGCAGGTCCTCGGGATCGTGCTGGCCGTCGGCGTCGACGAACGCGATGTGCGTGGAGTCGGAATGGAGGAGCCGGGCGAGACCGGCGCGCAGCGCGGCGCCCTTCCCGGCGTTGGCCGGGAGCCGCAGCACATCCGCGCCGGCGCCGGCGGCCGCCTCTCCCGTGCGGTCGGCCGATCCGTCGTCGACGACGAGGACGCGTCGAACATGGCGCAGGAGCCCGCGCACGACGGCTCCCACGCTCGACTCCGCTTGATAGGCCGGCACGAGCGCGGCCGGACGGAACTCATCCTTCACGCCGCAAATGGTAGCTTGGCCGCCGGTTCTTCTCGTTGACTCGCGCCGAGCGCTTGTGAAAAAGTTCACAACCCGCGCGGCGCCGTTTTGGAGCCTCCGCGCGGCGCCCGAAGGCGCGAGGTACGGATGGCCGAAAGCTATCTTCCGATCCTCATCCTGATGCTCTTCGCGATCGGAATCGCCGGGGCGATGATCCTCCTCTCCGCCGTGCTCGGCCCGCGCCTCCGCACGCGACGCAAGCTCGACACGTACGAGAGCGGAATGCCGCTGGTCGACGCCTCCCGGAAGAGGGTTTCGATCCAGTTCTTCCTGATCGCGATGGTCTTCATCCTCTTCGACGTCGAGATCGCGTTCCTCTACCCCTGGGCGCTCGTCTTCCGTTCCGGCGGCGTGCCGCTGTTTCTCGAGATGATCGTCTTCCTCGTCGTTCTCGGCGTCGGCTACGCGTATCTCTGGAAGAACCGAGCGTTCGACTGGTGACGAGCTGCCGGTACGCCGTCCAGCCGGCGGGACGGCCCGCGGAGTTTCCCCCGGAAGCGCGCCAGCGAATCGACCGGATCCTCTCCCGCTATCCCACGAAACAGGCCGCGCTCCTCCCGGTGCTCTGGGTCGCGCAGGAGACGTGGGGCTGGATCTCGCGCGAGGCGGCCGAGGAGGTCGCGCGTCTCCTGGACCTCGCGCCGGCGCACGTTTCCGGCGTCCTGACCTTCTACACGATGTACAACCTGCAACCGGTCGGCCGTCACCTGGTCCAGTTCTGTACTTCGATCTCGTGCCACCTCGCCGGCGCGCAGGGACTCCTCGACCACTGCCGGAAGCGACTCGGGATCGAGCTCGGCCAGACCACCGCCGACGGCAGGTTCACGATGGTCGAGGTCGAGTGCATCGCCGGCTGTGACCGCGCTCCCTCGATGATGATCGACGACACATACCACGAGCCGATGGACAGAGCAAAGCTCGACGCCCTGCTGGACGGCCTGCCGTGAAGTCCGAGCCGGTCCTCCTCGCGCGAGTCGGGCGGGAGCGTTCGCAGGCGATCGAGACGTACCTCGCCGACGGCGGGTACGAGGCGTTGAAGAAAGTTCTGACCGGCGGCTGGACTCCGGAAGCCGTCACGGAAGAGGTCAAGAAGTCGGGTTTGCGCGGGCGCGGCGGCGCGGGATTCCCCACGGGGGTCAAGTGGGGCTTCATCCCGAAGGACACGAAGGGAAAGCCGGTTTACCTGCTCTGCAACGCCGACGAGTCGGAGCCCGGCACCTTCAAGGACCGGCTGCTCATGGAAGAAGACCCGCATCAGATGCTCGAAGGCCAGATCATCTCGGCCTACGCGATCAAGTGCCGCAATTCCTACATCTACATCCGGGGCGAGTTCTTCCACGGCGCGCGCGTCCTGCAGCGCGCGATCGACGAGGCTTACGAAAAGGGCTTCCTGGGCGAAAACGTCCTGGGCTCCGGCTTCTCACACGACATCACCGTTCACCGCGGCGCGGGCGCCTACATCTGCGGGGAAGAGACGGGCCTGATTGAGAGCCTCGAGGGGAAGCGCGGTCAGCCGAGGATCAAGCCGCCCTTCCCCGCCGTCGTCGGCGTCTTCGGCGCGCCGACGATCGTGAACAACGTCGAGACGCTGTGCTGCGTGACCCACGTCGTCGAGCGCGGTGCGGACTGGTTCGCGAAGATCGGCCGGAACGAGAAGAACACCGGCCCCAAGCTGTACTGCCTCTCCGGTCACGTGAACCGGCCGGGCGTCTACGAGGCTCCGATGGGCCTCCAGATGAAGGAGCTCCTCTTCGGCGAGGACTACGGTCGCGGGATGAAAGACGGGCGGAAAGTGAAGGCGGTGATTCCGGGCGGCGCATCGGCGGCGATGCTGACGGCCGAAGAGATCGAAGACTGTCCGCTCGACTTCGACGGTCTCGCCGCCAAGAAATCGATGCTCGGATCGGCGGCCATCATCGTCATGAACGAGGACACGTGCATCGTAGACGCCGCCACGAACCTCGCGAAGTTCTTTTCCCACGAATCGTGCGGCCAGTACACGCCGTGCCGCGAAGGAACGCCCTGGCTCCACCGGGTGCTCTCCCGCATCGAGGCGGGCGAAGGCCGGGCGGAGGACGTCGAGCTGCTGGAGAAGATCGCGAACCAGATGGGGAACGGAATAACGCTCTGCGTCTTCGCCGACGCCGCGATCGCCCCGGTTCTCTCCTCGATCGGGAAGTTCCGCGACGAGTACCGCTACCACGTCGAGAACAAGCGCTGTCTCGTCGGACCGCGGGCGGAGGCGATGGCGGTGACTGCGTGAGCGCGCCCGGGTCGGCGGTCACCGGGAAGAAGACACTGACCGTCGTCTTCGACGGCAGGCCGATCGAAGTGCCGCCGGGAATCAACCTGATCGAGGCGGCAAAGCTCGCCGGGATCGAGATCCCCCACTTCTGCTTCCACCCGCGCCTCTCGGTCGTCGGGCAGTGCCGCATGTGCCTGGTCGAGATCGAAGGGATCCCGAAGATCCAGGCGGCGTGCACGACGCCTCTCAAGGACGGTCTCGTGGTGAAGACGACGACGGAGAAGGTCCGCCAGTCCCGCGCCGCGAACATGGAGTTCCTGCTGATCAACCATCCGCTCGATTGCCCGATCTGCGACCAGGCGGGCGAGTGCAAGCTGCAGGACAACGCCTTCGGATACGGGGAGCAGCGCTCGCGCTACGACGAGCGCAAGCGCCAGTACGAGGGATACGACCGGACGATGATCGGCCCGCACGTCATCGCCGACATGACGCGCTGCATCCAGTGCACGCGGTGCATCCGATTCTGCGAGGAGATCGCGGGGACGGGAGAGCTCACGTTCCTCGACCGGGGAGGGCGGACCCTCGTCTGGACCCACGACGGGAAACCGCTCACGAACGACTGGTCGGCCTGCGCCGCAGACGTCTGCCCTGTCGGGGCGCTCACGACGAAGGAGTTCCGGTTCCGCCGCCGGGTCTGGGACCTCAAGAAGACTCCGTCGGTCTGTCCCGGCTGCAACATCGGCTGCAACATTTCGATCGAAGACCGGGACAACGTGGTGTACCGGTTCCTGCCCCGGTTGAACCCGGCCGTCAACGACTACTGGCTCTGCGACTACGGCCGTTTCCTTTCGGAGAGCCTGAACGCGCGCGAGATCTCGAAGGCGACGGTTCGCGACGGCTCCGAGGTCCGCGAGGCCGTCGTCCCGGTGGCGGTCGAGCGGATCGCCTCGGAGATCCGTTCGACGATCGAGACCGAAGGCCCGTCCGCGATCTTCTTCCTCGGCTCGGCGCATCTCTCGAACGAGGAGAACTTTCTCCTCCGGAAGATCGCCGACCACGTGGGCTGCGGCAACCGCGACGTCGTCGTGGACAAGTCCCGGGTGCGCCGCATGAAGTCGAAGACCGAGTGGATCGAGGGGGACCACGCCGGCGCGAACTACGCCGGAGCGCGGGACATGGGCCTCTCTCCGCGGGCCGGGGCGCGCGGCCTCGCGGACGTCCTCGAGGGGAAATGGACTCCGCAAGTCGTCGTGGCCGCCGACGCCGCCTTCGCCGCCGCGGCGGACGATCCGGAAGAGGTCGAACGCCTCCGGAGCGCCCGGTTTCTCGCCGTCGCCGCGAGGATGGAGAACGCGCTGACCCGGGCGGCAGACGTCGTGCTGCCGGCCGCCTCGCTGGCCCAGAAGGAAGGCTCGTTCACGAACGTGCAGGGACGCGTCCAGTGGTTCCAGCGCGCTTTCCTTGCCCCTCCCCCCGCCCGCGCCCACTGGGAGCTGCTGCTCCTGCTCGCCGTCGCGCTCGGCTGGGGCGACCGAACCTGGATGCCGGCCGACATCCGGGCGCGCATCCGGGAAGAGGTCGAGGGATACGCCGACGTCACCGAAGAGGAGCTCGCCGGCGGCGGTCTGATGAAGAAGGGCCTCTTCGTCTCGACGGGAGCGCTGTGAGCGCGACGGACGTCGGCATCCTGGCGCTGCGCGTACTCGCTCCCGTTCTCGTCATCCTGATCGTGCTGCCGATGCTCCAGTGGGTCGAGCGGCGCGGAGCCGGTCTCATTCAGGACCGCCCGGGCCCTAACCGGGTCGGGCCGTTCGGTCTCCTGCAGCCGCTCGCGGACGTCGTGAAGTTCTTCATGAAGGAAGACCTGATCCCCTCGAACGCCGATCGCTTTCTCTACGTCCTGGCGCCGGGGCTCGCGACGTTCGCGGCGCTGACGACTTTTGCGGTCATTCCCTACGGCGCGACGCTGTCGGTTCGGGGCCGCGCGATCCCGCTTGTCGGCGCGGACGTGTCGATCGGAATTCTGTATCTCTTCGCTCTGACGTCTCTCTCGGTCTACGGCATCGTGCTCGCCGGCTGGTCGTCGAACAACAAGTTCTCGCTCATCGGCGGGATTCGTTCGAGCGCGCAGATCATTTCCTACGAGCTGGCGATGACGACCGCAGCCGCCGGCGTGATCCTGGCCGCCGGCTCGTTCCGCCTGACCGACGTCGTCGCCCTGCAGAGCGGAAGCTGGCTCTCGTTTCCGTACCGCGGGTGGAACGTCGTCCCCCAGCTGCTCGGGTTCGTCGTCTTTTTCGTCTCGGCGTTCGCGGAGACGAACCGTCTCCCCTTCGACCTCCCCGAGGCGGAGGCGGAGCTCGTCGCGGGCTACCACACCGAGTACTCGGCGATGAAGTTCGCGATGTTCTACATGGCCGAGTACATCAACGTGGTCGTCGCCTCGGCCCTGATGGTCACCCTGTATTTCGGCGGCTGGAGCCTCCCCGGTTTCAAACCGGTGAGCGTCACGGGCGTCCTTCTCTCGGTCGTGATCTTCGCGGTCAAGACGGCGTTCTTCGTCTGGGTCTTCATGTGGGTGCGCTGGACGCTCCCGCGCTTCCGCTACGACCAGCTCATGCGGCTCGGCTGGAAGGCCCTGCTGCCGCTGGCGCTCCTGAACCTCTTCTGGATCGCGGCGCTCGTCCTGTGGAAGGCCCTGTGACGGTCCGGTTCGTTTTCGACGCCGCCGCCGGTCTCGCGATCCTGTTCGCCTGCGTGATGGTCGTCCACCGCAACCCGATCAAGAGCGTGCTCGCGCTCGTCGTGTCCTTCTTCGCTCTCGCGGTCACCTATGTCCTGCTCGCGGCCCCGCTCATCGCGGCGGTCCAGGTCATCGTGTATGCGGGCGCGATCCTGGTCCTCTTTCTCTTCGTGCTGATGCTCCTGAACGTGCCGCAGGAGGTCCGGCAGAGGCCGGACCGGCCGATTCATCAGGCGCTCTCGGCGGGTGCAATCGTCGCCTTCGCCGCCGCGCTCCTCGCGGTCCTGCGCGGCTACGGCGTGACGCCGGCCATCCCGGTCGCCGAGCCGCCGCCTCCCGGAGATCTCACGCCGGTTGCGAAGCTCCTCTTCTCCGACCACCTTCTTTCGTTCGAAGCCGTGTCGATCCTTCTCCTTGCCGCGCTCGTCGGCTCCTTCGTCCTCGCGCGCCGGGAAGGCAGCCCGTGACCGCGAACGGAATTCCGCTCGGAGACGTCCTGCTCGCGTCCGGGGCGCTCTTCGTGATCGGCCTCGCGGGGGCGCTCCTGCGCCGCAACGCGATCTCGATCTTCCTCGCGATCGAGTTGATGATGAACGCCGCGAACCTCGCCGTGCTCGGCTATGCCGCGGCGCTCCACAGCCTCGAGGGGCAGATCGTGGTGTTCTTCGTGATCGCGATCGCCGCGGCCGAGGCGGCCGTCGGCCTCGCCATCTTCGTGGCCCTCTTCCGCCATACCGAAACGATCGACGTCAACCAGATCAACCTGCTGAAGTGGTGACATGACGGTCGCCCTGTGGATCGTTCCGGCTCTCCCGCTCGCCGGATTTCTGGTCTGCCTGCTCGTCGGAGCCCGGCTCGGCAAACCGTTCGTTTCGGCCGTGGGCGTCGGCTCCGTCGGGCTCGCCACCGTCGCGGCGTGGACCCGGCTGGTCCCGTATCTCTCCGGGAGCGGCGGTCCGGTCGTGGAACGAGTCGGGCAGTGGATCGCGGCCGGCAACTTCTCCGCGGACGTGTCCTTCCGCCTCGACCCGCTCTCGGCGCTGATGGTCTCGTTCGTGACGTTCGTCGGTTTTCTCATTCACGTCTACTCGATCGGCTACATGAAGCACGACGAGACCGACGCGGGTTACGCCCGTTACTTCGCGTACATGAACCTGTTCATGTTCTCGATGCTGATGCTCGTCCTCGCGAACAACTTCCTCCTGATGTTCGTCGGTTGGGAGGGCGTCGGGCTGTGCTCCTACCTCCTGATCGGGTACTACTACGAGAAAGACTTCGCCGCCTCCGCGGGCAAGAAGGCGTTCGTCGTCAACCGCATCGGCGACTTCGGATTCCTGCTCGGCATGTTCGGCGTCTTCTCGCTCTTCGGAACTCTCGACTTCGGAGAGGTCTTCTCGCGTGCGGCCGCCGAGCCGACGCGCTCCGCGCCGGGGTTGACGGTCGTCTGCCTGCTCCTCTTTTTGGGAGCGATGGGGAAGAGCGCGCAGGTCCCGCTGCACGTCTGGCTGCCCGACGCCATGGCCGGCCCCACGCCGGTCTCCGCGCTGATTCACGCGGCGACGATGGTCACCGCCGGGGTTTACATGGTGACCCGCTGCAACGTCCTGTTCCGGCTCGCGCCGGATGCGATGTCTGCGGTGGCGGTCGTCGGAGGCGTCACGGCGATCTTCGCCGCCGTGATCGCGCTCGCGCAGAACGACATCAAGAAGGTCCTCGCATATTCGACGGTCTCGCAGCTCGGCTACATGTTCCTCGCGTGCGGCGTCGGCGCCTACGTTGCCGGAATGTTCCATGTCCTCACACACGCCTTCTTCAAGGCCTGTCTCTTCCTCGGGTCCGGCGCCGTGATCCACGCCCTCGGAGGAGAGCAGGACGCGCGGCGTATGGGAGGCCTCGCGCCGCGCCTCCCGATCACTTACCAGACGTTTCTCATCGCGACACTTGCGCTCGCGGGGATTCCCCCGCTCGCCGGGTTCTTCTCGAAGGACGCGATCCTGACCGGAGTATTCGCAGCGCACCGCCCGATCCTCTTCAATGTCGGGCTCTTCACGGCGGGACTGACGGCCTTCTACATGTTCCGGCTCGTCTCACTGACCTTCTACGGAAACTTCCGGGGATCGGCGGAGGAAGCCGCGCACGTCCACGAGGCGCCGCCGACGATGACGCTGCCGCTCGTCGTGCTCGCTTTTCTCTCGGCCGTCGGCGGCTTCCTGGGCCTCCCCGGGGTGTTCGGGGAGGGGGCGAATCGGATCGTGGCGTTCCTCGCGCCCGTCTTCCCGCCCGTGTTCCTTCCGGGCCGCGAGGTCGCGGGGCACTCACTGGCACCGGCGAAGGAATGGCTCCTGATGGGCGTTTCCGTTGCCGTCGCCGCCGCGGGACTCCTTCTCGCCTGGGACTGGTACGTGAAGAAGGCGGGCCGTCCCGCGGACCGGCTCGCGGCATCGTTCCCGGGGGCCTACAGGCTGGTCGCCGACAAATTCCGAATCGACGAGCTCTACGACGTCCTCTTCGTACATCCCTTCAACTGGCTCGCCCGCGTGCTCTGGAAGGTCGTCGACGTCCTCGTCATCGATGGAGTGCTGAACGCCGGCGCGTTTCTGGTCGAGTTGGTCGGTGACGCGCTTCGGTTCCTCCAGACCGGCAACGTCCGCAACTACGCTCTGACGTTCCTGCTCGGAATCGTGGCGCTACTCCTCCTCGTGCTGGCCGGATGACGGGCGCGACGGGAATAGTCGCGATCCTGGAGTCCCGGCTCCTGACCGTGCTCGTCTTCCTGCCGAGCGCGGCGGCTGCGCTTCTCCTGCTGTTCCCGGGGAACAGGAGCCGGGAAGCGAAGATCTTCGCGATCGGAGCTTCGATCGTCGAGCTCGCGCTCGCCTTGCCGCTCTGGTCGCGCTTCGACCTCCATTCGGGAGGTTTCCAGTTCACGGAGACGAGCGCCTGGATCCCCGCGCTCGGCATCTCGTACTCGCTCGGCATAGATGGAATCTCGCTGCTGCTGGTCCTCCTGACCATCCTCCTGACTCCGGTATCGCTCCTCTTCTCGTTGAACCACGTCGAGAAGAGCGCGCGCGCCTTCTCGATCGCGTTCCTGGCGCTCGAGACCGGCATGGTGGGGACGTTGGTCGCTCTGGATCTCGCCCTCTTCTACGTTTTCTGGGAAGTCATGCTCGTCCCGATGTACTTCATCATCGGAATCTGGGGAGGCGGCCGCCGCATCTACGCGGCGATGAAGTTCTTCCTCTTCACGATGGCCGGAAGCCTCCTGATGTTTCTCGCGATCCTCTACCTCGCGATCCGCCATCGCGCCGTGACCGGCGAGTGGTCGTTTCTCCTGTCCGATCTGGTTACGCTGTCCTATCCGACGATGGCGGTGCAGACGGTCCTGTTCGCCGCCTTCGCCCTCGCGTTCGCGATCAAAGTGCCCGTGTTTCCGCTCCATACCTGGCTGCCCGACGCGCACACCGAGGCGCCGACCGCCGGTTCGATCATCCTGGCCGGCGTCCTGCTGAAGCTGGGCGTTTACGGGTACCTGCGCTTTGCGCTCCCCCTCTTCCCAGACGCCGCGCTGCGGTACGCGCCGTGGCTCGGCGTCCTGGGCATCATCGGAGTCATCTACGGGGCGTTCGTCGCGTACGCGCAGAAGGACATGAAACGGCTGGTCGCCTACTCGTCCGTGTCCCACCTCGGCCTGGTCGTGATCGGCATCGGTGCCTTCACGAGCACCGCCGTGACCGGATCGGTCCTCCAGATGATCAACCACGGCCTCTCGACCGGCGCGCTGTTCCTGCTCGTCGGCGTACTCTACGAGCGCACCCACACACGCGAGATCGCCGACTACGGAGGCCTCGCGGGCGTCATGCCCGTGACGACCGCCCTCTTCCTCGTCGCGACTTTCTCCTCGATCGGGCTCCCGGGGTTGAACGGCTTCGTCGGCGAGTTTCTGATCCTGCTCGGAACCTGGACGTCGCTCCACCGCTGGTGGGCCGTGGCGGCGGCGACCGGCGTGATCCTGTCGGCGATCTACATGCTCTCGCTCGTGCAGCGGGTCTTCTGGAATCCGCTCACTCGGGAAGAGAACCGCCGGCTTCCGGAGATCCGGGCGAGCGAGGCGATCGGCGCCTTCGCGCTCGTCGCCGTGATGGTCTGGATCGGTGTGCGCCCGAACGACTTTCTCGACCGCATTCGGCCATCGGTGGAGCAGGTGCGGCGCTCCGTCGCGAGGAAAGCGGCGGCGACTTTGTCGCCGCCGTCCCGAGCTCCGCGAGGGATCCCTCGGGAAACCGCCCAATGACACCGAGCTTTCTCACGATGGGACCCAACGATCTCGCCGCCGCGTGGCCGGAGGTCAGTCTCGCCGCCGCCGGCTGCCTGGTCATCCTGCTCGACGCGTTCGCGCCCTCGGCGCGCCGGTGGTTTGCGACCCTCTCGCTCGCAGCGATCGCTCTTTCGCTCTGGTTCCTGCTCGCCGCGCCCGCAGGGCTCTCCTTCAGCGGCCGTTACGAGACTTCCGATCTGACCGCCGCGGCGGGACTCTTCGCCGGCGCGACGGCAGCCATCGCCATCCTGGTCGCCAAGCCGTATCTCGAGCGCGCCGGTCAGGTGAAGGGAGAGTTCTACGCTCTTCTCCTCTGGGGACACCTCGGGGTCCTCCTCATGACGCGCGGGCTCGATCTCTTAGTCGTCTTCATCGGCCTCGAAACCCTCTCGCTCTCCTTCTACGTCTTGGCCGCGTTCTTCCGGACGATCCCCGCTTCCTCGGAAGCGGGCCTGAAGTACTTCCTGACCGGAGCCTTCGGATCCGCGTTCACGCTCTACGGAATCGCTCTGCTCTTTGGAAAGTCGGGCAGCGTCCGGATTGCGGCGCTCTCGCGGCCGGATCTCGCCGCCGATCCGCTGGTGGCGTTCGGGCTGCTCCTGCTCCTCGTCGGCTTCGGCTTCAAGATGTCGCTCGCGCCGTTCCACGCCTGGGCGCCCGACGTCTATCAGGGCATGCCGACGCCCGCGGTCGCCTACCTGTCCGTGGCGCCGAAGGGCGCGAGCCTGATCGTCCTGTATCGCGTCTTGTCCGCGGTCTTTCAGGCGGGAATGCCGGACCGTTTCCGCACCGCGATCGCCGCGCTGGCGATCCTCTCGATGAGCCTCGGCAACGTCGTGGCCCTGGCCCAGCGCGACATCAAGCGGTTGCTCGCCTATTCGGGAATCGCGCACATGGGCTACGTCACGATCGCGCTCGCGGTCTTCGGCCGTGAGGCGCTCGCGGCGGTGATCGTCTACTTCTTCACCTACGTCGTTTCGAACGCCGGCGCCTTCGCCGCCGTGGCCGCGCTGTATCGCGACGAGACGAAGCCGCACCCCGTCGGTCTGCTCGCCGGAGAGGGCCTCCGATCCCCGTTCGCCTCGGGCGTGCTCGCGCTCTGCCTCTTCTCGCTCGCGGGGATCCCGGCGACGGCGGGTTTCATCGGGAAGTTCTTCGTCTTCAAATCCGCGATCGAGCAGGGCCTGTATGCCCTGGCGGTGATCGGCGTCGTGAACAGCCTGGTGTCCATCGGCTACTACCTGAAGGTCGTGTACGTCCTCTACATGCGGGAACCGGTGGACGAGGAAGGTCCACCGTCGCTCGCGGCCGCCGACCGTCTCGTGCTCGGACTCTGTGCGGCGGGCATCCTCGCGCTCGGAGTCTTCCCCGCGGGGCTCTGGAACCTCGCGCAGCGGGCCGCGGCGAGCCTCCCATTCGGACCATGAGCCGGCGATCCGGGTCGGCGACGCCGAACTTCCCTTCCCGGGCGATGAGCCGCAACTCCGCGCTCTCCCGGTCCGCCCGCGACTCGCGGGAATCCGTCTCGGAGGCGACCGCCGCCCGCCTGTCGGTCTATGTGCGCTGCCTCGCGGAGCTCGAAGCGGAGGGCATCGATCACATCTCCTCGCGCGAGCTCGCGAAGCGCTTCCATCTCAACTCGGCGCAGATCCGTAAGGACCTGGCGACCTTCGGCGAGTTCGGAATTCGCGGCGTCGGGTACGCGATCGGCGCCTTGAAGCGGCATCTCATCTCGATTCTCGGCCTCGACCGAACGCGTCGCGTCGCGATCATCGGCGCGGGCCGTCTCGGCTCCGCGCTCGCCGACTACGGTGGATTTCGGTCGGGTGGATTTCGCATCGTTGCGCTCTTCGACAACGACCGGGCCCGGATCGGCTCGAAGAGCCGCGCGGGGGTGCCCGTTCATGACGTCGGGCGGCTGGCGGAGATCGTCGCGCTCGAAAAGATCGAAATCGGCGTCATAACGGTCCCCGCCTCCGCCGCACCGGAGGTCGCGCGGAAATGCTGGGACGCCGGACTGAAGGCAGTCCTCAACTTCGCGCCGGTGCGCCTCGACCCTCCTCCCGACGCTTTTTTGAAGAACGTCGACCTGAAGATCAATCTCGAAACTCTCTCTTTCTACATCGCACGCGCATGAGTGAGACTTCTGGAGAGCTCAAAGGAGAAATGAATGCCTTTTAAGCCGAAGCCGCTTTCGCCGGTCGGCCGCGTCGTTCCCGGACCGAAGCCCGTCGCGCCGGACCGCGCCGCGCCGAAACCGAAACCGAAACCGGTTGCGGCGGAGAACCTGAATCCGTACGACTTCGCGCTCTTGCAATTCGCGCGCGCGGCCGGCCACCTCGGTCTCGACGCCGGCGTGCGCGAGGTGTTGAGCACTCCGAAGCGGCAGCTCATCGCCTCGGTGCCGGTCAAGATGGACGACGGCTCCATCAGCGTCTTTCACGGATACCGCGTCCAGCACTCGATTGCGCGCGGCCCTTCCAAAGGCGGCATCCGATACCACCCGGACGTCACTTTGGACGAGGTGAAAGCGCTCGCGATGTGGATGACCTGGAAGTGCGCCGTGGTGAACATCCCGTTCGGCGGGGCGAAGGGCGGGATCACGGTCGATCCGAAGAAGCTCTCCCTCGGCGAGAACGAGCGGATGACCCGCCGCTACACCTCCGAGATCTCGATTCTGCTGGGCCACGACCGCGACATCCCGGCGCCCGACGTCTACACGAACTCGCAGACGATGGCCTGGATCATGGACAC
>DASXSX010000160.1:0-50287 GCA_036505815.1 Thermoanaerobaculia bacterium
GGTCGTTTCGATGACCGGAATCGGCTACTTCCTCGGGAAGATCCCCGGCGTGCGCGAGCACATCGAGATCGTCATCGCGATCGTGGTCTTCCTCTCGATTTTGCCGGGGATCATCGCCGCCGCGCGGGAGTGGTGGAAGAAGAGAAGGGAACGCCAGCTCGTCGAGCCCTGAGGGCTTCCGGGTCTCGGGTCAGGCGAACGCGGACGCCTCCGGCGGCCGCGTCGGCGGCGGAACGATCCGATCTCGAAGCTCGCGCACGAGCTCGGCGATCTCGATCCCGTGCGCGCGGTCGTGCTCGGTCATCATCCGCGGGATGTCCGAGAGCACGATCCGCCCCATGCCTTCCTGCTCTCCCGCCCGTTTCCATTCCTCGGCCGACACCTCGCGAAGTTTCTGGAGGTTTCGCGTGCGGGCCGTCGTGAACGCCAGGAGTCCTTCGGCCAGGTCGAGCCGGTGATAGACGCGCTCGCGCGCGACGCGGTCTCCGTCGAAGTTCGAAAGGAGCGGTTCGTCCTCCGTCAGCAGACGGCGGATGCGGACGCCGTAGCCTTCGCGCTCGAGATCGGCGAGATGCCAGACGTGCTCGACCAGAGAAAAGCCTCCCGCCGTGCCCCGCTGTCGCACCATGTCCTCCGGGAGCTCCGCCGCCGCGCGGGCGAGAAGCGCGGGCGTGGACTCCAACGTGAGGAAAAATGTTTCGAGCTCGCGGCGGTTCATTGGTGACTCCAACCTCTCTGTACGCACTGAAGGTCGAGAAAGTTTCCGGTTTTGCTCCTCCCGCCCCTCATTTCCAGCGGGTTTAGACTCCTCGAGTGGTCCTCGAAGCTCTGCGTTCATTCTTTTCGTCGAGAGCCGCCGAACCCGAGAGCGGCGCTCCCGACCCCGTCGCGGTTGCCGCCTGCGCGCTTCTCCTCGAGATCGCCCACGCCGACGCTACGTTCACGGCGGAGGAGAGGGAGAGGATTGCCCGCCACGCGCGGGAAGATCTGGGCGTGGCCCCCGACGACGTGCGGGAAGTCCTGCGGCTCGCCGAGGAAGCCCGCAAAGCGAGCGTGGATCTCTATCAGTTCACGAAGCTCGTGACCGAGAGCTTTTCCCGCGAGCAGCGGCTGAGGCTGATCGAGGCGATCTGGGGCGTCGTTTATTCCGACGGCGTGCTGACCGCGGTCGAAGGACAGCTCGCGCGAAGAATTGCCGAGCTCCTGGGGTTCCAGCATCCGGAAGTGCAGGCGGTGCGGGAGAGAGTAGCGGCAAAGCGGAGTCGGGCGACGTGAGGCGGTAGAATCTCTGCGGGGCAGGTTGCAGATGAGCAAGATCGAGTCGCTCGAGCAGGAGGTAGAGAAGCTAACTCCAGCAGAGCTGGCGGCATTTCGGAGATGGTTCGCGGAGTTCGACGCAGAGGCCTGGGATCGGCAGCTCGAGAACGACGTGGCTGAGGGTAAGCTCGACCGTCTCGCGGAGGAGGCGATCGCGGCTCATGAGGAGGGCAAGAGCCGGGAGATTTGAGACATCATGCGTCTCCCGAGTTCTGGCTGCTTCTCGAGCGACTCCCGGCACGGATTCAAGATCAAGCTCACCGGAACTATGACCTCCTCAAGAGCGACCCTCGGCATCCCTCGCTTCACCTCAAGCAGATCGGCCGGTTCCGGTCGGTTCGGGTCGGGAGACGCTACCGCGCGCTCGGCGTGAACGTTGACGACGGCATCCTGTGGTTCTGGATTGGTACGCATGCCGAATACGACCGAATGGTGGTCTAAGGCTTCGTCGCCCAACGTGGCGTTTCAGGGGACTTGCCGCCCCCGAATTCGCTCGGGCCGCTCGCCGCTGAACGCCCGACCGCTAGGCGTCGGGAGCGCGTGACCCGCAACCCATTTCTCCTCGGATTCCTGACTGTATGGCTTCTCGCGTGGGGAATCCTGATCGCCGATCGGGGACGGACGCTTCCCCTCGCGCCGAAATCGGTCCATTACATCGTCGCTGAAATCATTGCACTCGCGCTCGTCGCCGCGCTCTTCCGGCTCGCCCGGGACCGGCGTCTGATCGATCATCGGAGTTCCCTTCCGATCCGGAATCCGGCCGCCGAGTGCGCGGGCGTCCTCGGCTATCTCGTCGTCGTTCTCGCCGTCGGTCGGGTCCTCGGCGTCCGCGCCCACATCGCCTCCGCTGGGATGAGCGGCGGGGCGGCCGCGGCGTGGCACGGGCAGACTCCCGGCTCCATCCTGCGCTGGGCTCTGTTCCATTTCCTGGCCGGCGTCGTCGTTCCACTCGCTTTCTTCCTCCGGGTACGTCGCTATTCCCCGAGCACGCTCCTCCTCGGGTTCCCCCGCGGCGGGAAATGGATCGTCTTCTGTCTCGTCGCCGGCGCGTCGGGTCTCCTCGCGGGAGATCCGCGCGTCACGTTCGGCCAGCCGCTCGCCGGCTACGGAGCTTCGCTTCTTCTCTTCAGCGCCGGGACCTTCCTTCCCGTGATGGTCCTCTTCGAAAGTCTGCTAGCGCCGCGGCTCGCGATCCTCGGCCGCTCCGCGATGACCGGCGCGGTCCTGTCAGGCGTCGCGTACGCGCTCTTCCACCCGTTCGAGTTCTATCTCCGCTGGGGGACTCCGGCCGAGGCGGCGGTGTCCCTCGCGTGGATGGCGCAGATCGGCTTCTACGGCGTGGTGAAAGGCATTTCGACCCTGTGGACCGGGAGCGCGTGGGTCCACATCTTCACGACCCACACCGTGCACTTGACCGAGGTCGGCGAAGTGACGCGGGTGTTCCGGATCCGGTGACGAATGGTTGGGCGTTCAGCGGCGAGCCGCGTAGCCGACACTCGGGCACCACTCGGTTCGCCGCGCCCGGGTCTCAGTCGGAACCGTTGGACTTGCTGGACTTGACCGTGACCGCGATCGCCGCCGCCTCATCCTCGGGCTTTGTCAAAAGGATAATCCCGATCTCCTTCATCTCCTTACCACGAGGCAGGACGATCAGCTTCTTGATCCGGTCTCCTGCGATGCCAAAGCGCTTGAAGTTGGCTGGCAACCACTGCTTCAGCTTCGCTTCATCGGCTGGACCCATCTTGTCCAGCTCCGCCAGAATCGCCTTCGCTTGAGCCGGACTCGCGAGATCCCTGGGATAGGTCAGGCGGTAGATATTGCTCTTGGACGAGTTGAGGTTTATCGAAGCCCAAGCGGGCGCCGCGACAAGCAGGGACACGATCACACCGAACGTGAATCGAGCTTTCATTTCGAATTCCTCCTTCCGCTGACAAGTATCGGCTAACTAAAACTTCGGCAGCACTCTCTTTTCCTTCGGGATCCGCTCGAACGGCTGCGGCATGTTCGCCGCGACCCAGGTGAAGACCGCCACCGCCGCCGTCATGCGGTCGAGCGACTCCGCCTCGATCTTGTCGAACGTATCGTTGGCGGTGTGATGCCAGTCGAAGTAGCGCGAAGCGTCCTGGCGGACGGAGAAGAGCGGGACGCCGGCGAGGATAAGGCGCGAGATGTCCGCGCCGCCGGCTCCCGTCGATGTGACGTCGGAGGCGCCGAGCGGCCCGAGAAGCGCGGCGATCTCCTTCACGAGCGGCTCGGCGGAAGGTCCTGCGTTCCAGGCGAGCCCGATGGGGCGGCCGCTGCCCAGATCTGCCTCGAGCGCCGCGACGTGTCGTTCGAGCTCGGCGGCGTGCGCCTCCGCGTACGTCTTTCCGCCCGCGAGACCGTTCTCCTCGTTGGCGAAAAGAATCACGCGGATCGAGCGGAGCGGCCGCTTTCCGAGCCCGCCGATCAGCCTTGCGGCCTCGATCACGATCCCGCACCCTGCTCCGTCGTCGATCGCGCCTTCTCCGAGGTCCCACGAATCGCGGTGACCGCCGAGGAGCACGATCTCCTCCGGTTCTCCGCGCCCGGGAATCTCGCCGATCACGTTGGCCGACTCCGCCTGCCCCAGGTCGCGGCATCCGAGCGTGAAGCGCACGCGCACGGACCTCCCCTCGCGGTCGAGGCGCTCGAGGAGATCGGCGTCGGGATTCGAGAGCGCGGCGGCCGGGATCTTGGGCGCTCCCTCTTCGTATCGAAGCGATCCGGTGTGCGGGGTGCGGTTGGAGTCCGTCCCCACCGATCGGATGAGGACGCCGATCGCGCCGAGCTTCGCCGCGCGGGACGGGCCGGAGCCGCGCACCGGGACGGTTTCCCCGTAACCGGCGCCGTCGATCGTGCGCCGCATCCGCTTGTTGAAGAAGACGATTTTTCCCTTGACGGCCGCCTCGCTCTTCGCGGCGAGCTCGTCGAGCGAGCCGACCTCGACGACCTCCCCCTCGAGACCGGCCTCGGGCGTTGCGATGCTGCCGCCGAGCGCGGTCAGGAAGAGCTTGTGCGGATAGGGCGCGGTGACCTCGCCCGACTCGTTTCCCCGCTGCCAGACCGGGACCATGACCTTCTCCGCGCGCACCTTCGCGAAACCGAGCGCCTTCAAGGTCTCGAGGCCCCAGGCGACCGAGGCGCGGTCGCCGGGCGAGCCGGAGAGACGCGGCCCGGAGTGGTCGATCAGGCTTCGGATCCATTCGGAGGCGCGCGTTCCGGCGAACGCCGTTTCGCGAAGCGACTCCGCGGTCGTCCGGATGTCCGGCGCGAGAGCAGGCGACACATCGGCCGCCGGGGAAGGTGACGGCAGGCCGGCCGCAAAGGTCAGGACCAGGGCGAGAACGGTCGTCCGTCTCAAGGGAACCTCCTCATGCTTCAGGGAGGCGAGATCGTACCAAGCGCGGCAGCGTCCTGAGCGCAGCGAAGGATCTCTCGCGCATGGGGTCCTTCGGGCCTTCGCCCTCCGGACAAGGGACAAGTCTAGAATTCGGGATCGTGGCCACCGAGAAGACGGCCGACCTCGCCGACGAGCTCGTCGCGGAGTTCGGGGACAACGCGACCTACGTCGCGGACCTCCTCTCGCGGTACCGGCAGAGCCCGGACTCGGTCGACGAGGAATGGCGCGCTTACTTCCGCGAGCGGTTGGGAGCCCCCGCGCCACGGCCGACTGTTCCTTCTGTCCCCGTCGAAGCGCCCCGCGCGCCGGAGCCGGCAAAACCGGCCGCGCCTTCTCTCCCCCGCGCCGAGGAGGGTTTACCTCTTCGCGGCGGCGCGCTCCGGATCGCAGAGAACATGGAGGCGTCGCTCGCGGTCCCCACCGCGACCTCGCAGCGCCAGGTCCCGATCAAGCTGCTCGACGAGAACCGGCGGCTGATCAACGAGTCCCGCGCGGCCAACGACCAGCCGAGGATCTCCTTCACGCAGCTCGTCGCCTGGGCGATCGTGCAGGCGTTGAAGAAATTTCCGCGTTTGAATGACGCCTACGACATCTCGGGCGGAACGCCGGTGCGCATCCGGCGCGACGAGGTCCGCTTCGGGCTCGCCGTGGACGTCGAGAAGTCGGACGGCTCGCGCACTCTGCTCGTCCCGAACGTCCGGGGCGTCGAGAAAATGGGCTTCGCCGAGTTCGCCGCCGCGACCGACGACGTGGTCAGCCGCGCCCGGAAGGGGAAGCTCCAGGTCGCCGACTTCGAGGGCACGACCATTTCGCTCACCAACCCCGGCACGCTCGGCACCACCGCGTCGGTCCCGCGTCTCCTGCCGGGGCAGGGTCTGATCGTGGCGACCGGCGCGATCGGCTATCCCGCGGAGTTCTCCGCGATGGCGCCCGAGACGCTGTCGCAACTCGCGGTCAGCAAGGTGGTCACGTTCACCTCCACGTACGACCACCGGATCATCCAGGGCGCGGAGTCGGGCGCATTTCTCGGCCGGATCGAGGAGCTCCTGCTGGGAAACGACGGTTTCTACGAGGAAGTTTTCTCGGACCTCGCCATCCCGTACAAACCGCTGCACTGGGCCGTGGACCGCAACCCGGCGTTCGGGCGGCGCGACGAGATCGAGAAGCAGGCGCGGGTGCTCGAGCTGATCAACGCGTACCGGGTGCGCGGGCACCTCATCGCCGACGTCGACCCGCTCCGGATGGTCCCGGTGCACGAGCATCCCGAGCTCGATCTCGAGACGTACGGGCTGACGATCTGGGACCTCGACCGGGAGTTCTGGACCGGCGGCTTGAAGGGCGGCGAGCACATGCCGCTCCGCGAAATCATCGGCGTGATGCGCCGCGTGTACTGCGGCAAGGTCGGCATCGAGTACCGCTTCATCTCGAACCCCGGCGAGAAGGAGTGGCTCCGACAGCGGGTCGGGGCGACTCCCGAGCCTCCGCCTCTCGAGGTCCGGCGCCGGATCTTCGAGAAGCTCCTCGCCGCGGAGACCTTCGAGCGCTTCCTCGGCACGAAGTACCTCGGTCAGCGCCGCTACTCGATCGAGGGATGCGAGACGACAATCGCGCTCCTCGACCAGCTCCTCGAGGGCGCGGGCGAGCGGGGAGTGGAGGAGGTCACGATCGGGCTCACGCACCGCGGGCGCCTGAACATCCTCGCCAACGTGGTGGGAAACGCGACCGAGCGGATCTTCGCCGGCTTCGAGGGAACGGTGCACCCCGACTTCCCGGCCGACGAAGGGGACGTCAAGTATCACCAGGGCGCGGAGGGAACCCACGAGACCGCGAGCGGGCGGAAGGTCGCGATCACGGTGCCTTCGAATCCCTCGCACCTGGAAGCCGTCGACCCGGTCGTCCAAGGAATGGTCCGCGCCAAGCAGGACCGACGCGGCCGCGGGCCGGAGGCATGGGAGCGCGTGCTCGCGGTCATCCTCCACGGTGACGCGGCGTTCGCGGGTCAGGGGATGGTCGCGGAAGTCTTCAACCTCGCGCAGCTCCGAGGCTTCCGGACCGGCGGGACCATCCACCTGATCGTCAACAACCAGATCGGTTTCACGACGCCTCCCGCGTCGGGGAGGTCGTCGCTCTACTCGACGGACGCCGCGAAGATCAACCAGGTCCCGATCTTCCACGTCAACGCCGACGACCCGGAGGCGGCCCATCGCGTCCTCCAGATCGCGCTCGACTACCGTCAGGAGTTCCACAAAGACGTCGTGATCGACCTGATCGGCTTCCGCCGCCACGGTCACAACGAAGGGGACGAGCCGACCTACACGCAGCCGCTCATGTACAAGCGGATCCAGGAGCACCCGGGCGTCAAGGCTCTCTACGCGCGGAGGCTGGTGAAGGAAGGAGTGCTCACCGAGGCGCAAGTCGCCGAGCTCGAAGAGCGGCAGAAGGCGGCTTACGAGACGGCGCTCGCCGCCGCGAAGGAGATCGCCAAGCGGCAGAAGGCCGAGCCTCCGTCCGCTCCGGCTCAGGGCTCACGGCTCATGCCTTCCGAAGTCTCCACCGCCGTCCCCCGCGAAACGCTCTCGCGCATCGGCCGGGCTCTCACGACCGTGCCCGCCGACTTTCACCTGAATCCGAAGATGGTCTCGCAGCTCGCGCGGCGCGCCAAGATGACGGAGGGCGCGCAGCCGCTCGACTGGTCGACAGCCGAGGCGCTCGCGTTCGGGTCGCTCTTGCTCGAAGGAACGCCGATCCGCCTGACCGGGCAGGACACCAGCCGCGGGACGTTTTCGCAGCGGCACATCGTCTTTCACGACACGGCGACCGGCGACACCTGGACGCCTCTCTCCGACCTCGACCCCGCGCAGGCGGCGCTCGCGGTCTACGACAGCCCGCTCTCGGAGGAAAGCGTTCTCGGGTTCGAGTATGGCTACAGCGTCGAAGCGCCCGACGCGCTCGTCCTCTGGGAAGCGCAATACGGCGACTTCGCCAACGGCGCGCAGGTCGTCATGGACCAGTTCGTCTCATCCGCCGAGGACAAGTGGCGGGAGGTGTCGCGGCTGGGACTTCTGTTGCCGCACGGCTACGAAGGGCAGGGCCCCGAGCACTCGAGCGCCCGGATCGAGCGCTACCTGCAGCTCTGCGCCGAAGACAACATGCAGGTCGCGAACGTCACGACTCCCGCGCAGTACTTCCACCTCCTGCGACGCCAGATGAGGCAGCCGCACGGCAAGCCGCTCGTCCTCTTCACGCCGAAGAGCCTCCTGAGATTTCCCGCTTCGTTCTCTCCGCTCGAGGACCTCGCGAGCGGAGCGTTCCAGACCGTGATCGACGACCCCGAAGTCTCCGAGCGCTCGGCGATTTCGCGCGTCCTTCTCTGCAGCGGAAAGGTCTTCTACGACCTGGCTTCCGCGCGAGCGCAGAGGAAGGATCCGGCGACCGCCATCGTCCGGGTCGAGCAGCTCTATCCGTTTCCGGGGGAGAGGCTGCGGCAGACGCTGTCGAGATATTCGTCGGCGCGGGACGTGGTGTGGGTCCAGGAGGAGCCGAAGAACATGGGAGCCTGGACGTTCGTCCAGCCCCTTCTCGCGGAGGTCCGGCCCTCGGGAACGGCGCTGTGGTACGCCGGACGCGCGCCGTCGGCGTCGCCGGCGACCGGCAACGCTTCCGTCCACAAGCGGGAGCTCACGGAGCTCCTGGAAGAGGCGTTCGGTCGGTAGCAATCGCTAGCCGTCATGTTTGAGCACAGCTCCGGACCGCTGCTGCCGAGAACGGCTTTTCTTCGCCGGCTCGCGATCAGTCTCCTGACCGGAATTGTTCTCATCTTCGTGGCGCTCGGCATCGGCATGGTCGGCTACCACGGCTTCGAAAAGATGTCGTGGATCGACGCGTTCGCGAATGCGGCGATGATCCTGTCCGGGATGGGCCCTCTGGGGCCGCTCACGACGAACTCCGGAAAGCTCTTCGCGGGGTTCTATGCGCTTTTCAGCGGCATTTTCTTCATCGCCGTCGCAGGGATCGTCCTGGCTCCGGCCGTGCACCGCTTTCTGCATAGATTTCACCTGGAGAAGAAAACACCCGAATCCGAGTAGCGGATCTCTTGGAAACCCGAACGCGCCGAGTGATTCCATTCGTCGGGCTCGCGACCGCGCCGCCGGGCGCAAGCCCGAGCGCGACCAGGCCGTAGTGGAGCCCGACCCCACGGCCGGCTCGTTCTCCCCGGGCGTTACTTCCGCTTCTTCCGCATCTTCTCGAGCGCTTCCTTGAACACCTCTCGCGGGATCTTGCGGTAGTCGGAGAACTCGCCGGCGCCGGCGAGCCACTCACCGCCGTCCATCGTGACGCAGTCGCCGGTCTGGTAGGGACAGAGGTCGGAGAGCAGGAACGTCACGACGTTCGCGAGCTCCTCCGAAGTCCCGAGCCTTCCCAGCGGGATGCGCTCGATCGTCTTCCTCTCCGCCTCCGGGAACGCCATCAGCCGCGACCACGCGCCCTCGGTCGGGATCGGCCCCGGCGCCACGGCGTTCAAGCGGATGCCGGCCTCTCCCCACTCGACGGCGAGCGAGCGCGTCATGGCGAGCACGCCCGCCTTCGCACACGCGGAGGGGAGCGCGAACCCGGTGCCGGTCCAGGCATAGGTCGTGACGACCGAGACGATCGAGCCCTTCGCCTTGCGCTCGAGCAGATGCCGTCCCACCGCGAGCGTGCAGTAAACCGAGCCGTGGAGCACCGTGCGCACGACGGCGTCGAAGCCGTTGGGTGTCAGGTCCTCGGACGTGACGAGGAAGTTGCCCGCCGCGTTGTTGACGAGCGAATCGACCTTGCCGAACCGGGAGATCGCATGGGCGACCAGCTTCTCGACCTCGTCGGGCTCGCGCACGTCCGCGGGAAGGAAATCCACCTCGCCCCCTTCGCGGGCGACCTCGGCGATCTCTCGCGCCCCTTTTTCGAGCCGGTCGAGCGTGCGGCCGGCGATCGTGACCTTCGCGCCGTGGGCGGCGAACTTCTTCGCCATGGCCAGGCCGAGCCCGGAGCCGCCGCCGGTGACGAGGACGGATTTTTCCGCGAGGATCTTGGGGTCGAACATGACGGGGCCCTCCGGCGTTACGATGGGTGCAGGGAGAAGATATGGCAGAACAGAATCTCGACCGGCGCTCGCTTCTTCTCTGGGCGGCCGGCATTCCCGCGGCGATTGCGCTTGCCGCCCGGCGTGCCTTCGCCTCCGAGTGCGCGGCAACCCAACAGGACTTCCTGGGCCCGATGTACGTCCCCGGCGCGCCGCGCCGATCCGTGCTCGCCCCGCCAAACGAGCCGGGCGAGCGGGTTCGCATCCGCGGGACCGTCTTCGGTCCCGACTGCAAGACTCCTCTGTCGAGGGCTCTCGTCGACGTCTGGCACGCGGACGCGAAGGGCAACTACCACGGCAAGGACGAGGCGTACCGGTTGCGGGGTCAGATGCTCACGAACGAGCGGGGCGAGTACGAATTCGACAGCGTGAAGCCGGGCAACTACGGCGACTCGAGAGGGATGCGGCCCGCCCACTTCCACCTGACGATCTCGAGCCCGGGTCACGAGCCGCTGACAACGCAGCTCTACTTCAAGGGCGATCCATACCTGGGCCACGACATGTGCGGCCCTGCGTGCAACTCCGACGACCCGCACCGGATCATCGAGCTCGTGAGGCAACACCAGTTCGAGCTGGGAACCTTCGACGTCGTCTTGAAGGCGGCGCGCGGCTAGGGGTCTGATCCCCGAAGGGGGTCAGATCCCTGTCTTCGCAGCTGAGGGACGGGGCACTTTCGCGACTGCAGCTGAGGTTCAGCGGACCGTTGTTGGCGAAGCCGGCGTGCCCCGCAGAATTCCGGCCACGCTCAGGTCTTCGTCAACGTCGGGCCAGTGGACACCTTCGCCGTCACCAAGAAACTGCCAGTTCGAGCGCTGGGCCGGCGAAGCGTGAAGCAACCGCGGGAACCAGGCCAGCGGCACGCTGATTCGCCGGCCGTCGGCCAATGACACGGTGAGTTCGTCTTCGGATACCGAGACTTCCCGAGCTCGAGGATTCACTCTCAGTTCGGTTTGGTCTCCGTGATGCGGACTTCGGGCACCGCCGCCTTGCGCACCAGGAACGTCTCGTGCACGGCGGGCGCGTCACCCAGGCGGATGCGCACCGCGTAGGCGCCTTCGATCGTCAGAAGTGCCGGACCCATCACGACTGGGAACCATATGGTTCGTCCCGGTTCCCCCTCGTAGTTCAGCTCTCCGTTCGCGTCGAGGAGCTGGTTGCCCTGCGGGTCCGCGATCGAGACGGAGAATGGATACCGGCCGGTCGAGATCACCCTGGCCTTGATCGCGAGGCCGAGCGAGCGCATCTGCAAGGGGAGCTTCACGACCTGGACGACGTCGGAGTAGACGCCGATCAAAAGCAGCTTTCCGTTGTTCTCGAACCGCACGTCGTCGCAGACGACGAGCGAGTCGAAGAGGATCCCGCCTTCCGGACTGGACATCAGCGCAGGTACCTGTCGAACCATTCGACCAGCCGCCGGTCCCGGTCGAGCTGGTGCTTCGGGTCGGTCAACCCATGACCCTCGTTTTCGTAGATGACGAGACTCGTCGGGACTCCGAGCGTCTTCAGGGCATGCCAGAACTCGTAGCCCTGCGGCGTCGGGACTTCGGAGTCGCGGTCGCCGTGGAGGACGAGCGTGGGCGTCTTCGCCTTCTTGATGAAGGTGATCGGCGAGGACCGCGCGTAGACGTTCGGGTCGTCGTAGACGGACGCGCCGAAGAACGGCATGAGCCACTGGTCGATGCGGTTCTGGCCGTAGTAGCTCTGCCAGTCGACGATTCCGGCGCCCGCAACCGCCGCTCGATACCGGTTTGTCTGAGTCACCGCCCACATCGTCATGTACCCGCCATAACTCCAGCCGCAGATTCCCAGCCGCTTCGGATCGATCGGAGCGGCGGCGAGCGCGGCATCCACTCCCCGGTCGATGTCGCGGAAGTCGCCGTACCCGAAGTCCTTCACGTTGCCGCAGGTGAACGCCTCGCCCTGGCCGAAGCTCCCGCGCGGGTTGGGGAGAAAAACGAAATAGCCCTGGCTCGGCAGGATCGCGGTCCAGCGAGAGGGCCAGCCCGCCGTGGCGGCGCCGGACGGGCCTCCGTGGACCACCACGACCATCGGGAACCGCTTCGCCTCGCGCAAATCGAGGGGCGACACGAGCCAGCCCTGGACGCGCTGCCCGTCGCTCGTCCACGTCAGGCTCCGGGCCGCTCCCCAGAACGGCCGGATTTGGGCGTTCGCGTGCGTGAAGGGGGTCCACGACCCGATCGGTCCGGCGACGATCTCCTGGGGCTGTGAGAAAGAGGACAGGATCGCCGCGCAGGCGGGTCCCTGCTTCGCGGCCGAGAACTTACCGAGGACTGCGGAGCCGCGCCAGAGCGTTCGGATCTTCCCGGAGGCATCCAGCGCCGCCACGCCCTCGTCGCCGTCGACGTACTCCGTGAACAGAATCTCGTCTCGGGAACGCCAAAAGAGCGTCGACGCGGAGGCCTTCATCCCTTCCGTGCGGTTCCTCGGCCTCCCTCCCGCGGCGGGAACGGTCCAGATGTCGCCACCGGTCAGACCCTCGTCGCTCATGATCCCGTGGATCACGGCGATCTCGTCGCCGTCGGGAGACCACCTCGGGCATGCGATCTGGAGCGGCGGTTTCCAGATGGACTTCGCCTGGCCGCTCTCGACGTCCACTGTGTAGAGCTGCGCGATCCAATAATTGTTCGTGCCGGATCCCTCCGCCGCCTCGGCGGCGAAGCGTTTTCCGTCCGGGGACCAGTCGTAATCGTAGACGTAGAGATTTGCGGGAGAGACCTGCCGCACTCTACCGGCCGCGACGTCCACGACCGCGATGCGCTGTTCGTCGATCGTCTCCTGCACCACTCCGGCGTCGGGCTTGTAGGCAGTCAAGGCGCCCGGCTCTTGAGCTGATCCCTCGACGAAGAGAAAGGCGATCGAGCGGCCGTCCGGCGACCAACGGATGTCGGAGATCTGTCCTGTCACGTAGGTGAGCTGCTTCGGCGGCCCGGCCGCGGCCGACGCCACCCAGACTTGCGCCTGCCCGGTCTTCGCGGCGTCGGACCGAAACGCGAGGGACCGGGAGTCGGGCGACCAGGCCGGCCACCGCTCGTCGTGCGCACGGCCGTCGCGGGCGCCGGTGATCCGGCGAGGCAGCTCTCCCGGCGTGGACAGGCTCGCGATCTCCACGGCCGCGAGCTTCCACGCGCCTGCCGCGTTCTTGAGCTTCCGGACCCACGCGACGCTCTTTCCGTCCGGAGAGATCGCCGTCCCGTCGTACTCCTGGATGCTCTGGAGCGTCGCGAGGACCGACTCGACGGAGGGCTTTCGACCCGGGGCGGCCGATGCGGGCAGCGCGCACGCCGCGAGCGCGAGAGCGGTGAGAATCTTCTTCAGGAGAGGTCCACCCAGACGGACTTGACCTGCGTGTATTCCTCGAGCGCGTAGTGGCCGCGCTCGCGGCCGAAGCCGGACTCCTTGTAGCCGCCGAAGGGGAGCCCCGGGTCGTAGAAGTTGTACGTGTTCACCCAGACGGTCCCGGCCTTCAACGCCTTCGCGGTCCGGAACGCCTTCTTCACGTCGCGCGTCCACACAGCGGCGGCGAGCCCGTAGATCGTCGAGTTGCCGACCGCGACCGCTTCGGCCTCGTCCTTGAACGTCAGCGTGGCGAGCACCGGCCCGAAGATCTCTTCGCGCGCGATCCGCATCTCGGGCCGGACCGCGTCGAAAACGGTCGCTTCGAAGAAGGCGCCCTTACCGTCGACCGAAGCCCGGTTTCCGCCGGCGACCAGCTTCGCCCCCTCGCTCCGCCCGCTCTCGACGTATCGCTCGACGTTCTCCCGCTGTTTCTCGGACACGAGAGCGCCGAGCCGCGTCTTGGGGTGGAGCGGGTCCGCGGGAACCATCTTTTTCGCGCGGTCGACGACCCTTTCCAGAAGCGCGTCGTGTGCCGATTCCTCGACTAAGAGTCGGGACCCGGCCGAGCAGAGCTCCCCCTTGCCGTAAAAGATCGCGTTCGACGCGCCTTTCGCGGCGGCGTCGAGATCCGCGTCGGCGAAAACGACGTTCGGCGACTTGCCGCCGAGCTCCATCGAGACTCGCTTCATGGTCCCCGCGGCCGCGCGCAGGATCTTCTTGCCGGTCTCGGTCTCGCCGGTGAAGGAGATCTTGTCGATCCCTGGATGCTCCGCCAACGCCGAGCCAACCGTCGCACCCGGACCCGTGACGACGTTGAAGGCGCCGGCGGGAAGCCCGGCCTCGCGCAGCAGGTCGGCGAAGAGAAGAGCCGTCAGGGGCGTCAGAGAGGCCGGCTTCAGGACGACGGTATTGCCGAGCGCGAGCGCGGGAGCCACCTTCCACATCGCCTGCAGGAGCGGAAAGTTCCACGGGGTGATCGCCCCGACGACGCCGACCGGCTCGCGCAGCGTCAGGAGCATCGCGTCCGGGCGGGCGGGAAACGTGTCGCCGTACAGCTTGTCAGCGGACTCACCGAAGTAGGAGAGCGCGTCCGCGGCGGTGGGAATGTCGATCTTCGCGGACTCGAAGATCGGCTTGCCGTTGTCGAGCGTCTCGATCCGTCCGAACTCTTCCGCGCGGGAGAGGAGCATCTCGGCCGCCCGGATCAGGATCCGGCCGCGTTCCCGCGGCTTCATCGAGGCCCACGGTCCCGACTCGAACGCCCCACGGGCCGCCGAGACCGCGCGGTCGAGGTCCTCCCGGCCGGCCTCGGCGATTTGACCGAGCGTCTCGCCCGTCGCGGGGTTCGTGGTCGTGAAACGCTTGCCGGAGGCGGATGGAACGAACTCGCCGCCGATGAACAGGTCCGTTTTGAGCGCGAGGCGGGGGACCGTCTCCGCGGCCATCACCGTCCCTTGAATTTCGGGACCCGTTTCTCCTGGTTCGCCGCGATGCCTTCCTTCGCGTCTTCGCTCTGGAAGAGGAGCTGCTGCAGCTCGCGCTCGACGGCGAGCGCCGACTCGAGGGGCAGGTCCCAGCCGGTCTGCACCGACCGTTTGATCCGGCCGACCGCGCGCGCCGCCTTGTTCGGCGGGACGAACTGGCGGGCGTAGTCCATCACCTGCTCCCACCACTCCTCGGGCGTCGCGTCGATGACCTGGTTGACGAGGCCCAGGTCGTAAGCCTCTTCGAAGGAGAACGTGTTGCCGGTGATCATGAGCTCGATCGCCCGCGACTTTCCGATCAGCTTTCCCAGGCGCGCCGTGCCGCCGGTGCCGGGCAGGACGCCGAGCGTGACCTCCGGCAGACCGATCTTGCCGGCGTCCTTCCGCGCGAGGCGAATGTCGGCCGCCATCGCGATCTCGAGCCCGCCCCCGACCGTGTGGCCGTTCAGCGCGGCGAGGACGAGCTTGGGCGTGTGCTCGAGGCGCAGCAGGGTTTCGTTCGCGTGAAGGCAGAAGAAGTACTTGAAGCCAGGCGTGACGGCGTTCAGCATTCCGATGTTTGCGCCGGCGGAGAAGAAGCGGTCGCCCTTGCCGCGCAGAACGATCACGTGGACATCGTCGTCGAAGCGCGCCTTGAGCACGCAGTCGTCGAGCTGCCGCATCATCGCGTAGGTGTAGGTGTTCGCCGGCGGATCGTCCAACTCGATGACCGCGATGCCGGCGTCGGCGCGGTAGTGGACGACTTCGTGGTCGAGGTCGGCGCTCGTCCAGTCGCGCGTTTGAACGGGGGTGCTCATGGGGCCTCCTGAATCCGCATTACCTCGAAAATCGTATCAGAGCGTCGCGTCCACCCACTCGCCGGTTCCGTCGGGAGAGATCTCCTTCTTCCAGATGGGCACGGTCTTCTTGATACGGTCGATCGCCGCCCGGCACGCGGCGAAAGCGGCGTCGCGGTGCGGAGCGGTCGCGAGAACCGCCACGGAAGCCTCTCCCACCGCGAGCCGCCCGACGCGATGCTGGATGCGCACGCGCACGCCGGGCCAATCCCGGGAGAGCGCGCCCGCGATCCGCGCCATCTCGGACTCCGCCATCGCGCCGTAGGCCTCGTAGTCGATCGCCACAGTCTCGCGGCCGCCGCTCTCGTTTCGCACGACGCCGACGAAAACGCAAACCGCTCCATCACCGGGGCGCGCTTCGTTCAACAGCGCGGCAACGTCAATCGGGTTGGTGGTCAGATACATCCGGTTCAAGGTTACAGTTCAAGGTGTCCTGCAATCGGTTGACCCTTGAACCTTAAACCTTGAACTATCCTCCGGCGACCGGAGGCAGGAATGCCACTTCATCTCCCTCGTGGAGCTCGGTCTCGGCCGAGGCGTACTCGCGGTTGACGGCTGCCGGCGGCATCGCCCTGAATCTCGAGAAGTGAGGCACGTCGGCGGCGAGCGCCTGCCACAGTTGCCGGACCCGGCTGCCTGGCGCGACTTGCCGGGTCTCGTCTTCGCGGCCCACCGCATCCCGAAACGACGCGAAATAGAGGACCCGAACCTGCATCGGGACCAGAGTCTACCTTTCAGTTTCGCAGTCATTTGACACCTGACCGACCGGTCAGTTACGGTCCTCGCGACATGAACGGGAAAGTCCCGGAGCGGGAGGAGCAGCGGCGGCTGGCCCTCCTCAAGGCGGCGTTCCGCGAGGTCGCCGAGAAAGGCTTCGCCGAGGTCACGCTCGACGACATTGCGCGCCGGGCGGGCGTATCCAAGGGAGTGACCCTCTACTACTTCGCCTCGAAGGAAGACCTCTTCCGGCGGCTCTTCGGCTGGCTCGTCGACTCGATCCACGCTCGCATGCGCGAAGCGGTCTCCGAGCGGTCCGACCCGGTCGCGAAGCTCCAGGCGCTCGTCGCGATCACTTTTCCGTCGCCGTCCAAGAACCGCGCCTTCTTCCGGACGTTCGTCGACTTCTGCGGGCTCGCCGCGCGCCGGGAAGGCTTTCGCGAGGTGACGGCCCGCTTCTACGAAGGGTGTCGCGAGATCGACGGCGCGATCGTCGAGGATGGAATGCGCCGGGGCGTCTTCGCGACACGCGAGACCGCGTCCGCCGCATCGACGGTCCGCGCGATCTTCGACGGCCTCATGATGCAGTGGCTTGCAGAAGCCGACCCGGATGTCTCTTTCCCGACGTACCGCGAACGGTGCGAGCGCGAGCTGATGCGGTATCTGGCGGCGGCAGACGGGGAGGGGTCTGACCCCCTTCGGGGATCAGACCCCGTAAAATCCGCTGCCTCATGAGCGACTCGACGAGCGCCGTTTTTCCGAATCGGATCCTGCTCGCCGCGCCCCGCGGCTTCTGCGCAGGGGTCGTGCGGGCGATCGACGTCGTCGACCTGGCGCTCGAGTGCGTCGATCCTCCGCTCTACGTGCGCAAGGAGATCGTTCACAACCTCCACGTCGTGCGCGGCTTCGAGGAGCGCGGCGTCCGGTTCGTCGACGAGCTCGACGAGGTGCCGGACCGCGCGACAGTGATCTTCTCCGCCCACGGCATCGCCCCCCGCGTGCGCGAGGAGGCGGCGCGCCGCGGGCTCAAGGTCATCGACGCGACGTGTCCGCTCGTGACCAAGGTCCACCTCGAAGCCGTCCGCTTCGCCCGGCTCGGGTTCCACATCATCCTGATCGGTCACCGCGGCCACGAGGAGGTGGAAGGCACGATGGGAGAAGCGACGGCGCGGATCGCGCTCGTCTCCTCGGTCGCGGAGGCGGAGGCGGTCGAGGTTCCCGATCCCGGGCGCGTCGCGTACATCACCCAGACGACCCTTTCGATGGAGGATACGCGGCCGATCGTCGAGACGTTGAAGCGGCGATTCCCGAAAATCGGGGGTCCGGCGAAGGACGACATCTGCTACGCGACCCAGAACCGCCAGCTCGCCGTGCGCGCGCTCGCGAAGCGGGCGCCCGTCATCCTGGTGATCGGCTCGAAGAACTCCTCCAACTCGAACCGCCTCGTCGAAGAAGCCGTCCTCGCGGGATCGAGGGCGTATCTCGTCGACGACGTGTCGGGGGTCGATCCGGCGTGGCTCCAAGGAGCGGACACCGTGGGCGTCACCTCCGGAGCCTCGGCGCCGGAGTTCTTAGTCGACGAGATCATCACGAAATTGAAGTCGCTCGGCGTGCGGGAGGTGGAGGACCTCGTCTCGATCGAAGAAGACGTCTACTTTCCGCTTCCCGTCGAGCTCGCCGAAGCCCGCGCCCGCCGCGGAAGTCCGGCCCCTCCGGGCATTCCCGGCTAGAGACTGAAATCGTGCCCGAAGGCCGCCGCCTCGAGGGGAAGGTTACCCTCGTCACGGGCGCTTCGCGCGGAATCGGCGAAGCGATCTCCCGGCGTTTCGCGAAGGAAGGCGCGCGGGTAGCGCTCGCCGCCCGCAGCGAGGGACCGTGCCGGCGCATCGCGCGGGAAATCGAGACCTCGGGGGGAGAGGCGCTCGCGATCGGAGCCGACGTGACCGACGCTCGCGCGATCGCGCGAATGGTCTCGGCGGTCGTCGCGAAGTGGGGCCGCATCGACGTTCTCGTCAACAACGCCGGCTTGAGCGGTCCGACCCCTCTCTCGGATCACGACGACTCCCTCTGGGACGCGATCCTCGCGACGAACCTGACGGCCGTGTTCCGTGTGACGCGCGAAGCTCTCCCGCACCTCTCCGACGGCGCGCGGATCATCAACCTGTCGTCGGTCGTCGGGCGATTCGGCGTCGCCGGAATGGGTGCATACTCCGCGACCAAGCACGGCGTGATCGGTTTGACGCGGACGTTCGCGCTCGAGCTCGCGCCGCGCGGAATCACCGTCAACGCGATGTGCCCGGGCTGGGTTGAGACGGAAATGGCGCGGGAGGGTTTCCGCCGGATCGGGGAGCACCGGGGAGGCGGGGAAGAGGATGGGCGCGAGCTCGCCGCGAAGATGGCACCGCTCGGACGCGTGATCGAGCCGGAAGAAGTCGCGGGTCTCGCCGCCTATCTCTCCTCCGAGGACGCGCGATCGATCACTGGCCAGGCCATGGTGCTCGACGGGGGACAGGTGATGCCCTAGTAAAGTTCCGGGGTCTGATCCCGCAGGGGTCAGATCCCGGCACAACGTAAAGAGAGGAGAAGTTGATGACGCGAGATGAATTCTTGAACGCACTGGATGCCCTGGTGGGGGAGAAGCACCTGCTGAAACATCCCTTTTACGTCTTGTGGAATCAGGGAAAGCTGACTCGGGAAAACATTCGCGAGTACGCGATTTCGTACTACCCGCACGTTCTCGCGTTCCCGACGTACGTCTCGGGCGTTCACTCGGGATGCGACGATTCGGCGCTCCGGCGGGAGCTGCTCGAGAACCTGGTCGAGGAAGAGGGCGGTCCGGCGAACCACCCCGCGCTCTGGCGGCGCTTCGCAGCGGCGCTGGGCGCCCGCGAGACGGACCTCTCGGCGCGGCCGCGCACGCCCGAAGTTGCCGCGGCAATTGCCGAGTTCCGCCGGGCGACGCGCGAGGGCTCGGTCGCGGAAGGGCTGGCGGCTCTCTACGCGTACGAGTCTCAGATCCCCGAGATCTCACGCACGAAGCGGGAAGGCCTCGCGGCCTTCTATGGAATCGAGGACGCCGAAGCCACGCGGTTCTTCAGCGTGCACGAGGAAGCGGACGTGTGGCATCGCCAGGTCGAGCGCGACGCGCTCGGGCGCGTGGCGACGAGTCCGGCCGATAGAGAGAAGGCTCTGGCGGCGGCGGAGAAGTGCCTCGATGCACTCCGCGGCATCCTCGATGGAGTGATGCGCGAGAACGGCCTGGCGGCTTAGCGGGTTTGCTCGAAGAACGTGTGGCCCGCGGTTGCGCGCGCCGGCCGCCGTGACCTCTCGGGAGATCGCCGCGGCCGGCTCGGCACTCGCGCTCGCCGCCGTTCTCGCGTTCTGGCCGGTCCTATCGGGAGAGCGGTCGTTCCTCCAGATGGACCTGCGATACGAGCACGTTCCGATCTGGCACGCGGTTCAACGGGCGCTTCGCTCCTCGGAGTCGCCGTTCTGGATCGAGGGACAGTACTGCGGAAACCCGCTCCTGTTCAATCAGGAGGCGCCGCCGTTCTATCCGTTGACGGTGCCGCTCCTCGCAACTGGCGCGCCGGCGCACCGCCTGTCGGACCTGTTTTCGCTGTTTCACTTCTGGCTCGCCGGATTCGCCGCCTTCCTCCTGCTCCGGGACCTCGAGAGTGACCTCTCCTCGTCGCTGTTCGGCGGCGTCGCCTGGATGCTCTCCGCGAGAATGGTCGAGAGCGCGATCTGGCCGAACGCGGTGGCCGTCGCGGCGCTGCTGCCTCTGGTCCTCCTCGGAATCTTCCGCATCGGCGCGGGGCGCCGGCGCTCCGGGGTCCTCTTCACGGCCCTGTCCGCAGGTCTCTGCCTGCTCGCCGCGCGCCCCCACGTGATCGTCGCCGCGGCACCACTCCTCGTTGCTTCCGCGGCAACGGCCGTCGTCTCGTCGCGCCGGAGGTGGCAGACGATCTCCGATCTCGCGCTGGCCGGACTTCTCGCGGTCGCGCTCGGCGCGCCGTCGATCGTTCCCGCCGCGCTCCTCCAGCCGGAGACCTCGCGCGCGGGAGGGCTGACTCGGTCGGGCCGTGATCTATCCCCGCTCGCGACCGGCGCCGATCTCGATCAGGTCTTTCTCCCCGTCGACGGCCCGCGCCGATGGCCGGAAGCGGCCGCCTATCCGGGCCTTCTGGTCGCGTTTCTCGCCGCGGCGGGCGTCGCTCTTGCGTTCCGCCACCGCGACGGATTTCCTCGCCTCCTCGTCGCAGGTCTGATGGCGGGCGGAGCGATCGGTCTCCTTTTCGCCTTCGGAGAGAAGGGTCCGCTCGGCCTCGTCGCCGACCTGCCTCTCCTTCGGGGGTTCCGGATCCCGGCGCGGTATCTCACTTCGTGGTCGCTCGCCCTCGCGCTGACGTCCGCGCTCGTCCTCTCGAGCGTCCTTCATCGAACGCGAAGGGCGCTCCTTGTTGGCGGCATCTGCGTTCTCGGACTTACGGCGGACCTCGTTCTCCACGCCCGCCGCGCGGCCCCGACGGCGCCGTCCGAGATTTACTCGACGGAGCCCGCGGTGGTCGCCGGGATCCGCGCGGAGCTCGGGACCGATCCGGTCGGTCTTCCGCGGCGCGTCTGGTCCTTCGCCCCGCCCATCCTCCCCTGGTTTTTCGACGACGCGGAAAAGATCGCGCTCGCGCGCCGCTCCGAAGGGCTCTACGGCGCGATCGGCATCCTTTCCGGGATGGAGATGGTCGGCGGCGCCGGTCCATCACCGGCGAGATGGAAGTCGCTGTTTCTCGGGGCGAGCGCCCGCAAAGCGGCGGTCGCCGGCGTAGGCGCCCTGGTCCTGCCCGTATCGACTCCGGGCGATCGGTCCGCGCCGCAGGAGTTCGCGGTTCGACGATTCTCGGGGCTTCCTCGCGCGATCGTCGTACCCGAGGCAGTCGTCGTCGCGCGTTCGCGCGCCGTCTCCACCGTCCTCGACGATCGGCTCGACCCGCTTCGCACGGCCGTACTCGAGGAGGGGAAAAGTCTGGCTGCGGATCCGCGATGGAGCTCGGCGGCGGGCTCGGTCCGGCTTCTCTCGCGCGGGCCCGGACGGCTCCGGGTCGCAACGACCCTTCCCGGCGAGGGAGTTCTCGTCGTCTTCAACACATTCGAGAAGGGATGGCGGGCAACGGTCGACGGGCACACGAAATCCGTCGTGCCCGCAGACGCGGCCTTCCAGGGCGTTCGTCTTCCGCCGGGGAAGCACGAGGTCGAGCTTTCTTATCGGCCCCCGGGTCTCGCGACCGGAATCGCGGCGGCGGCGCTCGGACTTCTCGGAGTCGGACTCTGCGCCTCTGGACTGCGGCCGTGAGGATCCATGCCGTTCTCTTCGACGCCGGGGCGACGCTCGTTCACCCGGATCCCCCCGTCGAGGCGGTCTACTTGCGCGAGTTCACCGCGGACGGCGCGCGGTTCACGGAGGAGGATCTGACCCGCGCGTTGACGAGGGCGTGGGAGGAGGTCCATTCGAACCCGTCTTCCGACCGGTACGGCGGCGTGCGTGGCGAGCCCGGGTTCTGGCAGACGTTCCTCTCCCGCGTGCGTTCGTTCCTCGACGGGGGCGCCGTCTCCCCGGCCGCCTTCGAGCGGCTCGCGCTGCACTTCCGCAGTCCCGCCTCTTGGGCGATCTACGACGACGTCGTTCCGACGCTCGAGTTGCTCTCGCGGCGGGGCCTCCGGATGGCGATCGTCTCGAACTGGGACTCCCACCTTCCGAAGCTTCTCGCGGCGCTTCATCTCGACCGGTTCTTTCCGGTCGTCACGGTGTCGGCGATCGAAGAAGTCGGAAAACCCGACCCGGAAATCTTCCACCGCGCCTGTCGGCGCCTCGGGGTTTCGCCGTCCGAATCGCTCCACGTCGGCGACTCCGTTTCGGAAGACCTTGAGGGCGCGCGCTCTGCCGGCCTCGATGCGCTGCTCCTGGACCGGCGGGATGCGTACCCCGAGATCGCCGACCGGATCCTCTCGCTCGCGCAGATTCCGGAGCGGCTCGGCTGAAGACTCCTTGACGTCGTTTGCTATCCTGCCGGCAAGTTGAGCTTTCCCGAAGGGCTCTTCCGGACCAAGTCGCTGGACGAGATGGTCGCCGAGACCGAGGAGCCAGAGCACCGGCTCCGAAAGGCGCTCGGTCCCGGGAACCTGATCGCGCTCGGCATCGGGGCGATCATCGGTGCCGGCATCTTCGCCACGATCGGAACCGCGACGGCGGGAGACGTCTCCCGCCCGGGGGCCGGTCCGGCGCTGATGCTCTCGTTCGTCCTGACGGCGATCGTCTGCGGCTTCACCGCACTGTGCTACGCCGAGTTCGCTTCGATGGTGCCGGTCGCGGGCTCCGCGTACACGTATTCGTACGCGACTCTCGGGGAGCTGATCGCCTGGATCATCGGGTGGGACCTGATCCTGGAATACGCGATCGGGAACGTCGCGGTCGCGATCTCCTGGGCGAACTACTTCAACACACTGCTCGAAGGGATGGGTATTCACTTTCCCCGTTGGCTGACGATCGACTTCCACACCGCCCACTCCAAGATGCCCGAGGTCGTCGCCGCCGCGCCGCATGTCTTCGGGGTCCCGATCATCGTGAACGTCCTGGCTCTCGGGATCGTCGCCGCGATCACGACGGTCCTCGTCTGGGGAATCCGCGAGTCGGCGTCGTTCAACTTCTGGATGGTCGCGATCAAGCTCGTCGTGCTCGGGTTCTTCGTCTTCGTCAGCTTCCACTTCGTCAAGCCAGCGAACTGGACTCCCTTCGCGCCGAACGGATTTTCCGGGATCGCGGCCGGCGCGGCGATCGTCTTCTTTTCCTACATCGGGTTCGACGCGGTCTCGACCACGGCCGAGGAGGCTCGCAACCCGAAACGGGACATGCCGATCGGCATCATCGGCTCGCTCATCATTTGCACCGTGATCTACATCCTGATCGCCGCCGTGTTCACCGGGATGATTCCTTACGCGGCCCTGCGCCAGACGCTGGCGACCGAGCAGGCGGAGCCGCTCACGCTCGCCATGAAGTACGTCTCGATGCCGAACTGGATGGTGGGGGTCGTAGCGTTCGGGTCAGTCGTCGCGCACACCGCGGTTCTGCTCGTCTTCCAGCTCGGACAGCCGCGCATCTTTTTCGCGATGGCGCGGGACGGACTTCTGCCGCCGGTCTTCGCGCGGGTTCACCCGAAGTTCCGCACCCCGCACGTGACGACCATCCTGACGGGGGTCGCCGTCGGGGTCACGGCTATGTTCACGACGCTCGACGAGATGGTGAACCTGACCAACATCGGCACGCTCTTCGCGTTCATCCTCATCTGCATCGGGATCGTCATCCTGCGGTTCAAGGATCCCCACCGTGAGCGTCCGTTCCGGGTCCCCTTCGGCCCCGTTCTCCTGCCGGCGCTCGGGATCGTCTCCTCGCTCGGCCTGATCTACTATCTGCCGCCGTCGTCCTGGTGGCGCTTCGTCGCGTGGCTCGGGATCGGCGCCGTCATCTACCTTCTCTACGGCTACCGGCACAGCCGCATGCGGCACCCGCGGACACCTCCCGCGCCTCCGACCTTCAACCCCGCTGCCATCCCGCCTCCGGAGGCGTAAAGCCCGGAGTCATTCGACTCGAGTCACCCCCAGGGCGCCGTGCTACCCTCGAATCGGAGGTGAAATCCATGTTCCGTCGGTTCTCCCTCGTGCTCGCGGCGCTCTTCTTCTGTCAGCTCCTCTCGGCCGAAATCATCACGCAGAAGTTCAACTGGTCGCCGGTCAACGGCGTCCAGCGCCTCCAGTTCGACTGGAACGACATCGCCATTTCGGAGATCCGGTTCGATCTCGGCGACACGTTCAAGCCGCTCCGGGTGTCGAGCGCGAAAGCGGTCGTCCGGGTGGACAACAACTCCGCGCGCGACCAGGAGGTGGGCGTCGCCCTCGCCATCTTCGACGCCGACGGGACGATGCTCGCGGCGGGCAGCGGCGGAATCAAGGTCGGCGACCTCGACAAGGGCGAGCGCGACACGTTCACCGTGCGGTTTCCCTACGTCTACCGCAACCTGAAGAACGCCAGCTACTTCTACCTGACCGTCGAGTCCCGCCCGACCGGGAAGTGGAAGCCCAAGTCCAAACCGAAGGAGCCCGCCTCGGGGCACTAACTGCTCAGAAGGCGCTTCCGGGCACGTCCTTGCCCGCGTAGCCGGTCAGCTCGACGTAGGCGCGGCCGGCGACTGGCCGGCCCGTTCGAGAGCCCTTCACGCGGCACGCGCCTTCCCAATACGTGACGCCGGTCGAGGCGGAGGTGTCGAGCTCCTGGTCGGCCAGAAGCGGCTCGACCTCCACGTCGAGCCCGATCGAAGCGACCGCGATCCGCCAGGCTGCGGGGTAGCGCGCGCGCGATCGGGGCGAGCTCCAGAATTTCGTCTCGGCGAGACGCACGTTGGTCCAGCGAACTGGGACGGCCGGGCCACGCGGTGGGACGAAAGTGCCGGACGAGAAGGGCGTTGCGCCTCCATCGGATCGCCGCATCCGGTAGAGCATGAGCTCCGAGCCGTCGTCGAGCTGGAGCGCGAACCAATCCCACCCCGCCGCCTCCGTCGGCAACACCCCCGATCCCCACTCGTGGTCGAACCACGCTGTCCCGGAGAGCGGTTCCCGGCGGGTCCCTCGCCGGAGAGAGCCCCGGGCGGTCGAGCGCGTGATGGATACGTATCGCGAGAATTCGCGCGGCCCCGCTCCCTTGCGTGACAGGCCGTTCTCTCCGTGAAGGACCGGAGCTTTGACCGGGGTCAGCGTGAGCTCGAGCTCCCCGGCCCGGCCGGACGCGGTCAGGACGTGGGTCCCGCCCGGACCCTCCCGGACGGACCAGTCTTCGTTGGAGACGTCCAGTCGCTCCGTCGCCGCCGACGCGATTCCGGGAAGGCCGAGGTGCGTTTTCTCCTCGTACCGGAACTCCCGCTTTGCGATGTCGGTCCAGGCGAAGTGCGCGAGGTGAACGTCCCGCACCCGGAAAAAGGTGAGCTGGAAGCCGTAGCTTCTCCCGTCCGGGTCGGCGAGATGACCCGTGTAGTACCACCACTCGATGGGGACCTCGGGATGCGCGCCGTGGTCCCGGGGGAACGCGACCGGCGGGGCGGCCGCCGGCAGGAGCGCGGCGAAAGCGAGCGCCAGAATCCGCTTCACGGCGGCTACTCCTCGGACAGCGCCGCGGCGAGGTCCGTGGCCGCCGCGATCCGGCCCGGCACGAGTCCGGCGGCGAGCGAGGCGACGAGGACGAGTGACGCGGCGGCCGCGAGCTTCCCGATCGGAACGCTCGGGACGAAGCTCCATCCGAACGACTGTGGGTTGATCACCCCGATCAAGAGCGCGGCAAATGCTGCGCCCGCCGCGACGGCGGCGACCGTCGCGACGACACCGGCGAGCAATGCTTCGAGCAGCACGGCGCTCTCGATCTGGCGCCGCGATGCGCCGAGAGCGCGCAGCAGCGCGAAGGACCTTCTCCGCTCGACCGCCGAGGCGACGAGCGCGTTGGCGATCCCGAGCACCGCGACGGCGACCGCGATGCCTTCGAGCGCGCGCGTCACCGCGAAGGTCCGGTCGAAGATTCGGAGAACCTGCCGACGCAGCTCGCGGTTCGTGGTGACGTCGACCGCGAAGCGGCCGCGCGCACCCGCGAGGATTCGACGCCGCAGATCGTCGGGCGAAACGCCGTCCCGGACCAGGATCCCCGCGCTCGTCACGCGGCGATCCCCGAACAGATCGACGTATAGCGACCGATCCAGGAGGACCGTGCCGCGATCGTTTGCGAAATCCCGGTAGACGCCGGCGATTCGAAAGGAGCGGAGTCCTTTTGGGGTCTCGAGCGAAGCCGTGTCCCCGCGGGACGCTCCGAACCGGCGCGCGTAGGGCTCGGACACGAGGACTTCCCCTTCGCGCCGGGCGCCTTCGGCCGTCTTTCGGGAGTCGCGCCCGTCTAAGAGCGGCGCGCCGCCGGCGCGGGCGAGGACTCGGAAGTCGCTCGCGCCGACCGTCAGCCCCCGGCCGAACCCATCCGATGCCTCGCGAACGCGGAACGGGTCGACCGCCGCCACGCCGGGGACAGATTCCAGGAAAGAAACGATCTCGGCGGGGAGATCTCCGACGACGGCCCCGGCCCGCCCGGACGCGGGACGGACCCACAGGTCCGCGCGCAAGCTGGATTCGACCCATGTCCGCACCGTTTCGCGCATCGAAGCGACGGTCGTGATCATCGCGAGCGTCATCCCCAGGGCCATCGCGAGCGCGGTGACCGCGACAGCGTTTCGCGCGAGAGAGCCTCCGAAGAACGCGGTGGCGAGCCGGCCGGCCGGCCCGAAGAACCTCGCCAGGAGAGCACGCGTCGATGCCGCACCCGCCGCGACGGCGATCGGCGAGACGAGCGCGAGCGCGGCGACCACGAGAGCGACGGCGGCGAACCCGAAGAAGGGAAATCCGGCGACCGGTCTCGCGCGCGAAAGCGCGGCCGCGAGGCAGAGCGCGACGACCGCGCCCGCCGCGCGCGGCCGCAGGCGACGGCGCCGGACCCGCTCGGTCGAGCCCGGCCGCATCGCCGGAGCGGGAGGAACCCGAGTTGCCTCGACGGCCGGGAAGAGGACGGCGAGAAAAGAGGACAGCGCTCCGGCCGCCGCGGCGGCGAGGACCGGCGCTCCGAAGCCGGCCGCGGAGATCTTCGCCGCCGGGGCATAGACGCTCAACACGGTTCCCGACACTGCGGCGAGCGCGATCCGTGCGAGGACGAGCCCCCCGATCTCTCCCAGAAGAGTTCCCGCCGCGCCGACGGCGAGGCCTTCGACGGCAAAGGCGGCGAAGATCGAAGCCCGCGAGGCTCCCAGCGACCGGAGCGTCGCGATCTCCGGACGGCGGCGGAGGACCGAAATCGACACGGCGTTGGCGACGAGAAACATCCCCACGAGAAGCGTCAGTGAGCCGAGCGCGTTCAGATTGAAGCGGAACGCGCGCGCCATCCGGCCCGCAGCGAGGGCCGCACGCCCGGCCGGCTCGACCCGGAGGCCCGGAGGCAGCCGGCGCGCGATCTCCCGGCGCGCGGCGTCCGGGGAAACTCCTGGGTCGAGGACGACGTCCACGCGGTCCACGAAGCCGGCCTTCCCGAGAAGCCGTCCCGCCGTGAAGAGGTCGGTGACGAGGACGTCGCCGCCGGCGGCGCGGGCCAGCCCGGAGAGCTCGAGCAGGCCTCCGACCGGAACCTGCGTCCGAACGCCGCCGATGACGAGCGGGACCCGCGACCCGATCCGGAATCGGTGGCGCGACGCGAAAGTGAGCGGAAGGAGAACCGTCCCCGAAGCGAGAAGTCTGGCCCGTTCCGCGCCGGTCGTCGGCGCGGCGAGCCGCATGTCGCGGACCGCTCCTTCCGCGCCGTAGTCCGTTCCGAGGACCGAGACGACCTCCCCGGTCCCGTCGTCGAGGACGGCGCTTCCGAAAACGAGCGGGGCGAACGACCCGATCCGCCAGAGGAACCGCAGACGTTCGATCGCGTCGAGCGGCACCCCGCGCGCTCCGACCACGACCAGGTCGCTCTTTCCCGCCATCGCCCGGGCCGACTCGCGAAACGACTCGGTAACGCTCCGGTTTGCGTGGTGGATCGCGGCGACCGCGGCGACCCCGATCGCGACCCCGACGACCGGCAGGAGCGCCCGGACGGGACGGCGGCGGCCGGGCCCGGTGACGAGCGCGGAGAGAACGAGGCGAAAGCCGCTCAGGAGAGCCGCCCGTCGCGCAATTCGACGATCCGGTCGGCCCGACGCGCGGCCGCCGGTGAGTGGGTTGCGAGAAGAAGCGTCACGCCCCGCTCGCGCCGCACGTCGTCGAGCAGCTCCAAGACCTCCTCGCCGTGGCGCGAGTCGAGGTTGCCCGTTGGCTCGTCGGCGAGGAGCAGGCGCGCGCCGGTGACGAGCCCTCGCGCGATGGCGGCCCTCTGCATCTCGCCGCCGGAGAGCTCGTAGGGGTGCGCCTCGCCGCGCCCGGCGAGATCCACGCGGTCGAGGAGCTCGCGCGCGCGAATCGCGGCGTCCTTCTTGCCATCGAGGAGCCGCGGCAGCTCCACGTTCTCCCGGACCGTCAGATGCGGAAGCAGGTTGAAGAACTGGAAGACGACGCCGACTTCGCGGCGGCGATAGAGAGTCAATTCGCTCTCGGCGAGAGCTCCGATGTCGCGTCCGCCGACTCGGATCGAGCCCGACGTCGAGCGGTCGATTCCCGCAACGAGGTGGAGGAGCGTCGACTTCCCGCCGCCCGACGGTCCGACGATCGCGAGGAATTCGCCGGAGGAGACGGCGAGATCGACGGCGTCGAGGGCGACGACGGGCCGCGCTCCCGGATAGACCTTCGAGATCCGCTCGCAGAGGACCGCGGGCGCCGAAGAAGGCGCCGCGCGCGCATCCGGCGACGACACGCGCCCGAGGATATCGGATACTTGTCGCGAGTGTGGTCCCCCCTCCAGCGCGCCTGGCGCCAGCGCGCGCTCGTGCTCGCGCTCGCGCGCCGCGAGCTCCTGGCGCGGTATCGCGGCGGCGTTCTCGGTTTCCTCTGGTCTCTTTTGAACCCGTTGCTGCTGCTTCTCGTGTATGCCACCGTCTTCCGTCTGGTCTTCACGCCGCGCTCTGACGTGCGTCCGTACGCTCTCTTCCTCTTCGCGGGAGTCCTCTGCTGGGGCTTCGTTTCCTCGGCGCTCCTCGACGCCGCCGAGACGTTCCGGGCGAACGGCCCGCTCCTGCGCAAGACGACGGTCGCGCCCGAAGTCTTCCCGGCAGTCGCCACCGGCGCACGGTTCGTGCATCTCCTCCTGGCACTCCCCGTGCTGGCGGGCGCGATCGCGATCGCGGCGGTGATGGGAAGCGTCCGACCGGACGGGACCGTGCTGCAGTTCCCGCTGGTCCTCGTCCTCCTCGCCGCGATGGTCCTCGGACTCGCGCTCGTCATCTCGTCGCTCTCGGTCCATTTCGGGGACGTCCGCGACCTGCTCGCCAACCTTTTGACGCTCACGTTCTTTCTGACGCCGGTTCTCTATCCGATCGAAGCGGTGCCCGGCCGACTGCGGTTGCTTCTCTGGCTGAATCCATTCGCCCCGTTCTTCGTCGCCATCCACGAGAGCGCGTTCTTCTTTCGGCCGGTTCCGGCGAAGGCCTGGGCAGGGATGCTCGTGTGGACGGTCATCGCGCTCGCCGCCGGCGCGGCGGTCTTCGAGCGGCTGCGCGACTCGATCGCGGAGGAAGCGTGACGGCGCCGGCGATCGACGTCCGGTCGGTCACGAAGCTCTACCGGCGCTGGGGGAGAAAGCGCTCGGTGGGATCTTTCAAGTCCGCGCTCCTTTCCGGGCGTCCCGGGCGTGCCCTCGCGCCGGACGAGGCGATACCGGCGCTGACCGACGTCTCGTTCTCCATCCCTCCGGGGGAAACGGTCGGCGTCGTCGGGTCGAACGGCTCGGGTAAATCCACGCTCTTGAAGCTCCTCGCCGGCATTCTCCGGCCGACCGAGGGCTCGGTCTCCGTGCGCGGCCGTCTCGCTGCCCTGCTCGAGCTCGGCGCCGGCTTTCATCCGGAGATTTCCGGCCGCGAGAACATCGAGATCAACGGGCTCCTGCTCGGCCTGACCCGAAAGGAAATTGCTAGGCGCTTCGACGAGATCGTCCGATTCGCGGAGCTCGAGGAGTTCTTGGACGCGCCGGTCAAGACGTACTCTTCCGGCATGGCCGTTCGGCTCGGGTTCTCGATTGCCGCCCACTGCGATCCGGACGTGCTGCTCGTCGATGAGGTCCTCGCCGTCGGCGACGAGGCGTTTTCCCGCCGGTCTCTGGAGAAGTTCGCGGAGTTCGAGCGCGCGGGCAAGACGCTGCTCTTCGTCTCGCACGATCTCGGTCTCGTCGCCGAGCGCTGTCATCGCGCGATCTGGCTCGACCGCGGACGGGTCGCCGCCGACGGCCCGGCGGGAGAGACCGTCACCCTCTACCGGGAGAAAGTCGCGGAGCGGGAGGCCGAGCGCCGCGCGCAACCCGCGTCGGCGGCGCCGGAGGGACAGGCTTCGCGAATCGGTTCGGGCGCGGCAACGGTGGAGGGGGTGCGGCTCCTCGATTCGGCGGGCCGTCCGGCTGCGAGGCTCGTCTCCGGCGAACCGGCGCGGCTGGTCATGGAGGTCCGTGCACGGGTGCCCCAGACCGACTTCGTCTTCGGATTCGCGATCTCGACCGTCGCCGGCGCGACGGTGTTCGGCTCGAACACGGCGATCGACGGATTCGTGCCGGAGGAGCTCGACGGCGTGACAACCGTCGTCCTGGACATCCCGTCGCTCGATCTCGCGCCCGGCGTCTATTCGGTGGACGCCGCAGTGCACGCCCGGGATGGATCTCCCTTCGACTACCGGCGCGACGTCCTGCGGTTCGAGGTCGGGGCCGAGCGCGCTTCTGAGGGAGTATGGAATCCGGAGCGCCGCTGGACTTTCTCGGAAGGCGTCCGATGGAAGAGCTGACGAGCAAAGAGAGCGGTCCGCCGCGACGGCAGCCGCGGTTCTTCGATTTCGTCGTGACGCGCCTGGAGGCCATCGGACTCTCTCTCATCGCCGGTTTCTTCGTCTGCGCCGTGCTCGTCGGCCTCTTCGGCCTGCTCGCCCGCGACGTCTTCCTGACGGCGCGAGCCGGTCCTCTCGACCGCGATGTCACTCTCTACGTCCGAGGACTCCAGACCCCGGCGCGCGACTACTTCGCCCTGACTGCGACGTTCTTCGGGAGCCACCTCTTCATCCTGCCGGCGACGCTCGTCGTCGCGGGGATCCTCCGGTGGAAACACCATCCGGTTTCCGCGCTGCTGTTCCTGGGGTCGGTCGGGGGCGGGTTCATCCTGAATGCGTTGCTCAAGATCACGTTTCACCGCGCGCGGCCCGATCTCTGGCCCGCGCTCGTCTCCGAGCACTCGTACAGCTTTCCGAGCGGCCACGCGACGATGTCGACGGTCTTCTACGGCGGGCTCGCCGCCGTCGTGTTCCACCTGTCGGATCGCACCGGACCGAGGATCGGGGCGCTCGCCTTCGCACTTCTCGCGATCCTGACGATCATGGGGACGCGCGTCTACCTCGGGGTCCACTGGGCGACGGACGTGACGGCCGGCTTTCTGGTCGGACTCTTCTGGGTGATCGTCTCCGCGGTCGCGACGGAGTTCGTCTACCGCCGCGTGCCCGCGGCCCGACCCGTCCGTCGGTCGCGGCGGCCGAAGGGTTGAGCCCGCCACGCCGCCGTCTCGCCCTCGCCGCCGGGTTCGCGGCGGCGACAGCGGTGCGCCTGGCTTTTCTCGAGGCGTCGCCGGAGAACTGGGACACGGCGGCCTACGCGGAGGTCGTCCACGCGCTCGACTCGGGAGGAAGGCTCTACCGCGACACGCCGCGGTACAACTACTCGCCGGCCTGGGCGCTCTTCCTGCGCGCTCTGTCGAAGCTATCGGCTCCTCTCGGTGTTCCGCTCCACCGCGCGGTCCGCGCGCTTCTCCTCGTCGCCGACGCCGCGACGGCCTGGCTCGTATACCGGATCGCCCGCGACGTCTTTGCTCGGCCGCCGGATCGCGCTCTCGGCGCGGCGCTCCTCTTCTTCGCGAACCCGGTCTCGGTCTTCGTCACCGGATTTCACGCCCAGTTCGACGGTCTGGCGATTCTGTTCCTTCTCGCGGCGATCTGGTTCGAAGCGCATCGGCCCTCCCGCCCCGCCGCCGCGGTCGGCGCGCTCGGTGCGTCGCTCTTGGCCAAGCACGTGACCGCGTTCCATCCGCTCGTCTTCGCGAGGCGGCGCGACCGCAGAGGTCTGCCGCCCGCCGGAGTCGCGGTTCCCTACGCGATCTTCCTGGCGTCGTTTCTGCCGTACTGGAACGAGCTTGCCGCGGTCCGCCAGCGCGTCTTCGGCTATGGCAGCCTCGCCGAGGACTACGGGACTGCGATGTTGAAACGCCTCCCGAGCGTACCCGCGTGGGCTCCGACGGCGGTCTTCTTCGCCGCCGCGCTCGTCGCGGCCTTCGCGCTCTCGCGTTTCGAGCCGGCCCGCGCGTGTCTGCTGCTCTTTCTCGTCCTGCTCGTTTTCCTGCCGGGGATCTCGCAGTACTACTTCGTCTGGCCGATCGCGCTCGGGTCGCTCTTCGGCGGAGCGGGCTATGCTGTCTTCACGCTTCTCGTCTCCGCGTTCTTTCTCGGATCTCCCGACGGGCTCGGACTCCCGCTGACGCACCTGCCCGGCTGGCACGGAGTGTGGTTCGGCGTCGTCTTCTGGCTGCTCTGGGAATTGCGGAAAGTCCAAAGCTCGAAGTCCAGAGTCCAGAGTCGCCCGTGAACGAAGTCCAAAGTGCAAGGCTCGACGTTCGACGTCGCCCGCCGGTCCGGCCGGAGGTACTCCTCCTCGCGGCGGCGGTTGCCGGGTCGTTGCTGGTCTATGCGCCGTTCTCCACCCGCATGACGGAGGTCTACCGCTTCTGGGACGCTCCGAACTATCTGACCGTGGCGCGGACGCTCTACGACGTCCGGCCCGACAACCCGCTTCTCACCTACGTCCATACGCCGACGTATTTTCTGCGTCACCTTCCGGTCTATCCGCTGCTCGTCCGCGCTTTCTCGTTCTTCGGCTACCAGCGGGCCCTGCTCCTCGTCTCGGTGCTCGCAACCTGCGCGGCGACCCTTCTCTTCTACCGCCTCTGCCGGGACGTCTGGAAACTCTCGTCGCCCGGGTTTCTGACGCTCGTCTTCCTCTATCTCCCGCCCCGCTGGCTGCTCTACCGATCGACGGGCTCGACCGAGGCCGTTTACATCGCGTTCACGCTGGCTTCGGTCCTCTTTCTCGAGCGCTCGCGGGTGGCACGCGCTTCTGTCGCCGGGGCGCTCGCGGCACTGACCCGAATCTCCGGCCTGATGATCGCGCCGGCGTTTGCCATCGTGCTCGCCCGTCGCCGCCGGCGGCGCGAAATCCTGTGGCTCGCGCTCATTCCCGCGGCCCTCGCCGGCTACTTCTTGTTCTGCGCCTCGCGGACCGGGAACTTTCTCGAGTACTTCTCCCAGCACGGCGACAAGATGTCCGTCTTCCGGCCGTTCGGGTTCCTGCCGGAGCTCTTCCGAAAAGGGCTCTACCATCAGGCGGAGTTCCACATCCTGCTCGCCCTCGTCTACGCGGTCGGGACCTCGAGGCTGCGCCCGTTCCCGGTGATCTTCTGGTACTGCGCATTCGAGCTCGGCCTCCACCTCTTCATCTCGACGGAGGATTGGAGCCGCTACTTTCTCGCGATGGCGCCTTTTGCTCTCGTCGTCGGATTCCGGGACGTCATCGACACTCGCGCGTTCCGCTGGATCTTCGCGCCGTACGTCGTCCTCGCGCTCGTCTACGCGTGGGGAGTAATTCCCGTCAATGGCTGCCGCCCCGACATCTACCTGCGCCTCCTGGCGCACCTCGGCCTTCTGCCCGAAATCGGGATTTGAACGCGACGATCGGGGGAAGCACGAACCCGAGCAGACTCGAGGGATAGAAAGCGACGTTACTGATTTCCGAGGGACGAGCGGACCAGCTCCCAGGCCGCTGCGACGAGCGCCGCCAGGAGCGCGAGTTCCTGCAGCAGCACGCCGGATCGGAATGGGGTCGGGCTCCAGAACACCTCGACGTGATGCCGCCCGGCAGGCACGGCGATCGCGAGGTCGCGGCCGTTCGCGAGAAGGATCCGCGCGGATGCCCCGTCCCGGATTGCCTTCCAGCCGGGGAAAAAGGTCCGCGAAAAGAGGAGGTGTCCGGCCGCCGGCGCTTCGACGTCTACGGACGAGCGGTCCGCCTCGACGACGCGCACGGCGATCGTCGCCGGCGGCCCCGCCAGCCCGGCGTTCTCGTCCCGCGCTCCGGGCAGGACGACATCGGTCGCGGAACGAAAGACATCGGAACGGGCGAGCTCGAGCGACCCGGAGAGCGATGCGCGGCGATGCAGACGGCTCGCCCAGCGCAGCTCCGGCGCCGAGGCGTTCGTCTCGTGCAGCACCAGCCGCCGTCCGGCCACGGAGAATCCCGTCACGGCGTGAAACCCCGGGACGTCGGTGCCCGCCTCGGCTAGGACCCACCGGGTCCCGAAGAGCCGAAGCAAGCGGGAGCGCTCTTCCGATTTCGATGCGCTCAACACTTCTCCGGCGATCCGGTTGACCCAGCCGTACGACCCGTCCGGGTCCTCGTCGAAAAGGTAGCGCACTCCGAACGCGGCTCCGGTCGCGGGAATCATTTCCTCGACCTGGACGCGCGCGAGCTTCGCGATGGTGGGCGGAAGCTCCGGATGGGCGCTGCCGGTCTCGAGCACGGCGAGCTCGGGCAGCCGGGGCGAAACGTAAAGACGGCCCGCGCCTTTGACGGCCGGCAGGAGGGCCGGCGGGCGGCTCAAGTCCTTCTGGTCGGCGGAAACGAAGAGCGGGAGTCCCCACGGCAGCGCGAGAAGGAGAGTCGCGAACCCGAGCGCGTGACCGCCGCCGCGGGCCGGTCGGCGGGAGAACGAGACGATGGCGAGCAGGACCGCTGCCGCGACGCCGAAGAGAGCGTCTCCCCGGAAGACGTGCCGGATGGCGGGCAGGAGCGCGTCGGGCGTCGCTGCGAGACCGGCGAGGTGCGGCCGCACGAGCCGGTCGAGAGGGCCGTTGTCGGCGGCGGCCAAGAAGCCGGCCAGATACAGAGCGACGATTCCCGCCAGGAGAAGCGCCTCGAGCCGGCCGCCGCGGCGCCGCCGCAGGGCGTCGATCGCGAAACCGGACAGGAGCGCCACGCAGAGCGTCGTCAACAGATAGAACTTGATCGGATATCGCAGGCGGCGCAGGAACTCCGCGGAGTAGAGGAGCCGGTAGAACGGCAGCGCGAATCCGAACGAGAAGAGGAGCGTGACGAGCGCCGCCGCCGCGAGGAGGAGAGTCGTGCGCGACCAGAAACGGCGGCGCACCGCTGCGAGCGCAAATGCGAGGAGGGGAAGAACCCCGAAAGTCACCGACCAGATGTAGACGAGGTCACCTCCGTGGAGACGGTACTGCCAGTGCGCGCCTTCCGCGAGCGCGCCCGGATCTCCGCCGAATCGCGGGAAGAGCCACTCGGCGATCCGCCAGTACGCGAAGGGGGATGCTCCGAACGCGCGGGCGGAGTAGAGGTGCTGGCCCCGATAGGTCAGTCGAAAAACCTGCGAGAGCGGGAGCAGGAGCGGCGCCGCGACGCCGGCGGCCAGCAGTCCGGCGAACAGCCCTCCCGCCATGGTGCGTCCGGTCCGCGCGAGGCGGCGTTCGGGGAGAGCGACGCTGGCGGCCAAGGCGGTGAGCGAGGCGAAGAGGAGCGTCAGAACCGAGATCGCCGGCTCGCCGGCGAGGAGCTGGAGACCGAACGCGAGTCCCGCGGCCGAAGCGGCGCAGAGAAGTCGCCGGACCGTCTCGGCGCGCGCGACGTCGAGCGCCGCGGCAACGCACCAGGGCAGCCAGGAGGCCGCCGGCCCCGCGTTCGCGAACGCGGAGCCGTAGGAGAGCATCATCCCGGAGAAGGCGAAGGCGACTCCGCTGAAGAAGGCGCCTCCCTCCGAGAGCCCGAGGCGCGACGCGAGCGCGCGGGCGCCGAAGAACGCCCACAGCACGTGGAGCAGGTAGTGGAGGTTGAACGCCGCGGCGGGGGAGAGGACTTTCTCGAGAAGGACTGTCGGATAGAGGAGCCCGGCATTCGGATTGGCGAGAAAGGGCTGCCCGCCGGAGGCCGTGTCGTTGACGAACGGCGCCTTTCCCGACGACAGCATCGTCATCGCGACGCGGCGCCAGGGCCAGTGGGTCATGTGGGCGTCGCGAAAGATGAGACGGCGCGAGCCGACGATCTCAGGCAGCAGCGGAAGAGCGAAGAGAAGAGCGACGCCGAGGCCGGAGGAGAAAGCGCGGCCTCGGCGCGGCATGAAACGATTGTAAGTTCAACCTTAGACTTGGCACCTTGAATCCGTCTCGCGCGCGGGCCTCGGTCGTCGGAGCCTTCGGTCTTCTCTGCGCGTACTTCACCGGCTTCTTCCCGCCCTTCTCCAACCCGAACGAACTGTCGCGCCTCCAAACGGTCGTCGCGTTCGTCGAGACCGGATCGTTCGCGATCGACGGAGAGCTTGCGACACTCGGCGATCACGAGGACAAGGCGGCCTCGGGCGGGCATTTCTACTCGAACAAGGCGCCGGGACTCGCGCTCGCCGCGATCCCGGTCTATCGGCTGCTGCGCTTCTTTCTCCCGAGGCCGGATTCCCCGACGGCGCCGATCTTCGTGTTGCTGCGCCTCTTTACGGTCTCTCTCGTCTGCGTGGTCGCGCTCGCGCGATTCGGGCGGCGGCTCTCGCTCAAGCCCGAGCGGGCCTCGGTGGCACCGCTCGTCACCTTCGGGGTCGGCTTCGGAACGCCGTTCCTCTACTACGCGCGCTCTTTCTTCGGACATGCGTGGACGGCGTCGCTTCTCTTTCTCGCCTGGGACGCTCTACGCGAGGAAGTTGGCGACGCGACGCCCGCTCGCCGGCGGGAGCTTTCCGCCGTTCTCGCGGGGCTGCTCGCGGGCTGGGCGGCGATCTCGGAATACACGGTCGCCCCCGTCGCGTTGGCCCTGGCCGTGCGCGCGGCCGCCCCGTCATCCGGGAAGGGCCGGAAAGGGCGCCTGCTCGCGTTCTTCGCCGGCTCCGCCATTCCCCTCGGGCTCCTGCTCGGGTACCAGGCTCTCTGCTTCGGGTCCCCTTTCGTTCCGTCGTACGCGCGCGAGGCGTATCCCGCCTACGCGGCGCTCGCGCACCGGCGCTTCCTGGGCTTCGGGGTGCCCAGCGCTCGAGTCGCTCTCGACTACCTGTTCCACCCCGCTCGCGGGATTCTTCTTTTCTCTCCGTTCTTCCTGTGGGCGGGACCCGGCTTCGCGCGATGGTTGCGGTCGAAGCGGGAGCGCGTGGACGGCGTGTTCGCGCTCGCGGCGCCAATCGTTTCCTTCCTGCTCCTGACCGGTTATCCGAACTGGCACGGGGGATGGTCGCTCGGCAGCCGATACCTGCTGCCGCTCGTCTTCCTCGTCGCCGCCGCACTGCCTTTCGCGCTCGGGACTTCGCTGTCCCGAGGACTCTTCGCGGCGGCCGTCGCCTTCTCCGCCGGCTCCCACGTTCTCGCCACGCTTTCCTGGCCCAACTTTCCTTTGGATCTGTCGTTTCCCCCCGCGAGCGGCTCGGCGTGGTTTCTCACGCGTGGGTGGGTCGCGCCCAACGCCGGCGGTGCCCTCGGACTCGCCCCCGCGTTCTCGATCTCCATCGCGGTCGGGGCGAGCGCTCTCGCTCTTTTCTTCGCGACCTCCGCCGCGCGACCGCTGACGCCGAATGCGCCGGCGGCGACTCTCGTCGGGCTCGCTCTGCTCGCCGTCATGCTCGTCCGGCCGCCCGGCCTTTCGTACCCGGCACGGCTTCTGCGAGCGGCGATCTTCGGCGACTATTCGGGTCTCGACCCCAACCACGAGGAATTGCGGAAGGTCGTGAATGCGGCCTCCACTCCGCTCGAGCGGAGGCAGGCGGCACGAGCATGGGAAACAGTCATCAACCGTTCGAGGTTCCAGGTTCCCGGCTCAAGGTGACTGCGGCCTGCTTTGAACCTTGAGCGTTGAACCGTCTTCGATCTCGAACACCTTCCATCGCGCGACGAATCGGCCGCCGCGCATCGTGCCGGTCCGCGAGGCGAACAGAGGCCGGAACGACTTCAACGGCTCGACCGTGAGCCCGGCGAATTCGGCTCCTTTCCCGTCGAAGTCGTACAGGCGCGACTGCATCGTGTCGAAATAGGCGCGGCGGGGAGCGAAGCGGCCGGCGGCTCCGTCCAGGAGCGGCGGCCGGCCCAGATACTCCGCGTAATCGTTCATCCGCGGAACGAGATCGGCCGCGAGGATCCAGCGGGCGCGGTGTTTTCGGGCGATCGCGAGGGCCTGCTCCTCGGAAGAGGTGAGAAAGAAGCGGATCGAGTCGAGGAATCCGTATCCGAAGTTGTTGGCGACCACCGGGAGCTCGGCCTCGTAGAGGACGAGGTGGCCGAGTGACCACGGAGCGAGGACCGCGGAGGCGCGGGCGAGCCCGGCCGGATACGGGGGCGGACCGAGGAACCGCGCGTCGTAGGGATCGACCGCGTGGGGAAGCGCCCGATGCATCCACCCGAGCGTGGCGAACAGGTCGGAGCCTGCGACGTGGCCGGCCCGGACCTCTTCGAGGACGCCCACCGACATGGGAAGCGCGAGGGCGAGTGCGACGAGCGCGGTGATCCGGCTCCGAGGCGGCCGGTCCGGTGGCAGCGACCGCCGGCGGATCCGCGTCGCCGCGAACCGCGCCGCCTCGACGATCGCGAGCGCGCACAGCGGAACCGCGTAGTACTCGTTCACTCGCTGCGACAGGGCGAGAAAGAGCGTCACGCAGCCCCAGACGACGAGCGTCAAGTGCACCCCCGGACGCTGACGCGCGAGCGCACGGCGTGCCCACACGATGATCGCGACCGGCGTCAAGAAGAGCGCGAGAGAGAGCTGCTTGAGCGGGAGGCCGATCCCATCGGCAAAGAGCGGCCGTGCCTCGAAGATCCCTTTCAACCACCCGCTCGGATAGGAGACGTAACCGCCGCGACCGGAGGCCTCGACCGTCCGGCCGGCCACGTATCCGATCCCGCCGGCGAAGCTCCTCGCCAGGTCGGCGGCGAATGGAACGACCAGGACGGCGAGGACGGCGAGGAAGACCGCTCGCGTCAGGAGTCCCCTCGCGGGAATGCAGCGGCGCCTGACTCCGATCGCCGTGTCGAGGAGGAGGAGTCCGGCGGCGAGCGCGGCGAGGAAGACCGGTTGAAAGAAGCCGAAGGAGATGTAAGTGAACGGAACCGGAAGGCCCCGCGTCCAGGCGGCCGTCGCCGCTGCCACCAGCGCGGCGGGCAGAGCGAGCGTCAGGACGGCGGCGCGAAAGACGAGGCTCCGGGTCAGGAGCGACTCGAGGAAGAGCGCGAGCGCGAAGATCGCGCCCCAGTAGACCGCCCCCTGCCACGCGAGCACCGCGAGCGCCAGGGTGATCCCGGCCGCCGCCTCACGGCGGGCGTTGCCCGGCGAATCCGGTTTCTCGCGGCTCGCGACGTACGCGAGGAGCGCGGCGATTCCGAAGAACGACTCGGCGACGTGCTGCTCGACGTGTCCGTACTGCGACCAGAGCAGATGTCCCGGCGAGATCGCGACGAAGAGCGCGGCAACCACTCCGGCGAGCGCGCCGGAAAGGCGGATCGCGAGAAGGCCGACGAGAGCCACGGTTGCCGCGGCGAAAACGAGGGGGACCCAGGCGGCTTCCCGCTCGACTGCTTCCCGAGAAGCTTCGCGCCCGTGAAGAATCCGCGACGGGAGAGCGAGCGCGAGGTCGAAGAGCGGAGGCCAGATCGAGACGCCGCCGGCGGGGAAATTCATGAGCGGATCGAAGAGGAGCGTGCGTGGGAAATGCGCCACCGAGAACCGGGTGCGGCGCAGATGATAGTAGTCGTCGTCGGACACGGCCCGGGTCCGCGGACCATCCTGCAGCTGGCGGTATGTCGAAAGCCGGAGAAGCGTTCCGATCGAGATGGCCGCGGCAAGGCCGAGGAAGAACACGGCTCGCCGCGGCGCCATCGCGCTTCATTATGAGCCGGTCTTCGTCGTCGCGTTTTCGCCCGCGCGGTTCCGCGGAGAGCTATCATGGAGCAAACCGTGAAGCTCTCCGTCCTGATCCCGGCTTACAACGAAGCGCGCACCATCGACCAGATCCTCCGTCTCGTCGCACGAGTGCCGATCGAAAAGGAAATCCTCGTCGTCGACGATGGATCCGAGGACAGAACTCGCGAGATCCTGAAGCAATGGGACGGCCGCGAGGGCGTGCGCGTGCTGCTGCATCCGCGCAATCTCGGAAAAGGCCGGTCCGTCCGCACGGCCCTGCGGGAGGCGCGCGGTGAAATGCTCGTGATCCAGGACGCAGACCTGGAGTACGACCCCAGCGAGTACGCCGTGCTGCTGCGGCCGATCGAAGCGGGTCGCGCCGACGTGGTCTACGGCTCGCGTTTCTTCGGCAGCTCGGAACGGCGCGTCCAGTTCTTCTGGCACACCGTCGGAAACCGGCTGCTGACACTGATTTCGAATGTCTTCACCAACCTGAACTTGACCGACATGGCCACCTGCTACAAGGCTTTTCATCGGCGCGTCGTCCCGGCGCTCGACCTCGAATCGAAACGGTTCGGCGTCGACGCGGAGTTCACGGTCAAGGTGGCTCGCGCGGGTTTCCGCATCTTCGAGGTGCCGATCTCCTACTTCGGACGGTCGCAGGCCGAAGGCAAGAAGATTCGTTTGAAGGACGGCTTCTCCGCGCTCGCCGCTCTGGTCAGGTATTCGTTCGCCTCCCGGGCTCCGAAGGGAGAGCGGCTTCCCGCGCCGCCGGCGGATGCGGCTTCGCGAGAGGCCGCTGCGACGGAGAAATCAGCCTGAGTCGGTCGAAGCCGGCGCCTCTCTCCCGGTGAGCCGCGACCGGGCGGCGACGGTCCTCGCTGCCGCGGCGCTCCTTTTCCTGTCCCTCTTTCTCGTGCGCGACCACACGCGCGACGACTCGCTGTCGGCGGACGAGCCGGTGCACATCCTTTCCGGCTGGCTGGAGGTCTCCGGCCGAAATGCGATCGTGAACATCGAGCACCCGCCGCTCGCAAAAATCCTCGCGGGCTTCGCCCTGCGCTCTCTCCCGATCCCGCCGCCTCCTGCGAACATTCCGATGGGGACCCACTTCACCGACTTCGGTCACTCCTTTCTCTTCCAGAACAGCGTCTCTCCCGACGCGATCGCCGCCGCCGCGCGCGCTCCCTTCCGGGGAGTGCTCGCGTGCCTGCTCGTTCTCGTTTTCGCCGCCGCGTGGTCCCGCTCCGGCGCCGGCCCCGCTCTTTTCGCGCTCGCTCTCGTAGCGCTCGATCCCAACTTCGTTGCGCACGCCGGCGTCGTGCACACCGACGTCGGCGCCGCTCTCGGTTTCTTCGCGACCGTCCTGTCGTGGGAAGCGGCCCGCCGGCGTCCGACGCCTCTGCGGCTCGCTCTCGCCGCGCTCGCGCTCGGCCTCGCGCTGGCCACGAAGTTTTCCGCGATTCTCCTGCTTCCCATCCTGCTGCTGCAGAGTCTCCTCGCGGCGCGCCGGGACCCGCGGCCGGGACGGGCGGCAGGGCGTGCGGTCCTGCGCCTCGCCGGAGTCGGAATCGTCGCGCTCCTCGTCGTGCTCGCGATCTACGCCCCGCTCACTACGAGAATGGACCCAAATCACCAGCGAGTCGTGATCCACGAGATGGTCGCGGGGCGCGGCGCCCCGCGACTCTCCGCCGCGATCGAGTCGCTCGTCGCCTTCTCCCGCCCTCTCGCTCACTATTTCGGGGGGCTCGCCTCGGTCCTGCGGCAGAGCGCCGTCGGCGGCGGCGTCAACTACCTGTTCGGAAAGACCTCCGTGCACGGGTTTCCGTTCTATTTCTTCGTGGCCTTCGCGTTGAAGAGCACGATCGCGTTCCTGGCGGTGACCGTGATTGGCGTGGCCTCCTTCCTTCGACGGCCCGCGTCGCTCTCCGAGGAGGCTCGCCTCTTCCTGCTGCCGGTCGCGGTGCTCTTCCTGTCCTCGATCGGGTCCGCCTACAACATCGGAATTCGCCACATGCTGCCGGTCTATCCGTTTCTCGCCCTGGCCGCCGCCGCGGCCTTCGCACGCGTCGTCCGCAAGAGCGGACCGCTCAACCGTTCGAATCTTGCGGCCGCGGCCTTCCTCGTCCTGCCGCTTCTCTCCGGTTACGAGCTCCTTCGGATCCACCCGCACGAGCTCTCGTATTTCAACCTCCTTGCCGGCGGACCGGAGCACGGACGAAAGCTCCTCTCCGACTCGAACGTGGACTGGGGCCTCGACCTGAAGCGGCTCGCGCGCGAGCTCGCGCGCCGCGGGGTCGCGCGCCCGACGATCGTTTACTTCGGAGGGGACGACGTCCTGTACCGCACGGGCGTCCCGGAATTCGCCGGCGACGCGCGCGTGCGGACGGGACTCGTCGCGATCTCGGCGTTCTACCTCGCGGTCGGGCCGGAGTTCCACGACTACCACGGCGAGCACGACATGGCCGCCGCGCTTCGCTCGCTGAACTCCCGGATCGCCGCGCGGGGCCGACCGGCCGGACGAGTCGGTTATTCGATGTATCTTTTCGAGCTTCCGGACGCCTCTCCACCGTCATCCCGGGCGGAGCGACAATAGCGAAATGAAACTGTCGGTCGTGATGCCCGTCTACAACGAGGCCGAAACGATCCGCGAGATCGTCGCGCAGGTCCTCTCGGTTCCGATCGAGAAAGAGCTCCTGATTGTCGACGACGGGTCGACGGACGGCACGCGCGAAATCCTCCGCGAGCTGGACGGGAGAGACGGCATCCGCGTCTTCCTCCAGCCGACCAATCAGGGGAAGGGCGCCGCCGTCTCGGTGGGCTTTCGTTACGCGGGAGGGGACGTCGTCGTCATCCAGGACGCCGACCTGGAGTACGACCCGCGCGAGTACACGAGGCTGCTCGAGCCGATCGCAAACGGCCACGCTGACGTCGTGTATGGCTCGCGCTTCCTCGGCGGCGGCGCACGGCGCGTCCTGTATTTCTGGCACACCATCGGAAACCGCTTTCTTACCCTCGCGTCGAACATGTTCACGAACCTGAACCTGACCGACATGGAGACCTGCTACAAGATGTTCCGGCGCGAAGTCGTGCAGTCACTGTCCATCGAATCGCGCCGATTCGGGATCGAGCCGGAAATCACGGCGAAGGTCGCGCGGCGCGGCTACCGGATCTACGAAGTCCCGATCTCCTACTACGGCCGCACGTACGACGAGGGAAAGAAGATCGGCTGGAAGGATGCCGTCTCCGCGCTGGCCACGATCGTGCGCCACGGCCTCCGCGAGGCCGAGGACCCCGGGAACGTCGGCCACGTCACGCTCGTGCGGATGGCGCGGCTGGAGCCTTACAACCGGTGGCTCGTCTCGCGGTTCGAAAGCGCCGTGGGCCGGCGAGTGCTCGAGATCGGCGCCGGCTTCGGCAACATCACGCGGCATTTCAAGGGGCGGGAGCTCCTCGTGGCGTCCGACCTCGATCCGGTCGCGCTCGAGCACCTGAAAGGCACGTTCCGCGACGATCCGGCCATACGCGTCGCGTCGTACCGCTTCCCGCTCGATTCCGCGGCGCGGGAGGAAATCCGGGCCATGCGGCTCGACACCGTCGTCTGTCTGAACGTCCTCGAGCACATCGAGGACGACCGCGCGACGCTCGCAGACATCTACGACGTCCTCCGGCCGGGCGGACGCCTGGTGCTCCTCGTGCCCGCGTTCGCGCGGCTCTACGGGACGCTCGATGAGCACCTGCGCCACTTCCGCCGCTATGAGAAAGACGAGGTGGAAGGGAAAGTCCGCGAGGTGGGCTTCGCGCTCGAGGAGCTGATGTACCTGAACCGGCCGGGGATCATCGGCTGGTGGGTGAACGGAAAGCTTCTCCGCCGGCGGGTGCTGCCTCGAAGTCAGCTGCTCGCGTTCAAGCTGCTGATGCCGATGCTGGAGCGGGAAAAGGAGCGGCCGCCGAACGCTGGCCTCTCGCTCGTCGCCATCGCGAGGAAGGGAGGCGGATCTCCCGCGGCGCGCGTCACCGCGCCGACCAGACCAGCAGCAGCATCTCGGGACTTTCCGCGATCCGACGCGTGACGCCCCGGGCCGCCAGCATCGGGCGCAGGTCCTTGAGGTAAGAAGGCGGGACCTGGAAGAAGACGCGGCCCGACGAACCAGCGCGATCGAGCGCCTGCTGGACCGCGGCCGCGTCTTCCGCGCGAGCGCGCTGGCCGACCGTCCAACCGGGATGCTCGGCCTGCTCGAGCGGAAACGCGTAGACGCTGATCGGAAGCCGTCCCCGGTCGGAGGCGAGCCGGGCCGGGAGGTAGAAGCCCGCGCCGGCGAAGAGGATATCTCCCGGCCGGCCGGTTCTCTCGAGCGTTTCGAGCGTCCGGGCGGGAACCGAGGGACCCTGGTGCGCGACGAAGAGCAGGATGGCCGAGAGCGAGGCGATGGCGATCGCCGACCACGTCGCCCCTCGCAGGAAGCGACTCCGCTCTCCGGCGAAGGCGATGGTCCAGAGCCAGATGGGCAGCACGGCCATCTCGGTTCGCCCGGCGAACGCGACCGGCCGCGCGAGAGAAGCGAAGAGAACTCCACCGAAGAAAAGGACGAGGAACGCGGACGCCCTTTTGAGCTCCGCGGAGACGTGCCAGAAGCGCGCGAGGGGCATAGCGAGAACGAGGCCGACGACTCCGGCGAGCGCGACGAGCGCGAGCGGGAGCGGCGGGCCGAAGGGAGGCGGAATCCGGCCCGCGCCCCCCAGCGAAGCGAGGATGCCGAAGGCGAGCTCCGCCGACGGCTCGTGCATCCACGCGACCGCCTCCCGCGGCTGCGCCCTCATGATCGGAATCCAGAAGAGGAAGAGCGCCGACCCGGCGAGCGCGGCGAGCGCGGAGCGCGGGCGTTTCTCGGCGGCGGCCACGACGGCGAGCGCGGCGACCACGAAGAGCGCGAGGTAGTGAAGGTAGAGAGAGACGGCTGCCAGAAGAACGATCGCCGCGAGGTTTCGGGGGCGCTCCGGGAGGACCAGCGTGAGAAGAAAGAGCAGGAGTCCGACGAGCGAGAGGAGTGCGTAGGCGCGCGCTTCGGCGGCGTAGAGAAGGAGTAGAGGAGACACGCTCGCCAGAACGCCGAACCGGATTCTCGCCGGGCGCGATGGAAGCGCGAGAGCTCCGACGTAGAGAGCGAGCGTTGCCGCGAAGGGGAGCGCTCTCGCGAAGGCGTCACAGGAGAGACGCTCGCCGATGGCGACGAACGGCTTCTCCAGGACGTAGAAGAGAGGCGGTCCGGAGTCGTTGCGCAGAACGGCGAGAAGCCGGCGGAACGGGAGCCGTGACGCCCAGATGGTGAAGATCTCGTCGAACCAGAGCGGGCGCTCGAGTGAGAGCCGGAAGCGCGCGGCCGCGGAAGCCACGGCGACGAGGAGAACTCCCGCGAGCGCGAAGCGGGAGCGACTTGGCGCTGGCAGTGCGATGCCCTATCCTAAACCGCGATGAGCAGGGAGCGGTTGCAGATGAGTTCCGCTCGGACTCCGCTCCGCGCTTGCCGGCTCTGAAGGTCGCACCCGGGCTCCGGCGAGCCCTTCCCGGCGTTCTCTTCGCCCTTCTCGTCGTCGGCGCATACGCCGATCCTCTCTTCTTCCGCAGGAACTTCTCGGGGCGTGACCTCATCGGGTACATGCTGCCGATCGAGAAGTCCATCCACGACGCCTACGCGCGCGGTCGGCTTCCGGTCTGGATCCCCGAGATCTCCGGAGGTCGTCCCCTGGCGGCCAATCCCAACGTCGGCGCGCTGTACCCCGTTCGCATCCTCCATGCGCTCCTCCCGTTTCCGCTGGCGATGCGGACCTTCCCGGTCATCCACTGGATACTGGCGGGGTGGGGAATGATCCTGCTGCTCCGGTCACTCAATACCTCGCCCGCCGGTGCCTGGCTCGGCGCGGTGACCTACGCGTTTTCCGCGGTGTCCGTAGGCGAAGTTTTCTTCCCGAACATCCAGCCGGGCATGGCTCTCCTCCCGTGGGTCGTCTGGGCTGTCGCCCGCCCGGAGACGGACAAACGGAAGGTTCTTCTCATTTCTCTCCTTTTCGCGGTCCTTCTTCTGGCCGGCGACGTCTTCACGACGGCGATCGCCCTCGGTGCGTGCTTGCTCTGGATCCTGTTCGAAAGTCCCGCGCCGCAAAGACCGCGCGATTCGATCCACCTCGCGTTCGCCCTCGTCCTGGCGGGACTCCTGGCTGCCCCCCAGATCTTCGCGACAATTCTCTGGATTCCGGAGACCAACCGTGCCGTCCTGGGCATGAAGCTCTATGAGTCTCTCTTTTTTACGCTGTCTCCCTTCCGTCTTACGGAGCTCGTCGTCCCTTTCCTTTTCGGGCAGACCTGGCGCCTGAACGGCCTCCCCATCCTCGGTTGGCGGGTGTTCGGGGACAAGCCGATGGGCTTCTTCGCGAGCCTTTACGCCGGAGCGCTTGCAGTGGTTGCGCTCTTCGAGATGTGGAAGCGAAAGACGCGTGGCGTGCGTTTCGCACGAGCTCTGTTGCTGGTCGGCCTGGCCGCCTCGGTCGGCCCCAGTCTCTTCCCGAAGAGCTGGGGCGAGCTCGCCTCACCCGTGCCGCTTCGGTACCCCGAAAAATTCGTCGTCGCGTCGATTTTCTCCCTCGCCATCCTGGCGGGCATCGCGGTGGACCGGCTCCGGACGGCCGAGCGTCTGCCGCGATGGCTGCTCGGCGTCGGAGTCTTCCTCGCTCTTCTCGCTTTCGCGGCCGCGCTCTTTCCGGAGGTCGCGGGTCGCGAGGCCGTTCTCCTCTTCGGCGGCGCGCCCGACATGGCCGCGATCGCCGGTCGTCAGCTTTCGTTGGCGTTTGCCGAAGGCGGTCTTCTCTGGATGATCACCGTCGTCGCGCTTTCGATGCTTCGACGGCGCGAAAAGGTCTCGTTTCGAATCGCTCTCCTCCTTCTGACGGCGGTTCCAATCGCGGCGAACCGCCGGATTGCGCCCGCATTTCGACAGGACGAAGTTTTCGGACCAACTCCTTTCGCTCGTTTCATCTCGAAGGCCGACCCCTCGGGAAGCTACCGAACCCTCGGGGAATCCAGCTTTCTACCCTCATCGAAGATCTCGGACGCGGCCATCGTCACCGATGAGGACCCGCAGAGAATGTCTGCCCGGGACTGGAACAAATACACGCAGGTTCTCTGGAATCGAGGAACCGTCTTCAACGTCGATTTCGATCGGGGAGACTTCTCGCGTCTCGAAAGCCTGCGCCGATTCTTGCCGGTCGCGGCGGGCCCTGAGCTTTCGAACGCTCTTTTCGGGAGCCTGGCGCTGCGCTTCGGCATTCGATATCGCGATCAGAATCCGCTCGGGGGTTACCGCCGGGCCGGCGGGAACGGGCTTCAAGACTGGGACGAGCACGCGGCCGCGTTTCCCGAGATTCGCCTGGTGGAGAAGTGGCGAGAGACGCCGGGCGGCCTGCCGGCGCTGAACGAGATCGGTCGGCTCGAGCCGGGCGAGATCCTCGTGGAGACCGGGCAGACCCGGCGAGGAAACGCTTCTCCCGGACGGCTTCGCATCGTGGAGAAGAGTCCGGAACGGCTGGTCGTCGAAACCAACGCACCCCAGGCGACCTGGCTCTTCGTGCTGAGGGGCTACTGGACGCAGCGGACGGTCCTCTTAGACGACGTCACCGTCGAAGCGCTGCCGGCACAGCTCGCGTTTTCGGCCCTGTCGATTCCCGCGGGTTTTCACCGGATCGATTGGAGAGAGCGTTTGCCGGGAAGCTCCGTCTCATGGTGGGGCCCCGTGCTCTTCACCCTCTTCGCCGTTCTCCTCCTGGTGCGGGAGCGCCGGTCCGCTTGAGCGACGCGATGGAAGCACACCGGTCGAGAGCCCGAGGTCTGCCCATCGTGAGCCTGCTCTTTCTCCTGCTCGTTCTGACCGTCTATGCGAACCCCCTGTTCTTTCGGCGCAACTTCGCAGGCCGCGACCTCGCCGTCTACAACTTTCCGATGGAAAAGGCGATGCACGACGCTTATGCGCGGCACCGCCTTCCCCTCTGGATGGCGGAGGTTTCGGGCGGCCGGCCACTCCTCCCCAATCCGAACGCCGGCGCGCTCTACCCCGTTCGCCCGCTCTTTTCCGTCCTTCCGTTTCCCCTGGCGATGCGTCTCTTCCCGGTTGTCCACTGGATTGCCGCCGGCATCGGAGTCGTCGTTCTGTTGCGCTCGCTCGGAGCAACGCCCGCCGCGTCCTGGGTCGGCGCGGTCACCTACGTTTTCTCCGGCGTCGGGGTTGCGGAGGTTTTCTTCCCGAACCTCCATCCGGGCATGGCGCTCCTTCCATGGATCGTCTGGGCATCGGCCCGGTCCTTCGCGCGACCGAGCACCAAGCTGTTCCTCCTGTCGCTCCTCTACGGAGTGGATTTCCTGGCGGGCGACGTCTTTACGATCGGAATGGCGATCGCTTCCTCGGCTCTCTGGATCGTGCTGGAGACCGACGAACGGAAGCATTCGACGGAGCTCCTCCTGCTCTCGGGCGCGCTCGCGCTCGCGGCGCTCCTCGCCGCGCCCCAGATTCTCGCGACCGCGCTCTGGATCCCCGCGACGAATCGGGGCGTCGTCGGGATGAAGCTCTTCGAGTCGTTGTTCTTTTCGGTCCACCCTCTGCGGCTCCTGGAGCTCGTCGTGCCGTTCCCGTTCGGAGCCAACTGGACACTCGAGAGGAGCGAGGTCTGGGGCTCGCCGGTCTTTCGCGGCAGGGCGCTCGGGATGTTCACGACTCTCTACGCCGGCGCATTCGCTTCGATTGCTCTCGTTCTCAGTCGGAAGGCGCGGGGCGTCGGGTTTCGATTCGCGCGCGTTCTATTCATCGGATCACTCGTCGTTGCCGTGCTCCCGAGCCTGATTCCTTCGGCCTGGGAGAAGTTCGCGTCGCCTCTTCCTCTGCGCAATCCGGAAAAGTTCTCGGTGGCGATCGTGTTCGCCCTGGCGATCCTCGCGGGGCTGACCTTCGACCGCCTGCGGGAGTCGCCTTCCTCCAGCCGGTGGCCGCTCTTGGTCGGAGCCTCGATCGCCGCCGTCGCGGCGGCCTGCGCTCTCTTTCCCGGCCCGGCAGGGCGTGTGGCGGTCTGGTTGACCGGCGGGCAGGCATTGAAGGTGTCTGTTGCGTCGAGAAAGCTGCCGGGCACGCTCGCCGAGGGAGGTCTCCTCTGGGTGGCGACCCTCGGGGCAATCGACTTGCTCCGCCGCCGCTCGCGGCCGACTCTCGGAGTCTCTCTGTTGATTTTGACCGCCGTCCCGATCGCGGCGAACCGCAAGATCGCGCGGGCGTTGAACGAAGAGGAGATCTTTTCGCCGACCGCGTTCGCGCGCCTTCTCCAACGCGCGGATCCTCACAACGCGTACCGGACGCTCGGGGAGTCGACCTTTCAGGGCCCTTCGGACCTGCTCGAGCGCTACGCGGAGTCTTCCGGCGGCTACACGGACTCCCAGCGGCGGATGTGGGACTGGCACCTCTCGGCGCTCTGGGGGCGCGGCACCGTCTTCAACCTTGACTCCGACTCAGGCGACTTCGCGCGCATGCAGAGCCTGCGGTTGATTTCCGTCGCCGCCGCCGGCTATACGGACTCCAGTCCTTTCTTCGGGAGCCTTGCTTTGCGCTGGGGGATTCGGGCTCGCGACCAGCGGCCCCTCTCCGGCTACCGTCGCTTCGGAGGAGACTGGCTCCAGGATTGGGACGTACTGGAAGACGCCCGTCCTGCAATTCGTCTCGCGTCCGCCTGGATCGAGGAGTCCGGCGCCCTTTCCGCCGTCGGGAGCCTCGGGCGGTTGAAGGCGGGCGAGATCGTTCTCGAGACGGGACGGCGGGCGCGCGGCTCCTCCGGCGGAGGAATCGTCCACGTGTTCGCAGACGACCCGGAGCACTTGAGCGTCGAAACGGTCACGTCGGACCCTTCCTGGCTCTTCGTCCTGCGCGGCTTCTGGAGCTACCGGACCGTGCTCGTGGATCGCCGGCCGGTCGAGTGCGTCCCCGCCCAGATCGCGTTTTCCGCCGTTCCGCTGCCGACAGGCCGGCACCGCATCGAGTGGAACGAAGCCTTGCCGGGCGCTCCGGTCTCCCGCTGGGGTCCGGTCGTGTACGCGGTCGGCCTGGCCGTCCTGTGGATTCGGGACCGACAGAGGATTGTCGCCTGATGCGCAAATGCTCGATCTACGCCGCCGGAGTTCTGTTCCTGGCGCTCGCTTCGGCGGGGTGCGCGAAAAAAGCGCGACAGTCGCAAATCGAGACGGACGTGACCCGGCCGCCCGAGAAGTGGCTCGAGATCGAATCGGTACGCCTCCTGCGCGACTACGTCCGCATC
>DASXSX010000161.1:0-9969 GCA_036505815.1 Thermoanaerobaculia bacterium
GACCTGGTTCGGGACCTTGCCCTCGGTCGAGCGTAGCGCGCGGGCGAGATGCGCGTCTCGGTCATCGTTCCGGTGTACGACAATGCCGCCGACCTCGCCGAGTGCCTGCGCGCCCTCGTTCCATCCGCCGGTCGAGAGGCCGAGATCATCGTCGTCGACGATGGATCGACTGACGACACGCCGGACGTCGCATCGCAATTCGGAGTGCGGGTCCTGCGCCTCGAGCGGAACTCCGGGGCCGGCGCCGCGCGCAACCACGGTGCTCGGCACGCGACGGGCGATGTGCTTCTCTTCGTCGACTCCGACGTCGTCGTCGTGCCCGACACCGTCGCGCGGGTGGTCCGCGTTCTCGAGGAGCGGCCCGACCTCGCGGCGGTGTTCGGGTCATACGACGCCGCGCCGCGGGCTTCGGGTCTGGTCTCCCAGTTCCGAAACCTGCTCCATCATTTCGTGCATCAGCAGGGCGATCCGGAGGCGTCGACGTTCTGGGCGGGCTGCGGGGCAATCCGCCGCGCCGTCTTCGAAACGACGGGAGGTTTCGACACCGGGCGCTACACGCGGGCCATCGAGGACATCGAGCTCGGGTACCGTCTCCGAGACGCGGGTCACCGCATCCTCCTCGACAAGGGCCTGCGCGTGACGCATCTAAAGCGCTGGACCCTCACGTCGTTCCTGCGGACAGACGTCCTCTATCGAGCGGTGCCCTGGTCCCGTCTGATCCTCCAGCGGCGCCTCCGCTTCGACCACCTGAATCTGAAGGCGGAACACCGCGCGAGCGTGGTGCTCGCTCTTTTGGTCCTCGCCGCGCTGGTGCTTACGGCGGTCACTCCCGCGATGCTCGCGCTCGCGGCGGTGGCGGCCGTCGGCCTGATGATCGCGAACCGGAAGCTCCTCGCTTTCTTCGTGCGCGCTCGGGGGATTGCTTTCGCCGCCGGCGCAGTGCCGCTCCTCTTTCTCCACTACCTCGCGAGCGGCCTCGGGTATCTCTGGGCACGGACCGGCTACGCTCTCGGCCGGGTGGGCGGCTAGATGTCCGCCGCGCTGCGGATCGGTCTCGCGGGCTTCGGTCGACTCGCGCGGGACTACTACGTGCCGGCTTTCCGGAGGCTCGCCGGCGCGCGTCTGGTCGCGGTCGCCGACCCGCTGCCCGGGAGTCGGGCGGTCGCGGCACACGGGCTCCCCCCCTTCGACGTCTACTCCGATCATCGGTCCATGCTCGAGCGCGCGAGGCTCGATGCACTGCTGGTGGCCTCTCCACCCTCGACCCATCTCGCGATTTGGAACGACGCAGCGGCTCGAGGCCTTGCGGTCTTCATGGAGAAGCCGTTCGTCCTTTGCGGCCAGCTCGACGAGATCGTACGCGGCGCCGAGACCTCGAATCTCATGCTCGACTTTAATCGCCGCTTCTGGCCGACGTACCGCCGCATGGGTGAGCTGGTGCGCGGGGGGATCCTCGGAAGGCCCGTGGCGGTCGAGTTCCGGCTGCACACGGACGTTCTGTCCTGGTCCACCGTGACGCAACATCGGTTCTCACAGGAAGAGGGCGGGATTCTGCACGACCTCGGCGGCCATGCGATCGATCTCGCGACCGACCTCCTCGGGGAGGAGCCGGTGACGATCACGGCGCAGATGTGGAACGGGAAATGGCCGAACGATCACCTGCAGCTCGACCTGGCCTTCTCGGACGGGTCGACGGTCCGGTGCGACCTCGCCTGGGGGGACCGCACCTGCGAACGGCTTTCGATCCGTGGCCCGGACGCGCGGCTGTATCTCCCCGACCCGAACATGGCGATTCACCTCGAGGGCAACGGGGAGTGCCGGTCTCGGATCGCAGCCCGGTGCCGGGATGTCGCGATGTTCGGCTACCGGGCGCTTCGGCGAGAGCGCGCGATGTCGCGCTTCAGCATTCGGAGCGCGCTCGCTGCGTTCGTGCACGCGCTCCGCGAAGGTGAGCCCTTCTCCCCCGGTTTCGACGACGCGGTCCGAAACGTCCGCTGGCTCGAAGCGGCGGCGCGCTCAGCGGCCGACGGGAAGCAGGCGGTGCGACCGGCATGAGCTTGCCGCGCCGCCTCGCGATGATCGGCCTGGACTCGGCCGATCTCGACTTCATCCGCTCATGGTCGAGCGTCCTTCCGAACTTGCGCCGCGTTCTCGACGGCGGCGCGCTGCACATGATCCGTTCCCCGGCCGATCTCCTGACCGGGTCCGTCTGGCCGACGTTCTATACGGCGACGCCTCCGGGCGAGCACGGCATCTACCACCACCTGCAGTGGGACGCGACGTCCATGCGGCTCCGGCGCGTGGCCGGGGACTGGCTCGACTGCGCGCCGTTCTGGTTCGACATCGCCCGCCGCGGCCGGCGGGTCGTCGCGATCGACGTGCCCCTCCTGTTTCCGGGCCGCGGCGGCGACGGGGTCGAAGTGCTCAACTGGGGCTCGCACGACACGCTCGGACCGTTCGCCTGCCGCCCCCGAGCGCTCGAAGGCGAGATCCGGCGCCGCTTCGGCCGGCACCCCATGGGTTGTGAGATCCCGGTCGGCAAATCCGCCGGGGAGCTCGGGCAGATCCGCGACGCGCTGGTGCGCGGAGCGCGCCGCAAAGGTGCTCTCGTCCGCTGGCTGCTCGAGAGGGAGCCCTGGCACTTCTTCATCGCGATCTTCGGAGAGACGCACCGCGGCGGGCACATCCTGTGGCCCGACGGTCCCGGCACCGAGTCGATTCCCGACGGCGCCCTCCTCGACGTCTACCGCGCGGTCGACGGAGCGCTCGGAGACATCCTCGCGTCGCCGGCGCTCGCAGAGGCGGGCTGGGTCGTGTTCTCGCTTCACGGAATGGGAGCAAACGCCTCCCAGGAGCACTTCGTCCCGGGCGTCATGGACCTCGTGAACGCGGGCTTCGGCGGGCGCCGGCCGGAGCGCTCGGGCGATGGAGCAAGGCGCCCGCCGCCGGCGATCGTCCGTCGGTTGCGGGAGCGCGCCCCGCCCGCGATCCAGAATCGAATCGCGCGCATGGTGCCGGTCTCCGTGCGCGACGCCGTTGTGAACCGGTCGACCGTCGCCGGTCATGACTGGCGGGCAACCGCGGGCTTCGACCTCCTCACCGACATGAACGGATACCTTCGCTTGAACGTGCGCGGCCGGGAACGGGACGGGATGCTCGAACGCGACGGAGAAGTTCTTTCACGCTACGTCGACTGGGTGCGCGATTGTTTTGCGAGCCTCGTGATCGCCGGCTCGGGCAAGCCGCTCGTCGAGGCGGTGCACCTCGCTTCCGAGAAATTCCCGGGACGGCGTCTCGACCAACTCCCGGACTTGATCGTCACCTGGGCCGGTCACCCACCGGCCTCGCGGGTCGAGTCCTCGATGATCGGTCCGGTCGCGGCGGAATGCGCGACCGGTCGCAGCGGAAACCATCGGCGCGATGGATTCTGCGTGGTGTCGGTCCCCGGCGCAGAGACCCGGGCGCTGACGGACATCCGGGACTTCGCGGGCCTCGTCCGTGAGGCGCTCGAATGAGCGCTCCCTTGCGCCTCGTGACCGGCGCACCCGGCTGGCTTGGGTCGCGTCTGCTGGAAGTCTTCCGCGACGGCCTCCCGGAGCTGCCGTCTCCGGATGGGAAGCGCCGCGTCCGCTGCCTCGTCCTGCCGGGGACCCCTGCGCCGTCGCTCGAGGGGATTCCGGCAGACGTCGAGCTGGTCGAGGGCGACGTCCGCGATCCCGGATCGCTTCGGGAATTCTTCCGAGGCGCCGCGGGCGCGACGGTGTTCCACCTCTGCGGCGTCGTCACCCCTCGGCGCACGCGCGACTTCTACGAAGTGAACGCGGAGGGAACCCGAAACGTGCTGGACGCGGCGGCGAATGTGGGCGCCGGACGCGTGATCGCGATCTCGTCGAACATGGTCGCGGGTCCGAACCCCCACCCCGAGCGGCTCTACGACGAGCAGTCGCCGCGGAAGCCGACCCTTCCTTACGGGAAGTCGAAAGTGCTCATGGAGGAAGCGGTCAACGAAGCGTTCGCCGCGGGACGATTGGCGACCGTGATCCTGCGACCTTGCCGCTTCTATGGCCCCCGCCAGCACCCCGACCGGACTCGCCTCTACCGGATGATCCGGCACGGCCGCATGCCGATCCTGGGGAAGGGCGACTCACTGTGGTCGATGTCGTACGTCGACAACATCTGTCAGGCGCTCCTGCTCGCCGAGGAGAGCGCCGTCGCCGCCGGCAAGACCTACTGGATCGCCGATCGGAGACCGTACACGGTTCGCGAGATCGTCGACACCGTGGAGTCTCTGCTCGAGCGCGAGTTCGGAATCCCGGTGTGCCACCGGCGCCGAAGGCTCCCCCGGGTGGTTGGCCGACTTGCCGCCGAAGCGGACGTAGTGCTTCAACGGTTCGGAGTCATCGAGCCCCACCTCCATGCCCTGGGGCACCTGCAGGAGTCGGGTGCGTGCTCGATCGCCGCCGCCCGGCGCGACCTCGGCTACGACCCGAAGATCGAGCTAGAGGAAGGCACCCGCCGGTCGATCCAGTGGTGCCTCGAGACCGGGCAGCCAATTTAGAGGGTCAGGTCTCCACTTGCCACTTTGCCGTGCAAAGTGACAAGGACCTCTGCTGAGTCAATAGATCAGCGACTCGCTGAAGACCTGACCCTATGCCGCGAAGTACCGCGCCTGCGGATGATGGACGACGAGCGCCGAGACGGACGCTTCGGGGTCCATCATGAACCCTTCCGTCAGCTCGACTCCGATTTTGCCGCCTGGCAGGAGCCGGAAAAACGTCGTCTGGTCGGCGAGCTCCGGCCACGCCGGGTAGCCCGCGCTGTAGCGCTTGCCGCGGTAGCGCGCCTGGAAGCGGTCCATCATGGTGGTCGCCGGAGGATCCGGGAATCCCCACCGCTCGCGGATCACCTGATGGATTCGTTCGGCCGCACCCTCGGCCTCCTCGACCGCGAGGGCCTGGAGAGCGTGACAGAGGAGGTACTCCCCTTGGCGCTTCAGGTCTTCGGCGCGCGCGCGGACGCCTTCGCCCGCCGTCGTCAGGAGGAGCGCCACCGTGTCGAGCGGCAACCCGTCTTCCTGCGGACGGATGAAATCGGCGAGGCAGAGCCGCTCCCCCGTCGGCTGCCGCGGGAAGGAGAAGCTCGCGACTGCGCGACCGCTTTCCACGAGGTGGACCGAGTTTCCTTCGGAGTATGCCTCGAAGAACCGGTACATCGCCTTGGGCCGGATCCAGCCGGAGCGGCGGATGCGGCCGATGACTTCTTCGAGCTCCGCGAGTTTTCGATCCCCCGCTTCTTTCAGCTTCCAGTAGCTGCCGCGCAGGCCGAGGTGCTTCGAGTACAGCATGTGAGGATTGACGTACGGCCAGATCGCTTCCGGTTCGAGCGAGGCCTGCACGTGCTCATCGAAATCGGGGGCCGGAACCGGCGGCAGGATCTCGATCGAGGCGTTGCGGACCGCGGGCGCTGCGAGAGGGTTCACCTCGCGCTCGGCCGCGGCCGGCCGCGAGCGCCGCCGCTCCTCCGACTCCGCCGCCAGCGCCTTCCGCGCATCTTCGCCGGTGAGCACCCGGTCGGCGAGGGCGAGCCCGCGCATCGCGTCCTCCGCGTAAACCACGAGCCCGCCGTAAGCCGGCGCGATCTTGTTGTCGGTGAATCGCTGGGACAGCGCCGCGCCGCCCACGAGGAGCGGGGCGGATACGCCCGCGGCCGTCAGGTCCTGAGCGGTCGTCACCATCTGCTGAGCGCTCTTGACCAGCAGTCCGGAGAGCCCGATCGCGTCGGGGCGGTGCTCACGATAGCTCTCGATCAGCTTTTCCGAAGGGACCTTGATGCCGAGGTTGATGACCTCGTAGCCGTTGTTGGAGAGGATGATCTCGACCAAGTTCTTGCCGATGTCGTGCACGTCTCCCTTGACGGTCGCGAGGACGATCTTTCCCTTCAGCGAACCGGTCGTCTTCTCCATGAACTTTTGGAGATGCCCGACCGCCGCTTTCATCGCCTCGGCTGATTGAAGAACCTCCGCCACGATCAGCTCGTTGTCGTTGAAGAGGCGCCCGACCTCCCGCATGCCGTCCATCAACGGGCCGTTGATGATCTCGAGCGGCGCCCTTCCGGCCTGCCGCACGGCCTCCAGATCGACAAGCAGACCTTCTTTTGTGCCTTCAATGATGTACCGCGGAAGTCTTTCGAGCGGAGTTCCCGCGCGCGCGACCTTCTCTCTCGGCTGCGAGCCCTTCGCCTTGAAATAGGAGGCGAATGCGGCGACCGGATCGCCCCCACGGTTGAAGAGGAGGTCTTCGCAGAGCCTCCGTTCCTCCTCCGGGATGGAGGGGTAGCGCATCTGCTTCTCGGAATTCACGATCGCGAGATCGAGGCCCGCCTTCACGCAGTGGTAGAGGAAAACCGAGTTCAGCACCTCGCGGCCGCTTTCGGGGAGCCCGAAGCTGACGTTCGAGATTCCGAGGATCGTCTTGCACTCCGGGAAGGCCGCCTTGATCGCCCGGATTCCTTCGATCGTCTCGGCGGCGCTGCCGACGTACTTCTCGTCGCCCGTGCCGCAGGGAAACACGAGTGGATCGAAGATCAGGTCCTCGGCGGGAACGCCGTACTTCTCGGTCAGGAGCGTGTAGCTCCGCCTCGCGATCTCGAGCTTCCGCTGGCGGGTCACGCCCATCCCGTGGACCGGGTCCTCATCGATCGTTCCGACGACGAGCGCGGCGCCGTAACGCTGCGCCAGCGGCACGACAGATCGGAAACGTTCTTCGCCGTCCTCGAGGTTGATGGAGTTGATGATCGATTTGCCCTGGCTCCACTCGAGCCCGATCTCGAGGACCTTCGCGTCGGTCGAGTCGAGCATCAGAGGGACCTTGACCATCCGCGTCGCGCGCTCGAGGAACGCGTGGACGTCCGCGACCTCGTCTCGGTCCGGGTCCTGGAGACAGATGTCGATCACCTGCGCGCCGTTCTTGACCTGCGCGCGCGCGATCTCCGCCGCCGCTTCGAACTCGCCGGCGGCGACGAGGCGCTTGAATTTCCGGCTGCCGAGCACGTTCGTCCGCTCTCCGACGAGCACGGGGCGGTTGTCTTCGGTGACCTCGAGCATCTCGATGCCGGAGACGAGCGTCCGGCGGTCTTCCGGGATCCGGCGCGGCTTTCTCCCTGCCGCCGCCGCGGCGAGCGCCCGGATGTGTGCCGGTGTCGTTCCGCAACACCCTCCCACGACGTCGACCAGCCCCTGGTCGAGAAAACGCGACATCGCGAGGGCGAGTTTCTCTGGCGTCTCGTCGTAGCGGCCGTCCTCGTCGGGAAGGCCCGCGTTCGGGTAGCACGAGACGCGTGTGCGCGCGAGCGCGGAGAGGCTGCGCAGATGGCTCGTCATGAACTCGGGTCCGGTGCCGCAGTTCAAGCCGACCGACAAGAGCGGCGCGTGCATCACCGAGGCGTAGAACGCTTCGATCGATTGCCCGGCGAGCATGGTCCCCATCGCTTCGATCGTCGCGGAAACCATCACGGGGACCCGCCAGCCGACTTCTGCGAATGCCTGCTCGACGCCGATCAGCCCCGCTTTGACGTTGCGGGTGTCCTGGGTCGTCTCCAGCACCAGGACGTCCGCGCCCCCCTCGAGCAGGCCGGTCGCCTGCACGCGGTAGTGTCGGATCATCTCGGCGAACGTGACGCCGCCCGTCACCGTGATCGACTTGGTGGTCGGACCCATCGAACCCGCGACGAACCTCGGACGGCCCGGTTCGCGGAAGCGCTCCGCGACTTCGCGCGCGAGCCGCGCCGCCTCCCGGTTGATCTCGAGAGCCTTGTCGGCAAGCCCGTACTCGGCGAGGACGAGGGGCGTTCCGCCGAACGTGTCGGTCTCGACCATGTCCGCGCCCGCATCGAAGAAGGAGGCGTGGAGGTCGCGGACCACGTCGGGCCTCGTCCGGACGAGGTTCTCGTTGCACCCCTCGTACTCGGGCCCGCCGAAATCGGCGGCGGTCAGGTTGCGCGCCTGGAAGCCGGTCCCGGTCGCTCCGTCCATCACCAGGACGCGCTCGGAGAGGACGGTCAGGAGCTCCTCGGTGCGTTCGCCCGCCAGAGCGCCCGTTTGTCTCGGGATTTCGACCGTCGCCATTTCGAAGTTATAGCGGATTGGCGCCCAGTTTGCGAGGTTCGAGCGCCCTGCCCGGTCCCGAGGACCGGGTGGGGCGAAATACCGACTCGAGAGCTACGGCGTCGCGCGCGCGATCTGCAGGCTCGGGTCGCCGGTCGTGTTATCGACGGTGGCGCCGTAAAAAATCGCGGCCCCGACGCTGACCGTAAGCGTGATCGAGCCGCCCGCCGGAAGCGTCGAGACCCCCAGGAACGCGCCCGCGCTCTGCTGTTCGTGATAGGTCGCGGCGAAAGCGCGGGATATCGTCGCGACGACTGCCCCGGCGGCATCGCGCAGCGTCAGAGTCGCCGCTGTTTCTGCTTCGAGGGTCCGCACGCCCAGGTTGAAGCGGAAGCTCGTAAGATCGGCGGGAAGAAGGAGAACCCCGGACTGTCCGGGTCGGAGAGCCTCCTCGCCGCGCATCAGCTCCTCCGTGAACCCCGTCGTCCCCGCCGCGCCCGCATCGTTGAAGACCCTCACAATCGCCGACGGCACCGCACCGGCAGTCACCTCGATGTCGGCGCTGCCCAACCCTGAACGTCCCATCGCAGGAAGAAGGTCCGCAATCGACTCCGTTTGCCCGGGGGCCAGCGAGTAGGAAAGCGCAGGATCCGAGTCGCTACGGGCCTGCCTCGACGGGTGAAAAACGATCCGACCCGAGATCGTCGAGCCCGTGGAATTGTTAAGCTGCACCGCCGTCCGGAAGAACGATCCGCCAACACCCACTGTCGACCCGACGACCGGCAGAATGCGAGTCTCCAGCGTCGGACCACGAACGACGCTGAGCCGACCAATCCGGTTGCCGCCGTTTTCGGTGAACCAGATATTGCCGTCCGGACCGGTGGTGATGTCGATGGGCAGGCTGCCCTGCGTCGGAATCGGGAACTCCGTGATGACGCCTGAGATCGTGATGCGTCCGATCTTGTTTCCGACGGACTCCGTGAACCACAGGTTCCCGTCCGGGTCGGACGTGATGTACAGAGGATGGCTTCCTGTGGTTGGGACTGGAAACTCCGTGACCGTTCCGAGGGGCGTGATGCGCCCGATCTTGTTGCCGGACGCCTCCGTGAACCAGAGATTGCCGTCCAGCCCGGTGACGATTCCCGCGGGCGCGCCTCCGGCCGGAAGGGCGAATTCCGAAATCACGCCCTGGGTCGTGATCCGGCCGATTCGGTCCGGCGTCGGCTCGGTGAACCAAATGGCACCATCCGGCCCGGCCGCAATCCCTCCGGCAACGCCCGGCACAGGGAACTCGGTCACCACTCCGGCAAGGGTCATCCGGCTGATTCCGGCCGGGAAAGGCGGGTCCAATGACTTCCAGGTAAACCAGAGATTGCCGTCGGAACCGACCGCAATGTCGCCGAGGGATCTGCAAAACGGCTGCGGGAATTCCGTCACCACGTCGGAGGGAGTTATCCGGCCGATGCTCGCGAATCCGTTGTCACACCCGTCGTCCTGCGTGAACCAGAGGTTGCCGTCGGGCCCGGTGACGATGAAGGTTGGAGCGGGATACAACTGCGGAAACTCGGTGACGAAGCCTCCCGGCGTAATGCGACCGATCGTACCGTTGAAGAGCTGGGGATCGATCACCGCGAACCAAACGTTGCCGTCCGGACCCGCAGTGATCCCGTGGGGAGAGCCACCCGGCGGCAGAGCGAACTCCGTTATCTGCTGACCTGAGACGTGAGCCACACAGCTCGCGAAAAGCACGATCAGGACGAGGAGGCAGCGGTTCGCTATGGTGGTCTCCGGTTTTGCGAGGACTTTATAACAGGAAGAAAGGCGGCCCGCTCCCCTTAGACTCGACGCCGATGCCCCGCTGGCTCGCG
>DASXSX010000162.1:0-3088 GCA_036505815.1 Thermoanaerobaculia bacterium
CGAACGTCGGAGTGCGTGCGCGAGCAATCGCGTTTCCCTCCGAGGGCGGAGCCTCCCCCCAGCCATCGCAGATGACGAGCAGAACGCGCTGTCGAGGCACGCGATCGGCTACTCGCGCAAGTGCGTGTGGACGACCCGGAAGATCTCGGCCACGCTCCACGCCTGCGCGAAGCAGCCTCGCGGCGCGTGAGGAGGATCGCCGTCGAAGATCTCGGAGATCGATCCGACGCCCGCCTCGCGAACGTGCGCCCGCAGCGGGGCGAGCCAGCCCCGGACGGTACGGATCGACTCCGGAGTCCGCCCGAAGACCCGGAAGTGCGCGTCGATGAACGGCCCGATGAGCCAGGGCCAGACCGTGCCCTGGTGATACGCGAGATCCCGCTCGCGCTGCGTTCCTTCGCAGCGGCCGCGATAGCGCGGATCACGGGAGTCGAGCGTGCGCAGGCCGAACGGCGTCAGCAGGTGCCGTCTCACGGACCAATACACCGCCCGGGCGCGGTGGGGAGGCAACAGGTCTTCCGCCAGGGAGACCGCGAAGATCTGGTTGGGCCGCAGGCTGCGGTCGGGGCCCGCGTCGCCGAGGACGTCGTAGAGCCGCTCGTCTTCCTCGCACCAGAAGACTTCGTTGAAGCGCCGGGCGACGCGCCAGGCATCCGCCTCCAGGTCCCGAGCCCGGCCGTGGTCGCCGGAGAGCCGCTCGATCCGCGCGGCGGCTTTCAGCGCGGCATACCAGAGCGCGTTGATCTCCACTGGCCGGCCCACCCGCGGCGTCACCGGCTCGCCGTCGACGACGGCGTCCATCCACGTGAGCGCGCGGCCGGCGACGCCACCGGCGATGAGCAGATCCTCGCCCGCTCCGATACCGAAGCGCGTTCCCTTCCGGTAGGCCTCGATGACGTCGTGCACGGCGCCGGACAGCGGAGAAGGTTTCGCCGGATCGCGCCGCGCGCGGCCGAACCACTCGACGGCGAGCACGAGCCAGAGCGGTGCATCGATCGAGTTGTAGTCCGGCTCTCCGCCGTCTCCCGGAAAGGAGCTCGGCAGGAGTCCTCCCTGCCGGTGCGCAGCGAAGGAATTCAGCACGCGCGCGAACGGCCGGTATCTTCCGGTCGCGAGCGCGAGGCCGGGCGCGGCGATCATCGCGTCGCGTCCCCAGTCGCCGAACCACGGAAAGCCGGCGAGGACGGTCGGCGCGTCACCCGGAGGTTCGACCAGGAAGGAATCGGCGCGACGGGCGAGCTCGTCGAACATCGGGTCGCCGGTGTTCGGAAAGAGGTCGCGTCTCCTCCGTTCCGCTTCCCACAGGACCGAGGTCTCTCCCGGCACTTCCTCCTTCGAGAAGACCAGGTGCGCTTGCGCCCCCGGGGCGAGCTCCCAGACCCAGATGAGAGGACTCCAGAGGTCTTCGTCCGAGTCGTACCCCCGCTCCGCTTCGACCGGATAGCGGAATCGACGGTACCAGTTGGGCTCGAGCCGCGGGCGTGCGCCGGGCGCCCGCATGTGAAGCGTCGGAAGGTCGCCGTGCGGCCGGACGCGCGCGCCTTCGCCGGCCGTCTCGGTCGTCGCCGAAAAGCCGTTCTCCCGTTGCAGCTCGTGCAGCCCGCGAAAGGCGAGAAGAGGCCGCACCCGGAGCTCGATCCCCCGAGGTCCCCGGTTCACCCAGCGGGCGAACGTCGCGGAACGCCCCCGCGCGAGACAGATCGAGCGCTCGACCGCCCACCCGTCCGTTTCGTGCCGCCAGGTCGGAAACGGCTCGAGGGCGAAGCGTTTCAGGTTCGTTCGCCCGTCGGGATAAACCGTGTCGCGATAGAGCTGCGTGGAGATGCCGGTCGTTCGGCCCTCCGACGCGACGAATTCCTCGCAGCCGGCGACGATCATCCAGCGCCGCCGGGGGGGGGGAATCGCGGGGATGTACCAGCCGTGATACTTGCGGGTCCTCGTGCCCGCTGCGGTTCCGCAGGCGAAGCCGCCCAGCCCGTCCGTCTCCAGCCACTCGAGTGTCGAACCGCGCGCCGCGAGCTCCGCGCCCGAATAGGAAAGCGGGTTCCGGACGTTCTTTTCGGCGGCCGCCGTCTGCTCTTCCATTACTCCCGTGAGCGCTTTCGTCCGACGATGATTCTCGCCCGATTATTCCTCATCGCCGCCGCCATCCGCTCGCCGATCCCGAGCGTAATAAGATCGGAGAGCCAACGGCGGACGACGTGGAGACGACTTCTTGAGCACGGTACGCGAATCGATCGACGAGCTCTGCGTCGACACGATCCGCACCCTCGCAATCGATGCGGTCCAGAAGGCCAACTCCGGCCATCCCGGTCTCCCGCTCGGCGCGGCGCCGATGGCGTATGTCCTGTGGCAGCGCCATCTCAAGCACAACCCCCGGGATCCGATGTGGCCGGACCGCGATCGCTTCGTCCTCTCGGCGGGGCACGGCTGCATGCTCTGGTACTGCCTCCTCTACCTGACCGGCTACGACCTGCAGATGGAGGATCTGAAAGCCTTCCGCCAGTGGGGAAGCCGGACGCCGGGTCACCCCGAGTACCGCCTGACGCCGGGCGTTGAGGCGACGACCGGGCCGCTCGGCCAGGGCACCGCGAACGCGGTGGGAATGGCGATGGCCGAGCGCTTTCTCTCGAGCCGGTTCAACCGGCCCGGTCACGAGGTCGTCGATCACCGCACCTTCGCGCTCGTCTCGGACGGCGACCTGATGGAGGGAATCTCGAACGAGGCTTCGTCGCTCGCCGGGCATCTCGGGCTCGGCAAGCTGACGTTTCTCTACGACTCGAACCGCGTTTCCTTGGACGGCCCGACGTCGATGACTTTCACCGAAGACGTGGGACGACGTTACGAGGCCTACGGCTGGCAGGTGCTCCACGTCGAGGAGGGCAATACCGATCTCGATGCGATCGACGAAGCCCTGCGGCAGGCGGAACTGGAAACGCGCCGTCCGACTTTGATCGTCATTCGCACGACGATCGGCTACGGCTCTCCCAACAAAGCGGGAACCTCCGAAGCGCACGGCAGCCCGCTCGGTCCCGAAGAGGTCCTCGCAACGAAGAAGGCTCTCGGCTGGGAGCACGAGGAGGCGTTC
>DASXSX010000163.1:0-10082 GCA_036505815.1 Thermoanaerobaculia bacterium
GATCTGCGCGAGGCGGCGGAGCGGCACGGGCTCACGTTCGGCCCGGATCCGGCGACGCACGCCTGCTGCACGCTCGGCGGGATGATCGGAAACAACTCCTGCGGGGTTCACTCGGTCATGGCCGGCAAGACCGACGACAACGTCCTCGGGCTCGAAGTCGTCGCCGGTGACGGCACGCTCCTGACGGTCGGGAAGACTTCGGACTCCGACCTCGAGCGCATTCTCGCGGAGGGCGGGCGGCGCGCCGAAATCTACGCCGGGCTTCGCGACCTGCGCGATCGCTACGCCGTGCTCATCCGTGCCCGCTATCCCGCCATCCCCCGCCGCGTCTCCGGGTACAACCTCCCCCACCTTCTGCCCGAAAACGGCTTCGACCTCGCGCGCTCGCTCGTGGGCTCCGAGGGCACCTGCGCGTTCGTCCTGGAGGCGAAGCTCCGTCTCGTCGTGAGCCCGCCGGCGCGAGTCCTCGTCGTCCTCGGTTACGCCGACGTCTACTCCGCGGCGGACGCGGTGCCGGAAATCCTCGGACACGGGCCGATCGGCCTCGAGGGCTTCGATGACGGCCTCGTCGGCGACATGGACCGGATCGGGCTCTTCCCCGCGAACCGGCGCCTGCTCCCGGAGGGACGCGGCTGGCTTCTCGTCGAGTTCGGCGCGGCGCAGGCGCCCGAGGCGCTCGCGGCGGCGGCGCGGCTCGTCGGAGCCCTCGCGTCCCGCGGCGCCGTCTCCTCCCGCGTCTTCGACCGCCGCGAGGAGGCCGCGCAGATCTGGCAGATCCGGCAGGCGGCGCTGGGCGCGACGGCGCACGTCCCGGGACGCCCGATGACGTGGGAGGGTTGGGAAGATTCCGCGGTGGCGCCCGAAAAGCTCGGCGCGTACCTGCGCGACCTCCGCGCGCTTCTGGACCGGCACGGCTACGGGGGCGACTTCTACGGCCACTTCGGGCAAGGGTGCGTGCACACCCGGACCGACTTCGACCTCGTCACGCCCGGGGGGATCGCGAAGTACCGCGCGTTCGTCCTCGAGGCCGCGGACCTCGTCGTCGGTTACGGCGGATCGCTGTCCGGCGAGCACGGCGACGGGCAGTCGCGCGGGGAGCTGCTCCCCAGGATGTTCGGGCCCGAGCTCGTCGGAGCCTTCCGCGAGTTCAAGGCGATCTGGGACCCGGGGGGTCTCATGAACCCGGGCAAGCTCGTGGATGCCAACCCGCTCGATGAGAACCTCCGGTTCGCCTTCGCCGGCGGTCGGAGTCCCGCGGCGCGGACCGAGTTCACCTACGCGTCGGACGGCGGCGACTTCCCGCGAGCACTGCGGCGCTGCGTCGGCGTCGGGGAGTGCCGGCGCACGAAGGGCGGAACGATGTGCCCGAGCTTCATGGTGACGCGCGAGGAGAAGCACTCCACGCGCGGCCGTGCCCGGCTGCTCGACGAGATGATCCGCGGCGAGGTCCTCACGGGAGGATGGAAGGAAGAGGCGGTGCGCGAGGCTCTCGACCTGTGCCTCGCGTGCAAGGGGTGCAAGTCGGATTGCCCGGTCGGCGTGGACGTCGCGACCTGGAAGGCGGAGTTCCTGTCGCGTTACTACCGCGGCCGCCTGCGCCCGCTCGCCTCGTACACGATGGGGCTCGTCGACCGCTGGGCGCGGCTCGCTTCGGCCGCGCCAACGTTCGCGAACTTCGTGACGCAGACGCCCGGCCTTGCTGCGCTCGCGAAAATGTTCGGCGGGATCGCGCCGGAGCGCGGCCTTCCCCGGTTCGCGCGCGAGACGTTCCGTGCGTGGTTCGCGCGACACCGCCCGGCGGGCAACGGCGGCCGGCGCGTCCTCCTTTTCCCCGACACGTTCACGAACCATTTCCATACGGGGATCGCGCGGGCGGCGGTCGATGTCCTCGAGCAAGCCGGTTTCGCGGTGGCCCTGCCCGGCGGGCCGCTCTGCTGCGGGAGACCGCTGTACGACTTCGGGATGCTCGGCCGCGCGCGGCGGCTCGGAGGCTCGGTCCTCGACGCGCTCTCGCCCGCGGTCGCGGCCGGCCTGCCGATCGTGGTCCTCGAGCCGAGCTGCGCGGCGGTCTTTCGCGACGAGCTCCCCGAGCTCTTCCCGAAGGACGAACGGGCGGCGCGGCTCTCGAAGAGCACGTTTCTCCTCGCCGAGCTCCTCGAGAACGAAGCGGCCGAGTGGCGTCCCCCCGCGCTCCAGCGCCGCGCGCTGGTCCAGTTCCACTGCCACCAGCGTGCGATCTTCGGGATCGAAGCCGACCGCCGGGTTTTCGGACGAGCCGGGCTCGACGTCGAGATCCCCGACTCCGGCTGCTGCGGAATGGCGGGCTCGTTCGGGTTCGAGAGGTCCCACTTCGATGTCTCGCTCGCGATCGGCGAGCGGGTGCTCCTGCCTGCGGTGCGCGCCGCCGCGCCCGAAACTCTGGTGATCGCGGACGGCTTCAGCTGCCGCGAGCAGATCGCGCAGGCCACGGGGCGCCGTGCGCTCCACTCGGCAGAAGTGCTCCGGATCGCCGCAGGTTGCGCCGTCGGGTGACATAGACTCCCGGCCGGACCGGAGATTCATCAGACTCGATGGCCCAGATCTTTCATCGCAGTACGAACTTTCTGTCCCGAGTCTCGATCTTCGGGGCGGTTTTCTTCCTCGCGATCCTCCTCTGGCTCTTCTACGATCTCGAGGCTTCCCCTTACACGACCCAGCAGACCATCGCCCGCGAGCAGCCGGTCCAGTTCTCGCACGCGCACCACGTCGGCGCGATCGGCATCGACTGCCGCTACTGCCACACGTCGGTCGAGAAAGCGGCGTTCGCCGGGATCCCCCCCACGAAGACGTGCATGAACTGCCACTCGCAGATTTGGGCGCAGAGCCCGTATCTCGAGCCGGTCCGCGAGAGCTTCCGCACGGACAAGTCACTCGAGTGGACACGGGTCAACGACTTGCCGGACTTCGTTTATTTCGACCACTCGATTCACGTGAACAAGGGAATCGGATGCGAAACCTGCCACGGCCGCGTCGATCAGATGCCGCTCATGTATCAGGCTTCCTCGCTGCAGATGAAGTGGTGCCTCGAGTGCCACCGTCACCCGGAGCGGTACCTGCGGCCGAAGGAGGAGGTCTTCACGATGGGCTGGCGGCCGCCGGTCGAGCAGGCTGTCCTGGGTGAGCAGCTGAAGCGCAAGTACGAAATCCGCGACGAGATCGTGCTGACGAGCTGCTCGACGTGCCACAGATGAAAGAGCCCTCAGTCGGGCTGCCGGTTCATCCGGCGTCCGGGACGAAAATGGGGCACGCCGCGGGGCTGCCGGAGGGGCTCGACCGGCGCGACCTCTTCAAATTCATGGGCGCGTCGCTCGCGCTCGCGGGCGCCACGGCGTGCACGCGTCAGCCCGCCGAGAAGATCGTCCCGTACGTCCGGCAGCCGGAGGAGATCGTGCCGGGCAAGCCGCTCTTCTTTGCAACCGCGATGACCATCTCCGGCCTCGCGACGGGACTTCTCGTCGAGAGCCACATGGGCCGGCCGACGAAGGTCGAGGGAAACCCGCTCCACCCCGCGAGCCTCGGCGGCTCGAGCGCCTTCGCCCAGGCGAGCGTGCTCTCTCTCTACGACCCCGACCGGTCGCAGACGCTCCTTTCGCTGGGCGAGATCCGGCCGTGGTCCGCCTTCCTCGGCGAAATGCGGACCGTGCTCGAGGAGGAGCGTCCGCACCGCGGCGCCGGTCTCCGCATCCTGACCGAGACCGTTTCCTCGCCGACGCTCGCCGGCCAGATCCAGGAGCTCCTGGCCGCGCTCCCTGAGGCGCGGTGGCACCAGTGGGAGCCGGCTTCGCCGGACAACGCGCGGGCGGGCGCGCAGGCGGCGTTCGGCGTGGCCGCGAACGTGATCCCCCGAGTTGCCGACGCCGACGTCATCCTCTCGCTCGACGCCGACTTTCTCGCATGCGGCCCGGCGCACCTCGTCCACGCGCGCGACTTCGCGGCGAGACGGCGCCCGAGAGACGACAGCCGCCTGCAGATGCTCCTCTCGCGACCGATGAATCGCCTTCGACTCTACGTCGTCGAGAGCACGATGACCGCGACCGGCGCCCGGGCGGATCATCGCCGTCCGCTCAAGGCCTCGGACGTCGAAGGGTTCGCCCGCTCGGTGGCCTCGGCGATCGGGCTCGGCGCCCCGGCCGGAACCGCCGAGGCCGGCGGTCCCTACGCCGCGGACCGGTTTGCGCGCGCCGTGGCCGCCGACCTCGGCCGGAACCGCGGACGCGGACTCGTCCTCGCGGGCGATCACCAGGCTCCCGCAGTCCACGCGCTCGCGCACTCTTTGAACCGCATGCTCGGGAATGCCGGACGGACGGTCGTCTACACCGAGCCGATCGAAGCGAGACCGGAAGACCAGCTCGAATCGCTCCGCGCGCTCACCGCCGACATGAGCGCCGGCAAGGTTCGGACCCTCCTGATCCTCGGCGGCAACCCGGTCTTCAACGCTCCCGCGGACGTCAGCTTCACGGCGGCTCTCGGCACGGTCCCGCGGCGCGTCCACCTCTCGCTCGAGAACGACGAGACTTCCGAGGAGTGCCAGTGGCACATCCCCGAGGCGCACTTCCTCGAAGCGTGGAGCGATACGCGCGCGTTCGACGGCACCGCAACGATCGTTCAACCTTTGATCGCGCCCCTCTACGGAGGCAAGTCCGCGCACGAAGTCCTCGCGGCTCTGTCCGACCAGCCCGAGCAATCCGGGTACGACCTCGTCCGCGCGACGTGGCGCGCCCGAATGCCGGGAGACTTCGAGACGACATGGCGCCGGGCGGTCCACGACGGCGTGATCGCCGGGACGGCGCTGCCCGTCCGGACTCTCTCTTCGTCAGCGTTAACTGCTTTACCAACACAGACCCGCTCGACTGGGGCTGCGGCGGTCCCTTCGGGACCGGCGGCCGGAAACTTTCAAACCGGAGCTTCCGGTGTCGGCTTGGAGATCACTTTCCGCCCGGATCCCACGATCCACGACGGCCGCTTCGCGAACAACGGCTGGCTGCAGGAGCTGCCCAAGCCGATCACGAACGTGACGTGGGACAACGTCGCCGCGGTGTCGCCGGCGACCGCTCAGAGACTGGGCGTCCGCAACGAGGAAGTGGTCGAGCTTTCGTTTTCCGGGCGCCGCGTCCGCGCGCCGGTCTGGGTCGTGCCGGGCCATCCCGATGACACCCTCGGGGTGACTCTCGGGTACGGCCGCAAGAAGGCGGGCCGGCTCGCCTCCGGAGCGGGGTTCGACGCCTACGCGATCCGACCCGCCGGCGCGCTCTGGCAGGGCGCGGGCGTGGAAGTCCGGAAGACCGGGGAAAGGTACCCGATCGCGGTGACCCAGCCGCACCACTCGATGGAAGGAAGGAACTTCGCGCGCACGGTCGCGGTCGAGGAGATCGAGCACGATCCCGAGGCGATCCGCAGGATGGGAGAAAAGCCGCCGCCGGAACTCTCCCTCTACCCGCCGCGAACCTCGCACGGTCACGCATGGGGAATGGCGATCGACCTCGGGAGCTGCGTGGGCTGCAACGCCTGCGTGGTCGCGTGCACCGCCGAGAACAACGTCCCGATCGTCGGCAAGGACCAGGTCGTCCGCGGCCGCGAGATGCAGTGGCTCCGCATCGACCACTACGCCGATGGAAACCCGTCGAACCCGATGCACGTTTTCCAGCCCGTCGCGTGCGTCCACTGCGAGACCGCGCCCTGCGAGCTCGTCTGCCCGACCGCGGCCACCGTGCACAGCGCGGAGGGGCTGAACGACATGATCTACAACCGCTGCGTCGGCACGCGCTACTGCGCGAACAACTGTCCGTACAAGGTGCGGCGCTTCAACTTCTATCACTACTCGACGCAGTTCCGCGCGCCGAGCATGCGCATGCTCGCCAACCCCGACGTCACGGTGCGGTGGCGCGGAGTGATGGAGAAGTGCACGTACTGCGTGCAGCGCATCAACGAGGGGAAGATCCGCGCGGAGCTGGAAAACCGCAGCGTGCGCGATGGGGACATCGTCACTGCCTGCCAGCAGGCGTGTCCCGCGGGAGCGATCGTCTTCGGCGACCTCGCGGACCCGGACAGCCGCGTCTCGAAGATGCACCGGTCGAACCTCTCCTACGGCCTCCTCGCGGAGCTCGGCACGCGGCCCCGGACCGAGTACCTCGCTGTGCTCGCCAACCCCAACCCGGAGCTCGGCGAGGTGCGGCACCCTTGAGCCAGGCTGTCAAGCGCGGGCGGGGCGGACCTCCGGTCATCGAGCCGGGACACACGTACGCCTCCGTCACCGACAAGATCAGCTCGATCGTCCTTTCGCGGCGGACGCCGATGTTCTGGTTGCTCGGGTTCTTCGTCTCGTTCGTGCTGACGATGGTCCTGCTCGGCGCGATCAGCTACCTCTTCGCGAAAGGGGTCGGGATCTGGGGCGTCAACCAGCCGGTCGGCTGGGGATTCGCGATCATCAACTTCGTGTGGTGGATCGGGATCGGGCACGCGGGAACCCTCATCTCCGCCATCCTCCTTCTGCTCCGCCAGGAGTGGCGCACCTCGATCAACCGCTTCGCGGAAGCGATGACGCTCTTTGCGGTCGCCTGCGCCGCCCTCTTCCCGGTCCTGCACCTGGGCCGCCCGTGGCTTGCCTACTGGCTGCTCCCCTACCCCAACACGATGGCGCTGTGGCCGCAGTGGAGGAGCCCGCTCGTCTGGGACGTCTTCGCCGTTTCCACCTACGCGAGCGTGTCGTTCCTGTTCTGGTTCGTCGGCCTCATCCCGGACCTCGCGACGCTGCGAGACCGCGCGAAGAGGAAGGGCTTCCAGATCTTCTACGGGATGCTGGCGATGGGCTGGCGCGGGTCCGCACTCCACTGGTACCGCTACGAGACCGCCTATCTCCTGCTCGCCGGGCTCGCGACGCCGCTCGTTATCTCGGTGCACACCGTCGTCTCGTTCGACTTCACGATCGGAATCATTCCCGGGTGGCACTCGACGATCTTTCCCCCCTACTTCGTGGCCGGGGCGATCTATGCCGGCTTCGCGATGGTTCTTCTGCTCGCGATCCCCCTGCGCAAGGTCTACGGGCTCGAAGACTTCATCACGATGCGCCACCTGCAGAACATGGCGAAGATCCTCCTCGCGACGGGGCTGATCGTCGGCTACGGATACGTCATCGAGGCCTTCATGGCGTGGTACAGCGCGAACCCCTACGAGGGCTACATGATCGCGAACCGGATGCGCGGCCCGTACGCGCCGATCTACTGGTCGCTTATGCTCTGCAACCTCGCCACGCCGCAGCTGCTCTGGTTGAAGCGCGTGCGGTCGAGCCCGCCGGCACTCTTCGGGATCGCCGTCGTCGTGTCGATCGGAATGTGGCTCGAAAGGTTCGTCATCGTCGTGACGAGCCTGCACCGCGACTTTCTCCCGTCCTCCTGGGGGATGTACTACCCGACGATCTGGGACTGGGCGACGTTCGTCGGAACGATCGGCCTCTTCCTGGCGCTGCTCTTCCTGTTCATCCGGTTCCTGCCGATGATCTCGATCTTCGAGATGCGCACGCTCGTGCCGGAAGCCGGCGCGGTCGGGATGCAGCCTGTTCCGGAGCATTCGGTCGCAGGGGAGGAAGGTTGAGCTCGCGCCCCGCCGGACCCCCGCGCGTTTACGGTCTCCTGGCGGAGTTCGAGCGGCCGGAGGAGCTCGTCGCCGCCGCGCGGCGCGCGCGCGAGGCGGGATACCGCAAGCTGGACGCTTACACGCCGTTCCCGATCCACGGCCTCTCGGACGCGCTGGGCTTCCGCGGCACGAAGCTGCCTCTCGTCGTCCTCGTCGGCGGCCTCCTCGGCTGCGCGACCGCGCTCGGCATGCAGTGGTTCTCCGCCACGATCCACTACCCGCTCAACGTCGGGGGGCGGCCGCTCGCGAGCTGGCCGTCGTTCATCCCGATCACCTTCGAGCTGACGGTCCTCTTCGCTTCGGTGTTCGCCGTCCTCGGCATGCTCGGAATGAACGGATTGCCGATGCCGTACCACCCCGTCTTCAACGCGCCGCGCTTTGCTTTCGCGTCGCGGGATCGGTTCTTTCTCTGTATCGAGGCGAGGGATCCGATGTTCGAGAAGGGAGGGACGCGGGAGTTTCTCTCCGGCCTGGGCGCTCGTGAGGTGGTCGAGGTGGAGGAGTGAAGGTGTCCGAAGCAAGACAGGTTTCGGGTGTCGGGTGTCGGGTTTCAGGAGGGGCCAGCCCTCGTCCCTGGCACCTGACACCTGACATCTGGCACCTTGCCGTCCGCGCGACGATTTTCGTCGGAGCGACGGTGCTCCTTGCGATCCTTTGCGGATGCCGACAGGAAATGTACGACCAACCCAAATACAAACCGCTCGAGAAGAGCGATTTCTTCGCGGACCAGCGGGCGTCGCGGCCGCTCGTCGATGGGACGGTGGCGCGCGGGACCCTCGCGGCGGCGCCGATGCCCGCGGCGGGAGCTCCGAGCGCGGAAGCTCTCTGGGCCACGCTGCCGGTGCCGCTCACGCGAAGACTTCTTTTGCGCGGGCGCGAGCGCTACGAGATCTTCTGTACTCCCTGCCACGACCGGACCGGCGCGGGCGAAGGGATGGTCGTCCGGCGCGGCTATCGTCCTCCACCGTCGCTGCACATCGAGCGGCTCCGGGACGCTCCGATCGGGCACTTCTACGACGTGATGACGCGCGGTCTCGGCGCGATGCCCGACTACGCGCAGCAGATCCCTCCGGAGGACCGCTGGGCCATCGCGGCGTACGTGCGGGCGCTGCAACTTTCGCAGCGGGCGACGGTGGCCGACGTCCCCGAGCCGGAGCGCCGGCGTCTCGAGGCAATGCAGAAATGAACGGACGGGTCGCGATCGCGGAGCCGCACGCCCTCGAACGCTTTCAGAGGCCGGCGCTCTTCGTGGGTATTGCGGCGCTGGCGGCGTGCGCGGTCGGAGGCTTCTTCGCGCCTGCCCAGTTCTTCCACTCGTATCTCTTCGCTTTCCTCTTCTGGGCGGGCATCGCGCTCGGCTGCATGGCGGTCGCGATGCTCCATCACGTCACCGGCGGGGCGTGGGGCCTCCCGATCCGCCGTCCGCTCGAGTCGGGAACGCGCACGCTGCCGCTGATGGCGCTGCTCTTCCTGCCGATTGTCGTCGGGGCCCGGAAACTCTACGAGTGGGCCGATCCGGCCGCCGTCGCCCGCGACGCGGCACTGCGGCACAAGAGCCTCTACTTGAACGTGCCGTTCTTCTTCGGGCGCGCGGTCCTCTACTTCGGCGCGTGGCTGGCGTTTGCGTACTTCCTTAACCGCTGGTCACTCCAGCAGGACGCGACCGGCGGGCGGCCAATCAACCGCCGGCTGCAGCTGCTGTCGTCCGCCGGGCTCGTCGTCTACGGGCTGACCGTGACCTTCGCGTCCATCGACTGGGCGATGTCGCTCGAGCCGCACTGGTTTTCGACCATGTACGGAGTTCTGTTCATCGCGGGTCAAGGCCTCTCCGCCTTCGCGTTCATCGTGGTCGTCATGGTTCTGCTGTCGGAGCGCGCGCCCCTCGCCGGTTACGTCGCGCCGAGGCACTACCACGACCTCGGGAAGCTGATGCTCGCCTTCGTGATGTTCTGGGCGTACGTCTCGTTCTCGCAGTACCTCATCATCTGGGCGGGGAACCTGCCGGAAGAGGTCCCCTGGTACCTGCGCCGTCTGCAGGGCGGCTGGGGCTGGATCGGGCTCGCGATCCTCCTCTTCCACTTCGTCCTCCCCTTCCTGATGCTCCTGCCCGCATCCGCCAACCGCAATCCGCGCGTCCTCGCCGCAGTCGCCGGCCTCGTCGTTTTCATGCAGCTCGTGGAGGTGTTCTGGCTGACGCAGCCTCCCTTCGCGGGCGGACGCTTCCGGCTCCACTGGATGGACCTCCTCGCTCCGCTCGGGGTGGGTGGGCTCTGGCTCGCCGTTTTTTCCTGGCAGCTCGGCAAGCGGCCGCTCCTGCCGTTGAACGACCCGGAGCTGCAGGAGGCGCTTGCGCATGACTGAGGATCGCCGCGGGGACAGGTCCCACGGACCTGCACCCGCCACAGACGATCGGA
>DASXSX010000164.1:0-6814 GCA_036505815.1 Thermoanaerobaculia bacterium
GCCGCGAGTCGACCTTTTTTTCGAGGTGCGGGTTCGCCGGGTCGAGCGCGGGCTCGAGCTCTCCGGAGTCCTTTCGCGTGAGCGTCCAGACCTCGTCGACCTTTCCCTCCGGATCGATCCGGTAGAGATCGAAACAGGTCACCGGAAGGATCTCGGCCGCCGCGGCGTACGCGTGCTTCAGGATCTCGCCCGGCTCCGGAGATTCGCCGAGGAAGTGTCCGCCCCGTTCGCGGGCGGCGAGGCGCTCCGCGAGCGTGCGCTCGCGCGAGCGGGCCTGCCACGCGAGGACACCCGCTATGATCGCGACGAATGCGAGAAGAGCTTCTCCCCAGAGAGGCAGCACCCGGGTTCAGTGTAGCGGCAGGACGGCTCGAAAGGCCGGGCGGCCATGCTCATTCGGAAACGAAAAGGCCCCCGATCCCCGGGGGCCTCCGACAGGGCGGAAGAGAAGAGTTACGGAGTTTTCGTGCCCGTCGTCGTCGTGGTGGTGGTGGTGGTCTCCGTTGTCGTCGTCGCGGCGGGCGTCTCGGTCCCGGTAGTCGCCGTCATGGTCGTGGCGGTTTCCTCGACCACGGCTGGCGCCTCGGTCGTCGATGTCTCGGTCGTTGTGGTCGTCTCCTTCTTGGTGCAACCGGTGAGGAGCACCGTCCCGAAAACGGCTGCCATGACCAGGGTCAGGAACTTCTTCATCTCCCTCTCTCCTTCTCGTTTTCTACGACTGGCGAACTTTTCTTGCAGAACCGCCTCGAACCAGCGGGAAAAGCGAGCGCATGATATCTCAACGAAGGAGTCTGTCAAGCGGGAAACCCCTTGCTGGCCGAGCGTTGCGACCTTTCGTCCGGGCCGGTATCCTTCCGCCCTTTCATCGGAGGCGGCGTGTTCGAATCATTGGGAGATCGAATCCAGGGGGTCTTCAAAGAGCTCAAGGGCGAAGGGCACCTGACCGAGTACCACCTCGACTCCGCTCTTCGCCAAATCCGACTGTCCCTCCTCGAAGCGGACGTGGCGCTTCCGGTCGTACGCGGGTTCACGGCTCGCGTTCGCGAGAAAGCCGTCGGCGCGAAAGTGATGCAACAGCTTTCTCCGGCCCAGGAAGTAACGCGGATCGTGCGGGACGAGCTCGTCCTCCTGCTAGGCGGGCAGAAAGAGGATCTCGTCCTCGAAGGCCGCCCCGCGATCATTGAGATGGTCGGTCTTCAGGGGTCCGGCAAGACGACCTCGGCGGGCAAGCTCGCGCTGCACCTGAAAGGCCGCGGGCGCTACCCGCTCCTCGTGGCGGCCGACCTCTCGCGCCCGGCGGCGGTTTCCCAGCTGAAGACGCTCGGACGACAGATCGGCGTCCCCGTTTTCGAGCCGGGCGAAGGCCGCGATGCCGTCGCCGTTGCGCGCGAAGGCGTGACGGAAGCGCGGCTGACCGGTCGCGACACCGTCATCCTCGACACCGCCGGCCGGCTACATCTCGACGAAGACCTGATGAACGAAGTCCGCGCGGTGACCGAGGCGGTTCACCCGGGAGAGGTCCTGTTCGTGGCGGACGCCATGACGGGTCAGGACGCAGTGCGATCCGCCGCCGGCTTCGCCGCGGCTCTGCCCCTGACCGGGATCGTCTTCACGAAAGCGGACGGCGACGCGCGCGGCGGCGCGGCGCTCTCTGTCGTCACGACCGTCGGGAAGCCCATCAAGTTCGTCGGCGTCGGAGAGAAGCCACAGGACTTCGAGCCGTTCCATCCGGACCGGATGGCTTCGCGGATTCTCGGACTGGGAGACGTCCTCACCTTGATCGAGAAGGTCGAGGCGCAGGTGGATTCCTCCACTGCGGAGAAGATGGCGGGCCGCGCCGCGGCGGGCGATTTCACTCTCGAGGATCTTCGGGATCAGCTCCGCTCGATGAAGAAGATGGGGCCGGTTTCGGGACTTCTCGACCTGCTGCCGAAGGGCGGAGCGTTCCGCGGCCTCGCCTCCGGCGACGCGGTCGACGACAAGTCACTCGTTCGCATCGCGGCGATCATCGATTCGATGACGATGGACGAGCGGACATACCCGCAGGTCTTGAACGGGAGCCGCAAGAAACGGATCGCCGCGGGATCGGGGACGACAGTTGCGGAGATCAACCGGCTCGTCAAGCAGTACCAGCAAATGCGAAAACTGATGAAGGCGGCCCGCAAGGGAGTCCGCGGCCTCGACCTCTCGCGCCTGCCGCTGCCGGCCCCGCGGGGCTGACGTAGAATGTCCGCGCTCCGTGGATCGCCCACGGTGCCGGGGAGAGAGAAGCCCGGTCACAGGACCGCTTGCGCAGAGATTTCCCCGGGCTTCTCGACCCCGCTCCGAGTCGCTGAAAGGAAAACGTCATGCTGAAAATTCGACTGCGCCGCATGGGCGCGCGCAACCGACCGCATTTCCGGATCGTCGTCTCCGACTCCCGCTCCACCGCCCGCGCCGAAGTGCTCGAAGAGCTCGGCGCGTACGATCCAATGCGCGAGCCGACCGTTATCTCGTTCGACCGCGAGCGCGCCCGGTACTGGATCGGAAAGGGCGCGAACGTCTCTCCGACCGTCCAGTCACTGCTCGACGAGAAGGAGCCGGAGGGCAAGGCGTCGTGACGCCTCCGCACGTCGCATGCGGCGCCTGATCGAGACGATCGTCCGGCGTCTCGCCGAACGCCCCGAAGACACCCGCGTCACCGAGGCGGTGGAAGGCCACACGCTCGTTTACGAGATTTCCGTGCCGGAAGGGGAGCGCGGGCGCCTGATCGGCCGCGACGGACGGACCGTTCGCGCGATCCGCGCGTTCGTGGGCGCTGCCGCGGCTGCGCGGGGAAAGCGCGTCACGGTGCGAGTGCGGGACTGAAGGAGTGAGTCCTCCGTCGTGAGCCGCGACCCGGAACTTCCCGGGACGGCAGACGGCTCCGGCTCGATGCTCCTCGTCGGAATCGTCCGACGCCCCCACGGAACCTCCGGCGAATTGTCCGTCGAGCCCGCAACCGACTTTCCGGAGCGCTTCGCCGCCGGCGCGCGCTTTCTCTGGCGCCGTGAAGAGGACCAGCGGTCGCTCTCCGTCGTCACTGCGCGCCCTCACGGCGCGAGAATCCTGATCCGTTTCGAGGGAGTCGACGGGGCGGCTGCCGCGCGCTCGCTCGCCGGCGGCGAGCTCTGGGTTCCCGAGGAAGAGGCGATCCCTCCGCCCGAAGACTTCTACTACGGCCACGAGGTCGAAGGCTGGCGCTGCGAGGATCCCGAGGGACGCGTTCTCGGAACGGCGCGGCGACTGACTCAGACGGCGGGAGGTCCGATGCTCGACGTCGACACCGGCCGCGCCGAGCTCGTCTCCGTCCCTTTCGTTCGGCCGATCGTGGTCTCCGTCGAGCGCACCGAGAAGCGGATCGTTCTCGATCCACCCGAAGGATTGATGGAGCTCTCGTCTTGAACCGGGAACCATGAAGATCGAGATCCTCACCATCTTTCCGGAGTACTTTCGCTCGCCGCTCGCCGAAAGCCTGCTCGGGAGGGCGATCGCCGCGGGCCGGCTCGAAGTGGCCGTCACGGATCTCCGGGCGTTTGCGGAGGGCCGGCACCGCAAGGTCGACGATGAACCCTACGGCGGCGGAGCGGGAATGGTGATGATGGCGCCCGTGCTCGCGGCGGCCATCGAAGCGCGGCGAGAGGTCGAAGGACTGCCGCGCGCCTGGACGGTCCTCTTGTCTCCCGACGCCCGACGACTCGACCAGAGAGCCGTCGAGGAGCTCGCGTCCCGCGAGCGGATCCTTCTGGTCTGCGGCCGCTACGAAGGGATCGACGAGAGGACGCGCGAGCTCGGACTCTTCGACGAGGAAATTTCTCTCGGCGATTTCGTCCTACCCGGCGGCGAAGCCGCGGCGCTCGCGGTGACCGAGGCGGTCTCGCGCCTCGTGCCGGGCGTCGTCGGGTCCGCGGAGTCGCTCGAAGAGGAGTCCTTCGCGCGCGATCGCCTCGACTATCCGCATTACACGCGGCCGCGGGAGTTTCGCGGACTCGCGGTGCCGGAAGCGCTTCTCTCGGGGGATCACGCGAAGATCCTCCGGTGGCGGCGCGCCCGCGCTCTCGCCCGGACCCGCGAGCGCCGTCCCGACCTCCTGGAACGCCGTCCCGAAGAGCCGGGGGAGGGCGAGAAATAGAACCACCGTGTATAATTCGTGATCCCGCTGATCTCTGGCTTCAAAGTCCCGGAGTTTCGAAAGAGGTTCGTATGACCGACATCCTGCTGGACGTGGAAAAGCCTTCCCTGCGCAAGGATCTGCCCGACTTCTCTCCCGGCGACTCGGTCAAGGTCCACGTGAAGGTTCGCGAGGGCGAAAAGGAACGTATTCAAGTCTTTGCGGGCGTCGTGATTGCCCGACGGGGCGGCGGCGCGCGCGAGACCTTCACAGTACGGAAGGTTTCGAGCGGAATCGGCGTCGAGAGGGTCTTCCCGCTGCACTCGCCCGTCATCGACCGGATCGAAGTAGACCGCAAGGGCGCCGTCCGGCGCGCCAAGCTCTACTATCTGCGCGAGCGCAAGGGCAAGGCCGCGCGAATCGGCGAAAAGCGCACCGAATAGTTCCCTCCCTTCCTGTCATCCCGAGGACCGCAAGGTCCGAGGGATCCCACGCTTCGCTCGGGATGACAGTTGAGAAGAAACTGGCAAAATGCGGACCGGATGAAGTCGGACCCGCTGTCGACCCTCTTTGCGGAGCTCGGCCGCCTGCGGGAGCTCGAAAAAGCGGAGCAGGAGCTCCGCCGCCGCGGATACGTCCGTGTGGCCGGAGTCGATGAAGCGGGACGCGGCGCGCTCGCCGGCCCCGTCGTCGCGGCGGCGGTCATCCTCCCGGCCGATTGCCTTCTCGTGGGGCTCGACGACTCCAAGCGTCTCGACGCTCCCTGTCGCGAGCGGCTCGACGTCGCGATCCGTGAGCACGCGATCGCCGTCGGAGTGGGTGTCGTCAGCGCGGCGGAGATCGACGTGCGCGACATCCTGCGCGCCAGCCTGGCGGCGATGCGCCTCGCGATCCTCGCGCTCGATCCGCAGCCCGAGGCGCTCCTGCTCGACGCGGTCTCGTTGCCCGGCATCCGGCTGCCGCAGCTCCCGATCGTGCACGGGGACGCGCTTTCCTCCTCGGTTGCCGCCGCTTCGATCGTCGCGAAAGTCGCGCGAGACCGGATCCTGAACGAGCTCGGCGAACGGTTTCCCGGGTACGGCTTCGAGCACCACAAGGGGTATGGAACCGCGGAGCACTGGCACGCTCTCTCGGTCCACGGCCCCTGTCCCGAGCACCGACTGAGCTACCACGGCGTCGTACCGGGGACGGGCGAGCCCGAGCCTCTCGTCCCCTCTCCCCGGCGCTCCCGCGCGGGGAAAGTCCGGCGCACCGGTTAAAATCGTCGAGCCAATGTCCGGTACACGCGACCGGATCGTCCAATCCGCCGAGAAGCACCTGTCGCGGGGAAGGCTCGACCAGGCGCTGAAGGACTACCTGCGCCTCCTCGAGGACAACCCGAAGGACGCCTTCGCCCTGAACAAGGCGGGAGATCTCTGCGTCCGGATGGGCCGTCCCGCAGACGCGATCGGCCACTTCTCGCGGATCGCCGATTCGTACTCCGCCGACGGCTTCTTCCTGAAGGCGATCGCGATCTACAAGAAGATCAACAAGATCGATCCCACCCGGCTCGACGTGTACGAGCGGCTGGCGGGCCTCTACATGAAGCAGGGCCTGACCCAGGACGCGCGCAGCCATTACCTGACGCTCGCCGAGCAGTGGCTGAAGAAGAACGACTTGAAGGGCGCCATCGAAGCGTTCTCGGGCATGGCGGCTCTCGACCCGACCGACTTGAAGATCCAGGCGCGTCTCGCGGACCTCCAGCGCGTCGCGGGTCAGACCGCCCAGGCGGTCGCGCGATACGACGCGATCGCCGGAATGCTGCAGCGGCGCGGCGCCCAAGAAGAGGCGATGGCCTTCTTCCGCAAGGCGCTCGATCTCGACCCGAACGATTCCGGCGCGCGGATGCAGATCATCCGTTCCCACCTCTCGTCGAACGACGTCGCGTCGGCGATCGCCGCGCTCGCTGCTGCTCCGCGAACGGCGGATACCCGCGTCCTGCTGTGCGAGGCGGAGCTCGCCCAAGGCAATCGAGCCGCGGCCGCAGAGGCGGCCGAAGAGGCTCTGGGCCTTCAGCCCGACAACGAAGCCGCCCGCCTCCTCCTCTGCCGGATCCGGCTCGAGGAGGGAGCACCCGATCAGGCGTTCGAGGTCATTTCGCCGCTCGTGGACAGCGCGACTACCTCGAGAGACTTCGAAAGCGCGACCGGGCACCTCCGGCCGATCCTGGAGCGGTTTCCAAAGCACCGGGGAGCTCTTGAAAAGATGGCCGAGCTCTCGGAGGCCGAGGGAGACGCCGCCGAATCCGTCTCGGTGCGTCTGACGCTCGCGCGCGAGGCCGAAGCGCGTGGCGACGCTTCGTCCGCGTCCCGACACTACCGACGCATCCTCGTGGCCGACCCGGCTCACGCGGAAGCGCTCGGCCGGCTCGCGGAGATCGCCCCGGGACCACCGGCGGCGTCCCTGCCGGGCTCCGCCGAGGCGATCCACGCCGACGACGCTGCCGCCTCGCTCCAGGAAGCCGAAGTCCTCTCCCGATATGGACTGAAGGATCGGGCGATCGAGCGGCTGCGGGCGGTGTCGCGGCGGCAGCCGGAGGACCTCCCCGTGCGGGAACGTCTCGTCGAGTTGATGGTGGAAATCGGCAATCCCGCCGCTGCCCGTGAGGCGGACGCGCTGGCCGACGTCTATCGCCGGCAGGGGCAG
>DASXSX010000165.1:0-4612 GCA_036505815.1 Thermoanaerobaculia bacterium
CGGTCGCGTTCGACGAGAACGTTCAACTCCCTCTTCATCGAGTCCTCGGGCATGATTCTACAGCGCCGTTCTCGCTGCTAAATTTCCGCTGCGCGCCTTCCGGCGCCTCCTTCAGTGAGATCGGCCGCCGGTCCGGAGCTCCAACGACTGGAACGCCACGGCGAGGCGGCGAGTGTCACGACGGCTCGCGGCAGTGGCGTAGCCGAAGCGAAACGCCATCTCGTTGTCGGAAGAGTGAACCACGCGCGCCGGGATCTCGAGCTCGTAGTCGTTCCAGCCCCGTTCGAGCAGGACGCGCCCGATGCGTGCGCCGTTGAAGCCCACCTCGACTGCCTGACAGGAAAGTCCTTCGCCCCGCACGAACGGAATCGCCCTCAGCCGGAGGAGATATCCTCGCGGGACGAGCGACGGGATGCGCAGAGTCGACGTCAAACCTTCCGCCCAGACGAAGGGAATTTTTCCGTTCCAACGCTCGTCGCCGGACCAGCCGCTCTCGAGCAACGGCCGCGCGAAACCGGTGCCGAACTGGATCCTGGTCGCGCCTTCGCGTGACGGTCGTACGAGCGGACCTCGCAGGAGGTGCTTCCCGATCTCGTGCTCGTAGACCCCGAACCACGCGGTCGCGGGAATCCCGACCAACGCTGCTGCGATCCACGCCCATCGGACGAACGGCGTCGCCTTTCGCTCCACGCCCGCGAGCAGCCACCGCGCGAGCAGGAGACCGCACGTCGTCCCGAGCACGGCGCCGCCCACGACATCGATGACGAAATGGTCGCGGTAGTAGACGCGCGCGAGTCCGGTGGCGAGCGCGCCGAGGTAAAGAATCGGTCCCGCCGGCGGGAAGACGTAGCCGAGCACGCCGGCGACGGCGAAGGCGGTCGTCGCGTGACCCGAGGGGAAGCTGTAGGAGAAGACCCGGTGACCCGGACGGGAGAACTGGAAGACGAGCTTCAGACCGTTCACGAGGAGCCCCGCCGCGACGACCGCGAGGAGAACCACCAGGCCCGTTCGGAGCGCGCGGCGGTTGCGGGTCACGAGACCGAAGACGGCGACGGCCAGCCCGAGCGTTGCCGCGCCGAGCCCGTGCCCCAGGCGATCGAGGATGGACATGACCCGCTCGAAGAACATCGACCCGACGAGCGGACACGCGAACCGGATGAGGTCGATGCCCACCCCGCGATCAGGGCTTGCGCTCGCGTGCGCGGCCGATCACTTCCTCCAGCCACCCGCCGACGCGCTTCTCCATTTCCGCGAAGCTCGGCGCGACGAAGAGGACTTTCTGGTAGTTCGTCGGGTCGTACGGAGTCCGCGCGATCTCCGCGAGGTCGAAGGGCTTCAGCTCCGCCTGCGACGCGAAGCGCCCGAGCTCGCCGAACGAAGACAGCAACCCGGCGCCGTACGCCTTGGCGTCACCGTCCTCGCGCGCGACGCCGAACTCGAGCGTGTACCAGTACACGCGCTCGAGCTGTCGAAGAGTTTCCTCGTCGGCGGCGAGCGCCGCCTCGCCGAAGAGCCGCGTCAGCCGTACGATCTCGGGGCGGAAGAAGCTCGTGGCGTGTCCGACGAGCTCGTGCACGACGTCGGGCTCCGGGGTGTAAAGCGGCATCGAGTGGTGGCGGATGTACTGGGTCGAGAGAAAGACGCCGCTTCCGAGAGAGCAGAGGAAACCGCGCGCGGAAATGAGTCCCGCCACAGGCAACATCTCGATGCCGGGGCTCGCCTTCAGCTCCTCGTTGACCTCGACGAGCTGAGGAATGAATCTCTGGTCGAGATCGAGCTCGGCTGCGCCCTCGCGCCACTCCGAGACGGCGTTCGTCGAGTGGAGCGGCGCCAGGTGCTCCCACACCGTGCGCCACACGGAGTGCTCGGCGTCCGTGTAATCCACTGTCGGCGGTGGGTCGCCCGGCCGGTACTCGAGCGCCAGCCGCGCGATCGCGTTGCGGCGTTGCCGGTAGACCGGGTCGCGGAAGCCGGGATGGTCCGGATCGAGCCGGACCAGCTCCTCCTCCCCGCCGGCGTGGGGCGCGGTTGGTTTCATAGACGGGTCGGTGGGCATAGGCCGGCGATTGTGCCACGGCGGGGTCAGGTCTTCACGAATCGCTTAAGTGGTCGCTTCGCCGAGCTGGTCTTGCCAGTTTGCAAAGCAAAGTGGCAAGTGGAGACCTGACCCCGACTTCAGGACCTTTTCGGCTGGCCTTTCAGCAAGTCGATATTGCCGTTGCTGTTGTTGATCTTCAGCTCGCAACGGCCGTCTCCGATCTTGCCGTTCAACGACTCCCCGCCGGTCGACCCGGAGACGCCGACCGGCATCTCGCTGTTGATCTTTCCGAACGACGTCTGCGCCGACACGGTGTATCCGGCGCCTTCCGGCAGATACACGCGGATCGGCGCGAAGGACGTCTTGAGCGTCAGCCGGGTGCATCCCGACGGCAAACCTCCGACTTCGACCGAGCCGTTCTGGTTGGTGATGTCCACGTTCTCACGGACACCGTCCACCTTCACCGAGCCAAACGACGTCCGCGCGTTGACGGAGCCCCGGATGTCCGACGCCTGGATGGCGCCGTTCGAATTCTCGGCGGTCAGGTTCCCCTGGACGCGCGACGCGTCGAGAAGCCCGAAGCTCGTTCGGACGTCCGCCGGTCCGCCGATCTCGGAAAGCGTGACCCCGCCGTTGTCGGAGGAGACCTTCGCCCAGCCTTTGATCCGGGTGAGGGTGACCTTGCCGAACCGCGTGCGGACGTCCGCCGAGCTGCCGATGTCCGTCAGGGTGACCGCTGCGTTCGAGTTCACCGCGGTGACATTGCCGCGGACGTCGGACGCCTCGATCGCGCCGAAGCTCGTCGTCAGCATCGCGCCGCCGCGGATCGCGCGGACCGAAATCTTGCCGTTGGAGTTTTCGATGTCCACTCCGGCGGCGTCCGAGATCTCGACCGCTCCGAACGTGTTGCGCACCAGGACCGTCCCGGCGCGGGCTCCGGTCACCCGCGAGTTCGTGCCATTGCACGTGACCTTCCGGCGGATGTCGGTAAAGCGGATCCCGCCGAACGAGGCGGCGAGATCGGCATCGCCCTGGACGTTCGACGCTTCGATCGCGCCGTTGTTGGTCTTGACCGACAGGTCGCCCTGCACGTTTCTCGCCGTGACGCCGCCGAACGAGGAAGTGACCTCCGCGGAAGCGTTCGTGTCCTGAAGCTCGACGCTGCCGTTGCTGTTGGAGATCCGGCTTCGGCCCTTCAGCTTCGATGCGGAGACGGTTCCGAACCGGTTGACGAGATCGAGCTCCCCGCCGAGGTCGCTGACCGTGACGCTCCCGTTGCTGTTGACGACCGTCGCGTTCCCCTCGTTCCGAGCGAGGTCGATCTTGCCGAAAGAGTTCTCGAGGCGCTGCGCGCCGCGCCCGTCGCGGAACTCGATCGCGCCGTTGGAGTTCTTGATGTCCGCGGGCGCCTTCAGCCCGGAGACCTCGACGTTGCCGAACTTGTTGCGGGCTTCTAAGAGCGCGGTCTCCGGCATCACGATGTCGTAGTCGACGGAGTAGGACACGAACCCGTGACCGAGGAAGCTCCGGTTCTTCTCGGGGTAACGCGTCACGACCGAGACACCGGCCGATGACTCCTCCACCGAGATCTGGATTCCCTCGGAGAAGCGGCGCGCGCCTTCGACGTCGGACGAGGAGACCCGGATCGTCGCCGAGATCGAAACCTGCGGCTCCCGCTGCGCGCGGACTTTGATCGTTCCGTTGGAGTGCTCGATGTGCAGCCTCTGACCGGGTCTCAACCCGACCGTCCTCTGGAAGGTCCGCCGGAACTGGTCGCGCGAAGAGTCGTCCGGCGAGTCCGCGACGAGCGGCGCCGCGAACACGACGAACAGAAGGGCGAGAGCGGCGCGCCCGGTTCGTCTCCCGCCTCCCGTGCCCCGTGTTCCGTGGAGTCTCATGACGTTGCCCCTTTCATCACGTCCCGCAGCGTCTGCTGCTTCTCGGCGTAGATCCCGAGCAGCTGGCGGCGGAGGTGGGTGTTGTAGCGGTTCTGTTCGATCTGTCCGGAGAGCTCCTCGATGGCGCCGTCGAGCAGTTGGAGCTTTTCGCGATAGGAAACCAGCAGCGGCGTGGCCGCCGCCTCGAGACGCGGCTGGGCGAGCTTCGAGAGCTTCTCGATCGAGCGGATGTACTCGGTCTCGCTGCGCTCGACGTCCTTCAAGGCGGCGTCGGTCAGCAGGGGATCCTTCGGAAGAGAGCGCACGCCGAAGATCTGCCGGTCGCCCAGGCTCGGCCGGAAGACCTGAAGCCCGACGAAGGACACGATGAAAAGCGTCGCGATGGCCGCGATCGGAAGCCACGCCGGCCAGGCCAGCGCGCTGCGCGTCTCGCTCTGCGAAGACGCGGCCGGCGCGAAGGCCTCCCGGGCGAGCGACTCGCGGATTTTCGGCCAGAGCTCCGGGCTCTCCCAGTTTCTCTTCAAGCCGGGCGCGGCGGCGGAGATCTCGTCGAATGCGCGAATCCGTTCCGCGCAGCGCGCGCAGGAGTCCGCGTGCAGGCGTGCCTCGGCGATCGCCTTGCCGTCGGAGCTCGTGAGCGCCGCGTCGAGACGGCGGCAGGCGGCTCTCACGACGC
>DASXSX010000166.1:0-16650 GCA_036505815.1 Thermoanaerobaculia bacterium
CCCGGTCGCGATCGTCGGCGCAGGCCCGACCGGCATTGCTTGCGCGGTCGAGCTCGGACGGCGAGGCATCGCCGCCGCGTGCTACGAGCGCGGCCACATCCTCGACTCGATCTACCACTTCCCCGAAGAGATGCGCTGGTATTCGACCCGCGATCTCCTGGACATCGCCGGCGTTCCGTTCGGCGTGCCCGACGCGCACCCCACGCGACTCGAGACGCTCGCTTACTACCGGAGCGTCGCGGAGAAGTTCCGGGTCAACGTCGTCCCGGAGACGGAAATCGTTGCGATCGAGCCGCGACCCGGCGGAGGACTCGACGTGTCGGTCACCGGCAGACGCGGCGCGCGGCGGTTTTTGGCCCCCGCGGCGATTCTCGCGACCGGTTTCTTTCAGAACCCGCGGAGGCTCGGGGTCCCGGGAGAGGATCTCCCCCACGTTCATCGGCGTTTCGTTTCCGGGTACCCCTTCCATGACCGGGACGTCGTCGTCATCGGCGGTAAGAACTCGGCCGCCGAAGCCGCGCTCGACCTCTACCGGCACGGCGCTCGCGTGACGCTCGTCGTCCGCGGGCCGGCGATCTCCGAGAGAGTGAAGTACTGGATCAAGCCGGACCTCGAGAACCGGATCCGCGCCGGCGCCATCGGGGCGATCTTCCAGGCGAAGATCCTCGAGATCACGCCGGACTCCGTGCGGGTCGAGTCGCCAGCGGGCCCGGAGTCGCCCCGCGCGGACGCGGTCTTTCCGCTGATCGGCTATCAACCCGACTTCGCCCTCTTCGAGCGGTGCGGGATCCGCCTGGAAGGCCCGCAAAAAGTCCCGGCTCACGACCCCGGCACGCTCGAGTCGAACGTCCCCAACCTCTATCTCGCCGGGGCGATCCTGGGCGGGACGGAAGTCGGCCACATCTTCATCGAGAACAGCCGTCACCACGCTTCGGTGATCGCCGGAGCGATCGAGGGCAGACTGGGCTACGTGCCCGCGTGAGGCCTGCAACCTTTCGCCCCGCACCCGTGTTCTATCGCGTGAGAGGGCTCCATGAGCACGACCTGCGTTACCGAGGGCTCCCCCAACCGATTTGACGGATCTCCCGGCTTGAAGCTGGTGAAGCTGGCGCCGCGACACGAGGAAGGAAGAGACGCTGCGATGCCGCGGACCGATCCCCTGACGAATGACCTCGCCGACGATCTCGACGGCGCCTTCGAGAGGCTGGTCCGAGGGTTCCAGGACCGCCTCTTCTCCTTCGCCCGCCGCCTCTGCGGAAACCGCGAGGACGCCGAAGAGGTGGCGCAGGACTCTTTCGTTCGTGCGTATCGAGCTCTGAAGACGTACCCGGAAGATCGAATCCGCTCGCTTGCGCTCCAGGCCTGGCTCTACCGGATCACCCTGAACGTCGCTCGCAACCGGTTGAGAGGCAAGCGACTACGCCTGGTCTCGATCGAAAACGGCGGAGCGGAAGGCGAGGCCGCGAGGCGCGCTTGGGAGTCTCCGGACGATCCCGGAGAGCGACCGGACTCCCGACTCGAACAGTCGCAGAAGCGTGCGGACATCGCCTTTCTCGTCGCCACACTTCCCGAGCGCTACCGCGCGGCGCTCATCCTCCGCTACGTCGAGGGGTTGCAGCTCGACGAAGTCGCGGCGATCCTGAAACAGCCGCTCGGAACCGCGAAATCGAACGTCCACCGCGCCGTTAACCTGTTGCGCCGCGCCATCTCCGATTCTCGGCGCGCGAAGGGGTCCAGAACATGAAGAGAACGATGAACGCCTCCGTCCACGAGACGCTCGAGATCGCGCGGGCGCTGAAGGCCCTGCCCCGGGAGCACGCACCGCGCTCGCTCCTGCCCGCCGTACTGCAGCGGATCGGGCTCGGCGACAGCTACTGGCGGATCGAATCCGCGATCGGCGAGATCTACGTCGCGCATAGCCGGGCCGGGATCTCGATGGTCTCGCGCGCCCGCTCCGCTCGGGAATTCGAGAACGCTTTTGCGAGCCGGTTCGGCCGACCCGTCCGATCGGACCGGACGCCGCCTCCCGCGAACGTGAAGGCGCTCGTCGCCGGACGCCTGCGCGCTCGGGACGCACACCTGCGCTTCGACCTGCGCGGCCTCTCGGAGTTCGAGCGCGCCGTCCTCTCGAAGGCGCTCGAGATTCCGCCGGGAGAGGTCCGACCATACAGCTGGATTGCTCGAGAGATCGGCCATCCCGACGCCGTGCGCGCGACCGGCTCGGCCCTCGCGAAGAATCCGGTTCCCCTGCTCATCCCCTGTCACCGGGTCGTGCGCACCGACGGACACCTCGGCAACTACTCGCTCGGCGGTCCGCGGAACAAGCGGGTATTGCTTGCGGCCGAAGGCGCTCAGCCGGAGACCCTCGAGAAGCTCGCGGCGTCGGGTGTGCGCTACTTCGGCAACGAGGAGGGCCGCTACTTCTGCTTCCCGACGTGTGGAGGCATCCAGTCTCTGATGCGGGACAACCGCGTGCACTTCTCCTCGCAGAGAGAAGCGCTGTCGGCCGGCTACAAGCCTTGCGCCGACTGCCGGCCGGCGGCGGTGGCATAGGGTCAGGTCTCCACTTGCCACATCGAGGGTCAGGTCTCCACTTGCCACACCGCAACCTGTATTAGTATTTAGTACTTATGGAACGAAAAATCGTCCGCATCGGCAGCTCGCTCGCCGTCACTCTTCCCTCGGAGGTCGTCAAGGAATTCAAGCTGAAGAAGGGACACACGGTGGACGTCTCGGTCCATCCGCAGAGCGGCGCCGTGACGATCCGCCCCGGCATCAAGTACTTCGAGAACGGCAAAGTCACGCGTCGGTTCCGAGCGGAGATGAATCGCCTCCTCAAGGAACGTGCGGAGCTTTACCGCAAGCTCGCGAAGTGACCCTCTATCTTTCCGTCGAGCAGGTTCTCCAGATCCACGAGTTGCAGATCGAAAATTTCGGAGGCTCCGCCGATCTCCGAGACGAGGGTGCGCTCGAGTCGGCCGTCGCGCGACCCGCTATGACGTTCGGTGGCGAGGATCTTTACCCGGATGTTCCTTCCAAAGCTGCCGCGTTGATGCACTCCCTCGTCATGAACCATGCTTTCGTAGACGGGAACAAGCGGGTCGGTATCACCACAGCGGAGCTTTTCCTTCGTTTGAACGGATTCCGGCTCGATGCGGGAGATTCGCATCTCGAGGAGCTCACCCTGACCGTCGCACGCGGCGAGCTTGACGCCGAGGCGCTCGCGATCTGGTTCCGCCAGCGCATTTCCCGCGAGGACTGAGTTGGCCCGCTACTCAATCGAGGAGTACGTCCGCTGGGAGGACATCGACGCAGCCGGGATCACCAACTACCAGGCCTATCTGCGGTTCTTCGGGCTGGCCGAGGCGGAGCTCCTGCGGTCGGCGGGATTGAACTACCGCTTTCTGTTCGAGTCCCTCGGGATCTGGCTGCCCCGTGTTCGCGTCGAGTGCAACTTCTTCCAGCCGGTCAAGCTCGACGAGCTCCTGGTCGTCGAGGCGTATTTCAGCCGGATCGGGCGCACGTCCATTCACCTCGACTTCGAGGTCCGGCGCAAGACGGATCCTTCCACCCCGGTTGCGACCGGCCGGTACGTTCTCGTCTGCGTGCGCCAGGGAAACTTCGAACCGGTGCCCGTTCCCTCGGAGATCCGCGACCGGATCGCGGCTTTCGTAGAACCGGCGCCGGCCGCATCCGCGCGCTGATCAATTCCGCTTCCGCCGCCGGGCGATCCAGCCCGATCACGTCGGAGGGGAGGGTTTCCCGGTTGCCCCACGTCACGGTCCAGAGCTCGACGTCCGGCCGCCGCTTGACGCGCTCGATGAAACCACCGCCGCGAAGTGCCACGGTCGCGACCAGGAGTCGGCGCGCGTCGAGCAGTCTCTCGACCGCCTCGGTGAAGCGATCCGAGAGGCACTCCATCTTCCCGATTTCGTCGACGAGGTAGACGTCGGCCTTCGGAGAGAGAGCCAGCGCGCGCCCAACGATCCGCTCTAGGACGGCGACGTCGGCGCCGTAACGGCTGACTCGATATTCCGACCGGATGGACACGTGGGCGAGGACCGCGCTCTCCCCTTCGAACGTCTCGATCCGAAAACCCACGCGCTCGCCGCCTTTTCGAATCTCCGCAGTCGTGAAGCCGCGGATCCGCGCGTCCGAGAGCTTCTCCGCGACCCGGCGCACGACGGTAGTCTTCCCGGCGCCGGGCGTCCCGGTCAGAAGCAGGGCGTTTGCCGAGCTAGCTGTCAGGATCTCTTCTCCCCCTGTCCCGGAGTCGTGAATCGGACTATACTTGTCGTTCATGTATTACAAGCGAGGCAAATGAATGTCGAAGTCCGTTTCGGTTCGTCTTCCCGACAGCACCGCCCGCGCACTCGAGGATCTCGCCAAAGCGTCGGAGAGGCCAAAGACCTATTTCATCGAGAAGGCGCTCGAGTCCTATCTGGCCGAGCACGCGGATTACCAGGTTGCCCTGGATCGGCTGCGGGACAAGGACGATCCGATCATCTCCGCCGCACAGCTGAGGAAGAGGATTGCGGGAAAAGCGCGGAAGGATTGAATACAAAGCCTCCGTCCAGGGAGATCTCCGCAGGCTCGATCCTCCGGTCGCCGTGAGGATACTGAGAAGGATCGAGCGGGCGCTTGCCTCCGAGGGAGATCGCGGCGAACCCCTGTCGGGCGCCTTCGCGGGGCTTTACCGCCTTCGAGTCGGAGATCATCGCGTGATCTTCGCGCGGACCGAGGACGGTTACCTGGTTCTCAGGATCGGTCACCGCCGTGAGGTCTATCGCCGCGGAAGACCATGACGTCCGTCGAGTCGAGAAGACCGGCGGACAAGCAGCGGATCCGCGAAGCGGTCTGGTCGCGCCTGGAGGAATCTGGCGAAGCGCTCTTCCCCGGGACTCGGGGGCGGATCCCGAACTTCCGCGGGGCGGCCGTCGCCGCTGATCGGCTCGCGAAGACGCCGGAGTGGCGCCGCGCCCGCACGATCAAGGTCAACCCGGACGCGCCGCAGCGGCCGGTCCGGCTCCGCGCGCTCCGCGAAGGAAAGACGGTCTTCATGGCAGTTCCCCGGCTGCGCGATAAGAAGTGCTTCTGGAAGCTCGACCCCGGCCGGATCGCGCGCAAGGACTTCGCCGCCGCGGCGACGATCTCCGGAGCCTCGCGGTTCGGCCGGCCGGTCCATCCCAGCGAGCTGCCCCACATCGATCTCATCGTCGCCGGCTCCGTCGCCATCAACCGGGCCGGCGCGCGAGTCGGCAAGGGAGGCGGATACTCGGATCTCGAGTACGCGATCGGCCGCGAGTTCGGCGCGATCGACGGATCGACACGGATCGCGACCACGGTGCATCCGCTGCAGCTGCTGGAGGAGGACCTGCCGGTGACGGAGCATGATTTCCTTCTCGATCTCGTCGCGACGCCGGAGGAGCTCCTTCGTCCGCCGAAACGGCGCCAGCCTCGCGGCGTGATTCCGGAGCACCTGACCGACGAGATCCGCCGCGACGTTCCGGTCCTCGCCGACCTGGAAATTCGATGACCGCGCTCCTTCCGATGTTCGCCGCCGCTCTGGTAGTCGCGATCGCGCGGAGGCCGGGGCCGGTCATCGCCGTCGCCCTGGTCGGAGACGCTCCGGCGGAAGAAGTCGCCCCGCTCGTCCCAGTTCTGCGCGAAAGCTTCGGCTGCGAGGTAGTGATCGCTCCCGCTGTGCCGCTGCCGGCTGGAGCGTGGAACGAGACCCGAAGGCAATACCTGTCAACCGCGCTGCTCGATGTCCTCGCGCGGGCGAAGCGCCCGGAGTGGGAGCGTCTTCTCGGAGTCGCGGACGTGGACCTCTACGTCCCGAGCCTGAACTTCGTCTTCGGCGAAGGCGACTCGGCCCGGGGCGTCGGCGTCTTCTCTCTCGCCCGGCTGCGGGGGCCTGCGACACTCTTCTGGAAGCGGGCGGCGACGGAAGCGGTCCACGAGCTCGGGCACACCTACGGCCTGACCCACTGCGACGACCCTCATTGCGTCATGTGGTTCTCCAACACCCTGGCGGAGACGGATCGCAAGGGCACGCATTTTTGTCGTCGTCACCAGAATGAGCTCGCCCGCTCCCGCCCTTGACTCTCTCGGCCGCCGGTCGCGCAGCGACCGCCGCAGCCGGGTCAGGGAGAGGGTGCCGGCGGCCCCGGTCACGAAGTCATCTCCAATGGATCGGGCCGGATAGTGCCATAGCGACGCCCGCAGCATGGAATCGCCGGGAATACGACGATGTTTTGACTGTCGGATCTTCTCGCGAAACCAGCCTCGCACTGCCGCCGGCATGCTCCGAGCGGGCGTGGCCGCGGCCGCCGGAACCCGGACCGTGCTCCGGCTCGTATTTTCGATGGGGGTTTTGAATGCTGGAATCACTGAATCTTCCGGTCGTCCCGATGCGCAACTCGGTTCTCTTCCCGGGCGTCGGGCTTCCGATCAACGCCGGCCGGGCCGGCACTCTGCGCGCGATCGACGCCGCCGTGAACGGCGCCGACAAACGGGTGTTCGCGGTGGCGCAGCGCCAGGACGGCGACGAAATCGCCCCGGAAAAGCTCTACACGATCGGGACGATCGCGACGTTGTCCTCCGTGCAGCGCGGGCTCGGAGGAATCCGGCTGCTCCTCGAAGGGCAGGCCCGCGGAATCGCGCTGCGTTACGCCGCGAACAAAAAGGGTTATCTCGAGGCGACCGTCCAGCCGGCGCAGGAGATGACGCCGCTCGACTCGCACGACCCGGCGTTTCTCGCTCTGCACCGCGAGGCACGCGAGCGCGCCGCGGAGCTGGGAAAGAAGATGGGGTTGCCGGAGGAAGCGGTCAATCAGATCCTCGCGGAAGTCGACGAGCCGGGGAGGCTCGCCGACATCGTCGCCGGATACATCGACATTCAACCGGCCGAGCGACAGGCCCTCCTCGAAACGCTGTCGGTGGAAGATCGCCTGCGCCGCGTCCTGATCCACGTCCAGCGGCAGATCGACGTTCTCTCCGCCCAGGAAGACATTCAGGAGAAGGTCAAAGAGGAGCTCGGCGGGCGCCAGCGCGAGATGTACCTGCGCGAGCAGATGAAGGCGATCCAGAAAGAGCTCGGCGAGGGAGAAGGCGCAGACGATGAATCGCTGAAGGAATTACGCGCGAAGCTCGACGCTCTGGACCTCTCCGAGGAAGCGCGCAAGGAGGTCGACCGTGAGTGGGCGCGCTTGACCCGTATCGGGCGGGAGTCGATGGAATCGCAGGTCATCCGCACCTATCTCGAGACGATCGCGGAGCTCCCCTGGAACACGAGGAGCGACGAGCATCTCGACGTCCAGGCGGCCGCGCGGATCCTCGACGAGGACCACTACGGGCTGAGAGACGTCAAAGACCGGATCCTCGAGTTTCTCGCCGTGCGCCAGTTGACCCAGGCCACGGAGAAGGCGAAGGAGACCGAGGCGGCGGCCGAGGCCGAGCCTTCGCCCGAGCCGGGAGCGCCGAAAGACGCTCTGCGGAAGTCCGCCCGCGCGCGCGGCCGGATCCTGCTCTTCGTCGGACCGCCCGGCGTCGGCAAAACGTCGATCGCGAAGTCGATCGCCCGCGCGATGGGACGCAAGTACGTCCGCATCTCGCTCGGCGGCGCGCGCGACGAAGCCGACATCCGGGGTCACCGGCGCACGTACATCGGGGCGATGCCGGGACGGATCCTGCAGGGAATGAAGCAGGCGGGCACGAAGAACCCGGTTTTCCTCCTCGACGAGGTGGACAAGCTCGGAGTGTCGTTCCAGGGCGACCCGGCCTCCGCGCTCCTCGAGGTGCTCGATCCGGCGCAGAACGACAGCTTCACCGACCACTACCTCGGCGTGCCGTTCGATCTCTCCGAGGTCCTCTTCATCGCGACCGCCAACTTCATCCAGAACATCCCGGCGCCGCTGCTCGACCGGATGGAGACGGTCGCGTTCGCCGGCTACACGGAAGAGGAGAAGCTGCAGATCGCGAAGAGCTACCTCGTCCCGCGCCAGCTCGAAGAGAACGGTCTGGCAGCGGGGCAGCTCACGATCCAGGATGCTGCAGTCCTCGAAGTGATCGCGAGCTATACGCGTGAGTCGGGAGTGCGCCAGCTCGAACGCGAGCTCGGAAAGCTCGCGCGCAAGGTCGCGCGGCGTATCGCCGCACGCGAGGTCGAGAATCAGACCGTGGGGCCGGAAGACGTCCGCGGACTGCTCGGTCGCCCGCGCGTCCATCCGGAAAAGATGGCTCGAGAGGACCAGATCGGAATCGCGACCGGCATGTACTACACACCCGCCGGCGGCGACATCATGTTCGTCGAGGCGTCGCTCATGCGCGGGAAGGGAGAGTTGATCCTGACCGGACAGCTCGGAGACGTCATGAAAGAGTCGGCGCGCGCCGCGTGGACGTTCGCGCGCTCGCACGCCGGCTGGCTCGGCATCGACGAGAACGATTTCCGCCGGGACGTCCACGTCCACGTGCCCGCCGGGGCAATTCCGAAGGACGGTCCCTCCGCGGGCATCGCGATGGCCTCCGCGCTCGTGTCGGCGCTCTCGACGCGTCCGGTGCGAAACGACGTCGCGATGACGGGCGAGATCACCATCTCCGGACGGGTGCTCCCGATCGGCGGCCTGAAGGAGAAGATCTTAGGAGCGGTGCGGGCGGGAATCACGACGATCGTGCTCCCGAAAGACAACGAGCCGGACCTCGAAGACCTGAACGAGGAAGTGCGCGCGAAGCTGGACGTGCACCCAGTCGAGACCCTCGGTGAGGCGCTCGCCGTCACGCTGCGCGACACGGCGTTCGAGGGAGGACGGCTAATGTTCGCGACGAACGGCGCGGAAGAGGCGGAGGGCCAGATCCCGCACTGAGCCACATGGGTCGTTTAGGAGTTCTGTCCACTCCTGCGCGACCGGCGTCGCATCAGCCAGTAGAGCGGGACTCCCGCTGCCATGACCAGGAGCCCGATCGCCGAAGGAAGTGGAGCCTCGAGGATCGCATTGACGACGATCGCAAGGCTCGCGAGAGCGAAGATCGCCGGCGCAATCGGGTAACCCCAGGCCCGGAACGGCCGGTGCGCTTCCGGAGTCTTCCACCGCAGCACGAAGAGAGCGCAGACGGCGACGGCCGAGAAGAGAACGATCGCGAACCCCGTGTAGGTCAGAAGCTGCTCGAAAGTCCCCGAAAGGACGAGGAGACAGCTCCACGCCGTCTGTGCTGCGATCGCGACGGCGGGGGTTCCAAACTTGGGATGGATGCGCGCGGCGGCCGGAAAAAAGACTCCGTCGCGCGCCATGGCGTAGTAGATGCGCGGACCGGCCAGTGTCATCGCGCTCAGGCTGGCGAGGATGATCAAGATCGCCAGCACCGCGAGCGATTCGGCTGCGGCCGGACCGAGCAGCCGGTCCGCGACGGCGTCGGCGGCGTTGATCCTCCCGGAGAGCTCGCCGACGGGCAACGCGTAGAGGTAGAGGGCGTTCAACCCGAGGTAGATCGCGATCACGGCGACCGTTCCCCAGCCCAGAGCGCGCGGAACGTTTCGACCCGGCTCACGGACTTCTTCGGCGACGTATGCGGCGGCATTCCAGCCGCTGTAGCTGAACATCACCGGGATCAACGCGAGGAGCCAGCTCGAAGGTCGGGGCCTCTCCCCACTCGTCAGGTTTTCGAGGGATCCGTTGCCCATGGCGAACCCGAGTACGATGAAGAGAAGCAGGCCGAGGATCTGCGCCGCGGCGAGCGAGTCTTGGACGACGCGTCCGGGTCGAACTCCGCGAATGTGCACGGCCCCGAGCGCGACGATGCAGGCAAGCGCAAGTATCGTGGGTCGCGAGAGCGTCGCGGAAACACGACCGAGCGAGAGACTCCAGATCGGAGCCGGGTTGGCCGCCGCCGGGAAGAACCGTCCGAGGTACGCGGTCAGACCGATCGCGCCGGCGGCGATCGCTCCCGAAAACCCGGCGACGAAGGAAGTCCACCCCGTCAGAAATGCCGCCAGTCGCCCGAAGCCTTCGCGCAGGTAGACGTATTCGCCTCCGGCCTTCGGCTTCAAAGCCGCGAGCTCCGCGTAGGCCATCGCACCCGAAAGCGCGAGGAATCCGCCGAGCGCCCAGACGGCGAGGATCGCAGCGGGCCGCGGCAGCATCGCGCAGACGATTCCCGGCGTCGTGAAGATCCCGACGCCGATGACGTTCGAGATGACTAGAGCCGCCGCATCGGCAACTCCGAGACGACGCTCGAGCCTCGGCGGCATCTGTTCTCCCGCTCCTTGGCGAAACGACCGGACGCGATTCCGAACTCGGTGCAGAAAAGAGTAATCTTCCTGATGGCGCCCAGATACCGTCCGACTAGAATCGTCCGGGATCTTCCCGATGACCCTCAACGCCGGCACCCGTCTCGGCCCGTACGAGATCGTGTCCCCGCTCGGCGCGGGCGGCATGGGCGAGGTCTACCGCGCCCGCGACACGCGGCTCGGGCGCGAGGTCGCGGTGAAGGTTCTCCTGCCGGAGATCTCCGGCGACGACTCGCGGCGTCGTCGCTTCGAGCAGGAGGCGCGTAGCGCGTCGGCGCTGAATCACCCGAACATCGTCACCGTCTACGACGTCGGCTCCGTCGACTCGACGATCTACCTCGCCATGGAGCTCGTCGAGGGCAGGACTCTGCGCGAGATACTCGCGGAGGGAGCGCTTCCCTCGAAGAAGCTGCTCGACCTCGCCGTCCAGGTCGCGGACGGCCTCGCGAAGGCGCACGACGCCGGTCTCGTGCACCGGGATTTGAAGCCGGAGAACCTGATCGTCTCGAAGGACGGCTTTGTCAAGATCCTCGACTTCGGGCTCGCGAAGCTCATTCAGCCGACCTCCGCCGACGGGCTCTCCGTGCTCCCGACCGTTGCGGGGTCTCCGGGCACTGTGCCCGGTACGGTAATGGGGACGGTCGGCTACATGTCCCCCGAGCAGGCCAGCGGACGCGACGTGGACTACCGCTCTGATCAGTTTTCGTTCGGGTCGATTCTCTACGAGATGGCGACTGGCAAACGCGCGTTCCAACGGAGCACGGGGGCGGAGACGCTCGCCGCGATCATCCGCGAGGAGCCCGAGCCGGTCGGACAGGTAAACCCGCGCGTGCCCGCGCCGGTGCGCTGGATCGCCGAGCGCTGCCTCGCGAAGGAGCCGGACGAGCGCTTCGCGTCCACGAAAGATCTCGCGCGTGATCTGCGGAGCCTGCGGGATCACCTCTCGGAAACGTCCGCTTCGGAAGTGATCCCGGCGGCGGTTGCGCCCGCGCGACGGCGCTTGCCCTCGTGGCTCGTTCCCGCAGCGGCCCTTGTCGTCGGCGCGGCTGTCGGAATCGCCGCGCTGAAGCTCGTCGGAGGAAGCCAACCTGTCTCCAACGCCCAACTGCAGCGTCTGACCTTCAAGCGTGGCACGGTCGTGTCGGCCCATTTCGCGCCGGACGGCCGCTCCATCATTTACGCCGCGGCGTGGGAAGGAAAGCCGATCGAGATCTATACGACGCGACCCGAGAGCCCGGAGTCGCGTTCGCTCGGCCTGCCTCCGGCCGCCCTCCTCGCGGTCTCTCCGGCGGGAGACCTCGCGATTTCCCTCGGATGGCGGCCCGTGCTCGGATGGGAGAGCCTCGGAACGCTCGCGCGAGTCCCGCTCGACGGAGGAGCCCCACGCGAGGTTCTCGAGAACGTGATGGACGCCGACTGGTCCCCGGATGGAAAAGAGCTCGCCGTCGTTCACGAGACCGGGCACTCTCGGCGGCTGGAGTACCCGATCGGAAAGGTGATTTACGAGACCGTCGGCTGGATCAGTCACCCTCGCGTGTCACCCGACGGCAAGCTCGTGGCTCTGATCGACCATCCCCAGCGGGGCGACAACCTCGGTCGAGTCCTGGCGCTCGACGCGACCGGCAAGAAGCGGCTCGAAGGTCCTGACGCGGGCACCGGACTCGCGTGGTCGAAGGACGGGAAAGAGGTCTGGTATTCGGGCGCCACCCTCGGGGCGGTCACGCTGTCGGGAAAAGCTCGCAACGTCGCGAACTTCATGGGATTCACCACGCTCCAGGACGTCTCCCGCGACGGACGTGCTCTTCTCTCGCGAGCCAACTGGCGACGGGAGATCGTCGCGATCGCGCCCGGCGAGACGGAGGGGCGCAACCTGACGTGGCTCGACTGGTCCTTTCCGACGGCGATCTCCGACGACGGGAAGACCGTCCTCTTCGATGAGCAGAACGTGCCCGTGTATCTGGCGTACCTTCGCAAGACCGATGGTTCACCCGCCGTTCTCCTCGGGAAATATCACTCGATCGACCTGTCGCGAGACGGGAAGTGGGCTCTCGTCGCCGATCAGACTGGGAAGCAATTGACGATTCTTCCGACAGGCGCCGGGCAATCGCGCACGCTCCCCAACGAAGGCATCGTGTACCAGGGTTCACTCTTCTTTCCCGACGGGCGGCGGATCCTTTCCGCCGCCAGCGAGCCGGGTCGCGGGAGTCGCTTTTACGTGCAGGATGTGGACGGATCGAAACCGCGACCCATCTCGCCCGAGGGCGTGAACCTTTTGCCAGGTTGCATTTCTCCGGATGGTCGGACGATCGCGGCGCTCGGACCGGAACGGCGGATCATGCTCTACCCCACCGAACCGGGCGAGCCGCGGCCGGCGCCGGGGCTTCTGCCTGATGAGCTTCCGATCCGCTGGACCGCCGACGGCCGCGCGATCTGGGCGTTCCGCCAGAACGAAGCGCCCGCTAGGATTTACCGCGTGGACATGACGACCGGCGTGCGCAGTCTGTGGAAGGAGCTCACGCCGCCGGATCCGGCGGGCGTGCTCACGATGGGACCGATCCTGATGACCCCCGACGGCAAGTCGTATGTGTACTCGTACCGCCGCACGCTCGACGAGCTCTTCCTCGTAGAGGGATTGAGGTAGGTCGGGGGAATCTGAGGGCGGCCCCGCCTACTTCTTCTTCTTCTGCGCCGCGCGCGGCTTCCTGCGGGCTACCGCGGAACGCGCGATGCCGAGCCGCACCAGCTTCTGTGCGAGAACGTAGACGTCATCACGCGCACCAGCGCGGCGGAGTCCTGCTGCGACGACATGCACGACTCGCGACGCCGTGTCAGATGTGTACAGAATGCGGTAACGCTGCCCAACGGCTCTCAGGCTACGGAAACCCATGAGTCCCTCACGTAGCGGTTTCCCCTGTTTCTCGGGCTCGAGTTCCAGGCACTTCGAGACCTCGAACAGTTGCTGCTGAATTCGACGATCACCAACCCGAGAGAGCATCCGGACGGCCGTTTCCGTCCAGTGGACTTCATAACGGCGATCCGGAGTCACCGCTTCAGATGGAGGCGACGCGCCACCTCATCGAGGGAGTGAACACGACCCGCTTCGACGTCGGCTAGGCTGCCGCGAAGAGCCTCGACTGCCTCCGGATCCGACATCACGTCCAGCGTTTCGACAATGCTGTCGTACAACTCTGCGGACATCACGGCGAGCGAGGGTTTCCCACGGTGTGTCACCCGAACGACGGTTCCGGGACTCTTCTGAAGCTCTCGGTTCAGTCCCGTCAGTCTCTGTCTCATGGTCATCAGTGGCATTTCGGTCATGTTTGCTCCTCCGTACGAGTAAGCGTACGCATCATAGTACGCCTGGCTTCGGAGAGTCAACCGTGGGGAGGGGTTGAGGTCAAGAGCTGTCTCTCAGACCGCCTTCTTGAAGAGTTCGTACCGCTCGGCAAGGAATTCCGGGTTCGGACGAAGACGGACTGCTCTGGGGATCTCAATTGACGATCCCTGAAATCAATAATTGGATCGGTGGTAATCGTCAGCGGGATTTCCGGAAGGATGGCCGGTTTGAAGATGCCCTGGGGACCAATGAGTGGGACGCGTTGACCTTCAAACTGGAATCCCGCTGCTAGAACGCGGCGCGGCAGTACCTCGTCGGTTCTCACGGCCTGCTGTTCTCTCAGGAATTCGAACGCCGCCAGACGAACGCGCTGATCGAGCGCCATAGCGGAGCTGTCCGATCTGTCGATCATCTCGGAAAACTGCAGGCAAGCATGTCATAGGCGATAACATTCCAGCCGTGCGAGACGTCGTCATCCAGCCCACGCTCGAGAGCTGGCGCGCGACGGCGCGGAAGCTCCTCGCGGACGGAATCGCGCCGGAGCAGGTCGTCTGGCGGGAGGCCGCGACCCAGGGCGGGCTCTTCGAGCCGGAGGTGATCCGGGAGGCGCCGCCGGAGGCCGCCGACTTCCGCGTTCCGCGCGAGTTCGTCGAGCTCTGTGGAGCGGCCGCGCGGCATTCCGACCCGGAGCGCTGGCGTCTCCTCTACTCCGTCCTGTGGCGGCTCGTGCGCGGAAATCCCGACGTCCTCGCCTCCGAATCGGACCCCGACGTCCTGCGTCTGAAACGGATCGCGAAGCACATCGCCGACGCCGATCTCGCCGCCCGCACGCCTGGCGCGGGAGAGTTCGTTCCGAAGGCTGCGACGGACCTCGAAGAGCTCCGCGCGGCGGCTGCTTCCTGCCGGGGCTGCGACCTCTACCGCGACGCGACGCAAACCGTCTTCGGCAAAGGGCCGCAGACCGCGCGCGCGATCTTCGTCGGCGAAGCGCCGGGCGACCAGGAGGACATCCAGGGCGCGCCCTTCGTCGGTCCCGCAGGCGAGGTCTTCGACCGAGCGCTCGTGGACGCGAACCTGCCGCGCAGCGACGTGTACGTCACGAACGCCGTCAAGCATTTCAAGTTCATCCGCACGCCGAAGCGCCGCATCCACCAGACGCCGGGCACGGTCGAGATCGGCGCGTGTCGGCCGTGGCTCGAAGCGGAGCTCGCGCTCATTCGCCCCGAGATGCTCGTGTGTCTGGGCGGCACCGCCGCCAAGGCGCTGCTGGGCGCCGACTTTCGGATCATGAAACAGCACGGCCAGATCATGGAAGGCACCGGCTGGGCGCCGAAGGCGATGGCGACCCTCCATCCGTCGGCCGTGCTCCGCGCGGAAGACTCCGCCGGCCAGGAGCAACTCTACGCGATGCTCGTTACCGACTTGAAGCTCGTCGCGAGAGAGGTTCGGTCGGAGAAAGCCCTCCGGATGTAGGGCTCGGAGTGCGCGAAACGCCATCGAGCGAGCTGTGCGAAACGCCCGCGGGATAGGCGGGCTAACCCAGCCAGTCGGCGAGCTCGGTGAGATTTCGAAGCTCGACGTCGGGCGAGGCGTCGCTGGAACGCAGCTCCCCTTTCCGATTGATCCAGGCGACCGGAATCCCGAGCGCGCGCGACGGAACCACGTCGTGGAAGAAGCTCTGCGCGGCGTGAAGCCAGCGGGAGCCGCCGAGGCGACGCCGCGCTTCGAGGAAGTGCCCGTGGGCCGGCTTGTACGAGCGGACCTGCTGAGCGGTCACGACGGGGTCGAAGGCAACCGGGAAGTGACGCCGCGTCTCGCCCAGCAGATCGTCGTCCACGTTCGACAGGATCCCGAGGCGGTACCCGGCGCCCGCGAGCTCCACGAGAGCCGGATTCACGTCGGGGAACGGGCGCCAATCCGGAAGCGATGCCGCCAGAAACTCCGCACGCTCGTCCGAGAGCTTCCATCCGAGCCGCTCTGCGACGCGCGTTGCCGTCTCGGCGAGCACCTCGCGGTACGGCCGGTACTCTGACGCCTCGACTTCGGGCTCGACTTCGTGGTACGCGGCGAGGACGTGGGATGGATCGAGCGCGACGTCGTCCACCGCCGCCTCGCGGACGAACGCCGAACCGATACCGTCCTCCCAGTCGATCAGCGTTCCGTAGCAGTCGAACGTAACGACGTCGTAAGTCAGGGTCACGAGCGATCTCTCGAGAGGTAGAGCCCGGCCCAGACTTTCGGGTCGATCAGGATTCCCTCCGCCTCGCGGTCGTGCGCCCAGCCGACGAGCTCCGCCAGGGGAACGACATGCACGCGGATCTCCTTCTTCTCCCGATCTCCCCGACCGCCCGTCGAACGCACGTCGCGCGCGCGGTAGAAGTTCACGATCTCCGAAGACATACCGGCGGAGCCCGGGCCTCTCCCGAGGAGCTGGAGATCCGATGCCTCGTAGCCGGTCTCCTCAGAAAGCTCGCGCCGCGCGGCGCTCTCGCGGTCCTCGGGTCCTTCGTCGCCGACGAGGCCGGCGGGAAGGCAGATGACCCGCGCATCGACGGCCGGCCGCATCTCGTCGACCAGAACGAGCCGCCCTTCGTCCGTCAACGCAACGATCATCACGGACTCTTTCGCGGTGCGATGCTCGACGTACTCCCAGCCGCGGCGCCGCCGAAATTGGAGATGTTCGCCCTCGAAAAGAACTTCGTCGTTCATGGGGAAGAGGTTATCGGAGTCCCTTTCTCTGGCACGTGGATTGCCCCTCCGGGAGAGGGGAAAGGTGTCCCATGGCTTCTTCCGCACCGCGACCGGCTGAGACGAGGCCCAGGCCCACGACCGGGCCGCGAAAGCACAAGACCCTGCTCGGGAAAATCGGGCACGCCGGCTTTCACTTCTCCAAGCACACGCTTCAGCTCCTCGGGATCATCCTCGGGATCCTCCTTCTCATCGTCATCGCGTCCTTCTTCGTGAACGAGCCGATGCGGCGCGCAATGGAGAAGAACATCAACCAGCGGCTCACGGGCTACACGGCGCA
>DASXSX010000167.1:0-26600 GCA_036505815.1 Thermoanaerobaculia bacterium
AGACTTCCAGATAGCCCACGTCCGACGTCCAGACGTACTGCAGCTTGAACTGGTGTTCGCCGGGCTCGACGGTGACCCGAGCGTCCGCGCTCTGAGGGGAATTCCCGGCGTGCCGGTTGTCGACGACGATCTTTCCATCGATCGAGATCGTGCTGGTGCCATGAGAGACGACGCCGAACTGGTAATCGCCGCGATCCCGGACCTCGAATGTGCTCGTCCAGACTCCCACAATCGACTGGCCGTGCGCGAGAGCGCCCGCCGCGTCCCGGAAACCGAGAAAGCCATCGATCCGGCGCTGGAGCGGCGGCCCCTTCCCGAGCTCGGAATACTCGTTGACCAGGCCGCGAATCTCCCCCGACAGCGCCCGGCCCGGGCCGGACCAAAGGAACCGGCGGGCGATCGCGACCAGCTCGGAGTCGGCCGCCGCCCACCGAAGCTCGATGCGCCCTTCACTGCTGGGCAGCGTTCCGCGAAGGCTCACCTCGTGCAGGCCGCGGGCAAGGATGGCCTTGGTCTCCGATTGGCCGCTCCGACCGGTCGTGAGGACGCGCTCGGCGTCGATGATGAGAGTCGAACCAGGAGGACCTTTGACCTCGAAACGATACGGCCCGTATCCGGGCGCGACCAGGCCCCCGTCCCAGTGGACCTGTGCGGGGTAGATCAAGCCGGCGGGCGGTGGCATGCCCGACGAGCCGAACCCCGCCTCACGCTGCTCGATCCTGGGACCACGCGCCGGCGAGTAAGTAGCCAGCGCGACCCGTCGCGCGTCCAGCTCCTCCTTCTTCACTCGGTACGAGACGAAAAGAGATTCCTCTTGCCCTCGGGCCCCATACCGGAAGGGGCTTTCGATTCCGTCCGGATAGTAGGCCTTGAGGATCGGCAGGTAATGGTCGTTGATCGGCCAGACCATGAAGACAACGTCACCTTCCCGGTCATCGACGATCGGCAACTCGTCTGACGGGTTCGCCATGTCCTGACCGGCGGTGCCGCGGTTCAGAAAGCGATTGACGCCATATCCCCAATACATGTAGTGCGCGCCGAGGCTGTAGTACTTGGGTGGCGGTCGGTGCTCGGCCGCGACTGCCGCATTCATCTGCCGGACGAAATAGGCCTGTCCAGTTCCCGCACGAAAAGGGTGGGCGGCCAGATACCGGAGGTAATAGTCCGAGTAGTTCTGCCAAGTCAGGAATCCGAGCAGTGCGACGAGGCCGGTCGCGCTCAGGAACTGCCCCGTACGCGCTCCTCGCCGCGATTCTCCGCGTCGTCCCAGGATGAAGACGAACTCGGCTGCGAGCTTGTTCAGTGGAGTGGCGGCGAAGACCGCCATCACGGGAATGATTCCGATCAGTCGCGCCATGTAAGGAGCGTCGATGGTCAGCGCGCCACCCACGAGAACCGTCGACCAGAACCAGATCGTCAGAAGAGCCATGCGCGTGTCGCGCCATCGCCAGAGAGCCCATGCGATCCCGAGAACGATCAGAGCGGCCTCGATTGGCTTGGCAACCGGTTCGGAAGACGTGTAGACCGAGCTGGTATCGAATCGGTAAGTCAGGATCGAGACCGTCGTCGTGAGCTGACCCCAGACGACGCGTGGCCAGAATCCGTCGCGGGCGAGGTGGACACTAAGCGGTGACTTTTCGAATCCGATCGGCAGGGGCAAGGTGTCGCCCCGTCTGGGAAGTCGAAGCCCGAGGTAGAGAGGATCGTGACTGACGGGGTACCGTTGCGCCATCAGGTCGGGCTGACTGAAGATGATCTTCTCCTTCACCCGAGCGTTCCAGGAGTCGCGATGGTCGAGGTAGTAGGCCAACCATGGCGTCAAAAAACAGAAGAAGGCGATGGCGTAGACGGGCACCGAGTGTTTCAGGTAAGGAGCCAGTCGTTCGGCTTCGAGTCGCGCGGCCAGCGAGAAGGATTGCCGCCGACTCCCCGAAGGTCGTCGCTTTCGAAGATCGCGATAGATGATCGGCAGGCGCGCCAGCGGACCGATCACGAACAGGTAGAACAGGAACCCGGCGATGAGCATCGGCGTGAGCCGGCCGCCGAGGTAGAAGTACATGCTGAGCACGTGGGCATACCCCGCCAGGACGAACTGGAGAGTTCGGCCGCTCGACAGGCCCCGGAAGAAGAAGTAAAAGCCGGCGACGAGAAACAGTGGCGTTGTGATGTTACTGAATTCCTGGCGGCTAAAATGGATGGCGACATCCGAGATCGCCAGAAAAAAGCTCGCCAGGATGGCCATTCGCACGCCGAACCACTGACGGACCAGCAGATAGAACGGCAGAATCATCAAGGAACCGGCGAGAGCAGAAAACATCCGAAGACCAAAGAGGCCGGTGCCGAACAAGCTCATGCCGAGAGCGACGCCCCAATAGTAGAAGTTCGGTTGCTCGAACCACCCGGCGAGGAAGGGCGAGATGCGGTTGCCCGCGATTCGCAGCGCGTCCAGGCCGACCTCTCCTTCGTCGCCGTGGAGGCCCGTGGTCCAGTCGCCCAGCCGATGGAGACGCAGGGCGAGCGCAATGGCGAAGATTCCCAGGCAGCTCGCGACCTCGAGCCATCGCGGGAGGCGAAGGTCGGTCTGTTCCTCGGCGTCATCGGACGGGCCTTCCCAACGCGGGGAATAGGGTCGATGTCCCACGTATGCGGTGAGGAGCAGCGCAAGACTTACGAGCCAACCAGCCGCGCCGAGCTGGTCGGAGTAAGCATGAGAACGCAGTCGACTGACGCTATACAAATTCAGGCCGAGCGCGATCAGCGCGATGAAGGAGCGCGTCGCGTATGCACCTCTCAACCCGCGCCGGTCTCCGGCAGTACCGTCGTTCGCTGAGCTTGCAGTGTCGGGGGCAGACGCCCCTAACAGAAGGCTCTTGTTTCGATAAGTCGCCCTCCAGGCAATGATCACCACGACGACTCCAGCCGTGTAATAGCGCAGGGCAACAGTCCTCGTCGTCGGGTCCCCGATGAGCTTCTGACCGTACAAAGCAAGGGCGCAGGCTGCCAGGCCGAAAATCAGCGCGCGGCCATTCCGCAGCAGAGCGCGCCGGAAGACGGCGGCCGCTTCCGGCTCCCTATCGACTTCGTATCTCATGCGAGAACTAGAGAGAGCCGCAGGGTGCAGCTTTCGTGCGCCGAACGCAGCGGAATGCTCGATCCGGGGAGATTCTCGAACCTCCGGCGGTCCGTTCTGGATTTGCCATCGGGAGCAAGATAGCATCCGCCGATCGCGGGCCGCGAGAAGAGGCGCACGTCTGCGCCGAAGCGGAGGATCCTCCGAGCTCCGGGCGACTTCTTTGAGGTGATCGCCGTTGGCAGATGGATCGCCGAAAGTACAGGGAAGAGCCGCGGATGGCATTCGCTCCGACCAGAGTCTTCCGTCGAGGTTATGGGCGGCACGCGGCTTCGTCGGAGGAGTTGCGAGTATCGCGCTCGCCTTCTTCGGGCAGCGCGCTCTTCTCCGCGGCTCTGCGCCGTCTCTTGCGCGCTGGTGCTACGGCCTGGCGATTCTCATCCTGCTGGCGACGCTTCTGCGGCCGCGCTTCCGGGCGGGCAGGCCGCCGTCGCGTGAGGCTGTGGCCGATCCGAGCGAAGTTCGCAATGACCTTCCCGACCAGTCGGGCCGTCCTCTCCTCGCTCGCCTTGCGCCCGTACTGTCGGCGCTTCTCGTCGCTGTCGCGTGCGCGCTCGTGTGGACGAACCCGAGCTCCCCGCAAAGGTTCGCCGCGCTCTGCTGGGCCACCGGAATCTCGTTTCTTCTGCTGACCTCGGGCAGAAAAGGGGATCGCACAGTTCGTCGGGGACTCCTCCCCGAACCGGAAGACGACTGGCTCGGGCCCGGTGTCCCGCGGGCGACGATTCGTTGGGAAGTGCCTCTCGCGACCGCGATGCTCCTCCTGGCTACGACACTCCGTCTGATCGGTCTCGAGGATCACCCCGGAATCTTCGGAGATGAAGGGGAGCGGGGACTCGAGGCCCGAGCGATTCTGGCTGGCCGGGCGGCCCCGATCTTCAGCTACGGATGGTGGGGAGTTCCGAATCTTTACTTCTATTCCATCGCGGCGGTCATGCGACTTTTCGGGGATGGCCTCTTCGGGCTTCGAATGCTCTCAGTGCTTTCCGGAGTCGCGGCGGTCTTCTTCGTCTATCGGACGGCGAGACTTCTCTGGGGTCCCCGCGCCGGTCTTCTAGCCGGCACGTTTCTCTCGGTTTCCCCTCTCGCATTACAGTTCAGCCGTCTTGCCGGCGAGAGCACGCCCACCGGAGCACTGTGGGCGGCGGGGTTCTTCTTCCTGGTCAGGAGTCTCCGCTTCGATCGCTCCCGAGATGCGATGCTCTCCGGCGTCTCTTTCGGGCTGAGTCTTTACTTCTATCCCTCCGGAAAGTTGATTCTCGCGCTTCTCCCCGCTGTCGCCGCGTACCTGTTCCTCGCCGTCCGGCCTCGTTTTGCTCGACGAATGCTCTCGATCGTCGGCTCGGTCTTTCTCGGTTTGTTGGTCACGTTTCTCCCTTACGCCGTGGCTTCTCTGAAAGACGGCTGGCGTGCCTTTGCCGGGCGCTATCAGGAAAGGTCCATCCTTTCGGTCCAGAACCGTGCCGAAGCTTTCGCGAGCGCCGATCAGTTCTACGATCCGGCGTGGCAGACGGAGTCTCTTCGCCAGAGTCTCTTTCGACGTCCTCTCGCGTGGGGACGCGTTCTCCTCACCCAAATGCAGCGTACGCTGGAGGTTCTCTACCGGAGAGGTGATCGGACCGTCTTTTATTCGATCCGGCGTCATGCCGGATCGATGCTGGCTCCATTGATGGCGGCAATAACGCTGCTGGGTCTCGCATACTCCACTGCGAAGATCGGCGATCCGCGGTTCGGGCTCTCCAGTCTCTGGTTTTGGGGAGGTCTCTTGGGTCCCGCGCTCACGCTGGATACACCGAGCGTGCAGAGGCTGACAGGCGCCTGGCCGGCTGTCATGCTGCTTCCCGCAGCGCTGCTCGAGAGCATCATCGCCTCCTCCTGGCCGCTCAGTGTCGGATTCGCACGACGCTGGAGCTCGGTACCGCTCCTGGGATTGGTCGCGTACGTGGGGCTGAACGGAATACAAGAGTACTTCGTCGATTATCGTTCTCTTGCGCCCTACGGAGACGCGACGGCCCAAGCGCGCTACGCCGCGGCTCTGGGCAGACAATACAAGGCGTATCAGCTCGGAGTCGGCGGCCGCAACGGCCCCGATGTCTACTTCAGCTACGCGAGCACGCGTTTCCTCGCCGCGGGCGTCGAAGGCGTCGAAGTTACGGTTTTACCCAACGTCCTTCCGATCTCCGACAGCGGAAGGAAAGGCGCCGCCTTTCTCGTCTATCCGTGGAATGCCGAGTACCTGCCGATCCTGCATCTCTTCTACCCGGGTGGGAAGGAAGAACTCGTTCGATCTGCCGAGGGCGTTACGCGTTTCACGTCGTACAAGATCGCCCCAGAGCTGTTGCGAAGCTTTCAGACGCTCAAGGCCACGTACCGGCAGCCCGGTGGCGAGGTGCTCGAACGGATGGAGCCGAATCTCGGAACTTCCCGCGCGCCGGGCGCGGCGGGTCAATCCTGGATTCCTCCCCGAGGACTCTCCTACCCGGCAGTCGCCAGCTGGGAAGGAAGCTTGCTGGCGAAGGCGTATGGCCAATACACGATCGCGTTGTTCAGTAGCGCGACGTCAGAGCTCTGGATCGACGGGAAGCGTGCCCTCGCATATTCGGGGCTGAATCGCGGCTCTCCTCATTGCGCGGTAGTGATCCTTGCAAAGGGTCTCCATGACATTCGGTTGAGCGGCATCCTGCCGAACCCGGACGCACGGATTGCTCTGACGAGCGCATTCGGTGCGGAGAAGTCGGCGCCCGTCGAATCTCGATTCCTTTTCCGCGGCCCGACCGGCGGTTTGTATGGAGAGGTCCGGCCGGCACTGGAGCGGGCGCTACCGTCGCGGCCGGAGAACTCCGAGCCGGCGGTCCGGCGTATCGACCCGGTTTTCGGATTCCGCGAAGCCCGAGACGACCCGACCTTCGGGCAGAAACCGTTCGTCGCTCGCTGGAGCGGGTCGATCGACACCGCGAGGGCGGGAGAGTACCGCTTTGAAACGCGCTCGAACGGTGCGAGCCGGCTAACGATCGATGGCCGGGAGGTTCTCTCGACTCCAGCTGGAGGCTCGTCCTCCGGAGCAATCGAGTTGAGGCCCGGCTCACACGCGATAGAACTCCTCTACCAGTGGAACGAAGGAAGGGCGCAACTCGAGCTCTTTTGGAGCCCCCCAGGTGAAGCGCGCGAAATGGTGCCACCAACCGTTTTGTCGCCGGGTCGGCGAGGCTGGCGGCAGAATGAACTTTGAAACAGCGTCCTTTCGACAGTCAGGTAGTCGTTTCCGAATCAGCATAAACTCTTTGCGGGCGTCTCCGCGCACTTAGTCGGTTGCCCGAGACTCGTGAGAGACGATAGCCGCCGTGGGTGGGCGCATCGGCGTGCAATCGGGGACGGCGGGCGGTAGCAGCGACGCCGCACGGGTCTCCGGGGTACGGCGGGCGAGACGCAGGGAACCGGGCGGAATCAGCGATCGACTCTCGCCCTCCCGGGCCCAAAACAACTCCAGGAACCGTTGCCCCGGCCGCGCGACGTAATCGAGTTGCAGCGGGTGCCAACCTTGCTCGAGTTGCAACGTAACAGGCACACTGACTGGCTCGCCCTTGGAGCATACAGCGGCGACACCTCGCCCCTCGAGGGAAAGCCATGCGGCGCCGTCCGATCGAACTTCCAGTGTATAGACATCTTCCGCGGGAATCTGCAGTTCACCAGTCCAGCGAGCGCGCACTGGCAGCCGAGCTCCGAGACCTGGTCCGATGACCGCCGGATCGCCAGCCGCCGTGAAACCGATGAAAGGATCGATGCGGGGAACCAAAACGCCTGCCACGGTCCTGAGAACGCCGGCACCTGAGGATTCCGGCCACAGTTGGCTCGACGGCACTTCTGTGGCGTGCTGCCTTGGCTCGCCGGCCTTGCAGAGGAGGAGGCGCGGGGTCTCCCTGCGGCTGATTGCCGCCTCGACCATGATGCGGTGCCACCCGGCTTGCAAGGCTGCGTTGGCGGGCGGCAGGCCCGGCCGACCATCGAAGTATGCCTGTGCCGGAGTCCCTGCCAGCTCCATTCTGTAGGTGCCGGCTACGGACAAATACAGCGCGCCGCTCCACCGTGCGCGTAAGCGACCTCCCACATCCGGCGCCAGTGCGCCGACACGGCTCACGCGTCCTCGCGGGCGATAAGAACGATCTTCGAACCGTGCAACGTCCAGTTGAACGCCATGGCGCTCCTGTGCTCGCATCGGATTGACGACGTAAGTCGAGAAGAAGTGCACGCCGCCGGCATGGCTGCGGACCACCCCCGCGCTACCGCCGGGGTAGAGCGTACGGACGATGCTCCGGTAGTGCTCGTTGCCGGGAAAGAAGACGAAGGCGAGGCCCTTCCCCGGAACGCCGGACATCGGCAGCTCGGCGGCCGGGTTGTGAAGGCGTGCGCCGTCCTGACCCTGAATCAGGAACTTGTTGAGTTCCGGGTCATAGTCCTGCCAGCTTCGGCCGATCGTGCGCACGCGATAGCCGGTGCCGAGCGCCGCCTCCCATCGCGCCTGCGCCGCCCGGATCTCGAACTCGGGGCGCGCGACCTGGTAGCGACGGAAGTAAAAATTGATATTCGCCCAGGCGAGCGCCGCCACGCCGAGCCCGAGCACGGCTCCACGAACTGCCGGAGAACGAACGGAGAGGGCGGAACTCGGGTTCGTCGGTCTCGAGCCGACGAGGCGCTTCCCGTTCAGCCAGGCGCCGATGGGCACGCCCACCGCGACGTAAAACGCCGGGAACCCGGGCGCCCAGTGTGCGAGGAACGGCACCCCGTGCACGAGTGTACCGCCAACGAACAGCACGCCGAGGCCCCAGAGTAAAGTCAGGAACGCCGGCGGGTAACGCCAGCGCCAAATGAGGAGTGTCCCTCCCAGGACGAGCAGAGCCGCCTCGGCCCGCATGAGAAGGGGTGCCCAGTAGATCGAGCTCTGATCGGAGTGTGTGCTGATGGCCAAGAGATTCTCGGCCATCAGGGGCCAGAGCGTCCTCCACATCAGTCGCAGATCCGCCCAGTCCCGGGGAATATGGTTCCACATCAGCACGCCGGCCGCCGTTCCCCGTCCGAAGTACATCGTCGGGTAACGCGTAAAATGCGCGAGCAGCGGCCCGAATGCGGCAAAGTACCCGAGTACCAGGACTACAAAGAGACCCAGGTATCGCCGCCCCTCCTGCCAATGAATCACGAGCAGATAAACGACGAAGGCCATGAGGACAAACGGCAAGAGGTGCGTTCCGTAATAGCTGTACTCGCCCAGGCCACCCGCGAGGCCGGCAAGGGCCCAGTCCAGAGCCCGACGTGTTCGGAGGCCGCGGAGCAGAAAGTAGAAGCAAACCGTCCAGAAGAAAGGCGTGACGATGTTGTTGAGCGTTACGCGCGCGTAGTGGACATTCGAGGCGCTGAAGGCCATGATCGCCGCCCCCACGATGGCGGCCGCTCGGCCCCACGCCAGGCGCAGGAGCAGGTAAACCGGAATCACCGTCGCCGCCCCGAACAACGCCGACGGCAGACGGAGAGCCGCCAGTGTCACGCCACCAATCTTCAGCGACGCTGCTATACCCGCAAACCACAGCGCCGGAAGGCTCAACCATACCGTACTGAAGATCGACGTTTTCGCGCCGCTCAGATAGGCTGCGCTCGCGTTGCGTCCCGTGAGCACCTCATCGGGATGAATGGCAAAAGGAAAGTCTCTGAGATCCCAGGTCCTCAGTACGAACGCGAGCGCCATGATACCCACAAACGCTGCGACTTCCAGGCGCTGCCAGGGCTCTGTCGTCGGCGGCCGATCTCCTGGAGCAGGGGCGCCGGGTTGTATGCTTAAAATCCTGGACCAGACAGAAGCGGCGCCGAGCAACAGAGCCATGCTCAGCAGCCACAGCCATCCGGCCAGCCCAAAGGGTTCGCCCGGATGGCGCAGATAGCGGATGCTCGCTAGGAAGCTGACGATCGCCGCGAGTGCGAAGCCCGCGAGCGCAAAGACCCGGCGCCTGTCGAGCTGCCAGACAGACGGAGCGCTTGGACCGAAAAAGGGAATCGGTCGCCCGCGCCCCCACGCCAGCAGCGCCAGCGCCGCCGCGGTCAGGATCAGAATCCCCGCGGCCCGGCGGCGCACGCCATCATCGCCGAGCAGCCGCGTTCCCGTCAGGGCGATGGCCCAGGCGGCCGGTCCCAACCACGTTCCCCGCCCGGTCCACAGCCGACGAGGCCACTCCCTCCGATGGTCCTGCATGGCTACTGAGACAGTCCCGACGACAGAAATGCCGTTTCCTCGTGCAGCAGGATGGTCGTGCGTTGGAGGGGACCATCTGAACGAGAACGATCAGGAATCGATGTCGGCCAATTCACTTTCTCAAGTCATCGAAAACTTGAACACGCGCATTGCCGCTGTCAACGACGTAGAGCTTGTCGTCCCGCCCAGCGGAAATTCCGACGGGGATAGCGAACTGTCCCGGCAACGTGCCGGTCTCGCCCACGAAACGCACGCCGCCGGTCGCGGGATCGAGGACCGTCAGCCGACCACGGTCTGGATCCGTCATCACGATCAACCCTCGCCAGAATGCCAGGTGGCTTCCCCCACGGGCACGGCCATGCTCGACCGCCCACTGCGCAGAGATTCTGCCGTCGGCGGCGAGCCGCATGATCCGGCTCCGCAGATCGACGACATAAACCGTGCCATCGGGCGCCACAGCGACATCGATCGGTTGATCGAAGGGCGGGTGCGCGCTGTCGGTGGCGCCGGTGAAGACCCCATCCGGTTTGCCGTCGCTCGTGAAACGCAGAACACGGCTCTGGCCAGTGTCCGCCACCCAGATGCGACCATCCGGCCCCGTCGAGATCCCGCTCGAGTTCGTGGCCACACCCGGTAATCGTAGAACCGGAGTTCCATCGGGTTTGAACACCTGGACGTCGCCCGGGTTCACATTGAGGGTCGCCACCTGGTTGTCTGCGGTCACGGCGACGTCGGCAATCACCGACTCGGCAGCCCAGCTCCCCCAGCTTCCGAGCACCTTGCCCGTCGGATCCAGGCGCACTATCCGCTGGTTTCCACTGTCTCCGACGAAGATCTGGCCGTTCGCGTCCACGCCAATGCCGCGCGGCTCCTTCAGCCCGGCGCCCACACCTAGGATCTTCTCCGGCGCCACGACAGTTCTCGGCGCGGGCGTCATGTTGGCCGCGCGACCGCTTTCGTCCGCTTTTCGACAGGCGATGACGGCGGAAATAAGAATCAGCGCGAGCAGGACGGATTTCTTCACCCGCCCTCGGTGACGTTCCGGCGTTTCCCCGACTGGTCTCGCGTCGGCATCCGCTGAGCAGACGTTACGATCGGGGAATGACATCGGTTCCGCTAGAAAACTCGACCCCGATCCTATAACGCTTTGCGAGCGGCGAATACCCGGCAGCTCCGTCAACGCCCGCCGATTAGCATAGAACGCTCACTGGAGGATTTTGGTGACCCAGCAGACGAAAGCAGTCCATCGCTCTCTTCGGATCCTCGACGACCGACTGGGATCCCGTGACGGCCGGCCCCCCGGCGAAAACCATGTCAAATCGCCTCGAGCTCGGCGATCCAAAAGAGCCCGAGCTCGGGCCGCCGCAGGCGTGGGTCGCGTTCTCGTCTCTTGAGTTCTCAACGCCCGCCTTCAGCCGCCGGCGAGGGCGGGAAGCGCCCGTCGCCGCTTCGACGTGCACTGTGCGGAACTCTCTTTCTAGCGGGTGTCTCTGCGATCGTTTCCGGCCAGTTCCACTGGATGAAACTCCGGCTTCACGAGGGCCTGCCGTGGATGCTCGCGGGAATCTCTCTCGTCATCCTGGCCGGTCTCTTCGTCGCTCTCGACCGACATGACCCTGCTTCCGAGAACGGGCGCCTCCGACGGTCCGAGAAATGGTTCCTCGTAATTCTGGTGCTCGGCGGCGGCATCCTCCGCTTCGTCTATCTCGATCGGTGGCCTCCCGGAGGTTTCTTCGACGAGGTGCAAAACGACTTCACGGCCGAACGGATCCTAGCCGGGAATCGACCCATCTTCATCGGTGGCTGGACCCAGATGCCCGCCCTTCCCTTTTACTTACTGGCCGTCGCGATCGAGATCGCCGGAAGGAGCGTGGCGACCGTCCGGGGAGTCTCGGCCCTTTTTGGAACGCTGACCCTGCCCGTGTTCTACCTTCTCGCTCGACGTGCATTCGTCTGGCCGGTGGCGGCGGCCAGCGCCCTCATGCTGGCTGGCTCTCGGTGGCACATCACGTTCTCGCGCGTCGGCTTCGTGACAATCATCGGGCCTCTTCTGGAGGTTCTGGCTGTGCTGTGCCTCTGGAAGGCGCTCCAGAGTGGAAAACGGCGCCACTACCTCTTGCTTGGAGTGGTCGCCGGTGTAGGGCTGCAGACCTACTACTCCTTCAATTTGTTTCCGGTTGTTCTTCTGGTCGCTGTCGTGAGTTTTGCCGCGCGTGATGGTTGGAGACCATTCTGGCCCACGCTGCGCCGAGTGATGGGCGGTCTGTTCTTGTCCCTGCTTGTGGCGGCCGTCCTTCTCCTTCCTCTGGCGATATTCGCATTGCGGTACCCTCAAGTCTTTTTCCAGCGCTCGAATACCGTCGCGATCTGGAATCCGGTCCACCACCTTCCCTGGCCTGGCGCGCTCTGGACGAATACCGTTTCGCACCTTCTTATGTTCAACTACCAGGGGGATTCGAATCTCCGACACAACATCCCTGGCGCGCCGCTATTGAACCCCATCGAAGGGGTGCTGCTGGCTCTCGGGCTCGGAGCGGCGATTGCGCGCGGACTCAAGTGGCCGCACGCAACATGGTTGGCCTGGTTCGTCGTCATGCTTCTGCCCGCCATCCTCACCATCGAAGCGCCCCAGGCGCACCGCGCTGTGGGAGCAATTCCCGCCGTCTATCTCCTCCTGGCTCAGGGTGTTCAGGGGCTGTACACATTCGCATTGGGAAACGTCAGGAGGTGGCGAGCGGCCGTCGCGGGCACGCTCTTGCTTGTTTTGAGCGTTGGCGCCGCGGCGCAGGACGTCTGGAGCTATTTTCGGGTTCAGGTCCGACACCCGCTGGCTTGGCCAGCTTTCGATGCTGACTCGCATGCCCTCGCCCAATTCATAAAGCCATTCGCAAACCGGTACGAGATCCGAGTGAGCCCTCTCTACTACGAGTCCGTCATTCTCCGCTTCCATCTAGGGGACGGGTTTCCATATCAGCGGTTTCGGCTCTCCAAATCACTTCCCGCACCGGCCAGCCAGCTCCCTCCGCGAACCGAAGGCATTCTCTACGTGCTGGAGCCCTTCCAGAAAGAGCTCTTCCCTCTGTTCGTGGCTCTCTACCCTCACGCGCGACTCGAAGAGCACCGTGATCCCTTCGGTCGGGTCATGTTCGTCAGCATCGTGGTTCCTCGGTTGGATTTCGAGCGTCTTCCGGATGCCACACTTTTTCAGGCGGGTTTTCTTGAAGCCTATTATCCCAATCAGCGCTGGGAGGGCGAACCCACGGTTTTGAGGCGAGCTCCCGCGGTTCATTACCATTTTCACTTGCATGAGGAGGCCGTGCCCGGACCCTTCACGGCCGACTGGGCGGCCTTCCTTCGTGTCGAACGACCCGGCGAGTATGCATTCGACCTGGTTGCGAGCGGCCCGGCCCTTCTACTTCTCGACAACCAGAGACTTCTCGGCACGACCGCCTTCGATCAGATGTCCCCTCAGCGCAGCGTGGTTTCTCTGTCGGAAGGAGACCATCTCTTGATAGTGAGGTATCTGGAGAGGAGCTTGGCTGCGAAGGTTTCTCTGCTCTGGCAGCCGCCCGGTGAAAACACTTCGGTCATCCCGCTTCGTCTGCTTCGCCCGCTGACGCCTGACGAGTACAGAGACCTGCGCGGCCGCCTCCCCCGCCCCACGATCCCTTAGTCTTCTGATACTCTCCCCGACTTCTAACGATGCGATCGCGATTGGACCGCGGGCGCTGGCCACTCCTGGCGCTGCTTGCTTTTGCCCTACTCGTGCGGCTCCTCGGGCTGAATTGGGACCAGCATCACTTTTTTCATCCCGACGAGCGCGCAATCGCGATGGCGATCGAAAGGCTGTCCTTCATTCCGCTCCAACTCAATCCCAAGTTCTTCGCCTACGGGTCGTTCCCCTTCTACGTGACCCGCGCAGTCACGTCTCTGCTGGGACTCTTTCATCGATGGTTCGCCGGCTACGACGGGATCATTCTGACGGGTCGGGCGATCTCGGCGATCTGGGGCGTGGCGACGGTCGCTCTTCTCGTTTACCTCGGAACGCGCCTGTACGCCCGCCGGGTCGGTTTGCTCGCTGGGTTTCTGCTGGCGGCGACTGTGCTGCACGTGCAGAGCTCGCACTTCGCGATCAACGACATCCCTCTGACGTTTCTCGTCCTGCTGGTGCTCACTTTCCTGACCGAGGCGGTTCGGTCCGGAAAGCTCTGGCACTTTCTCGCCGCCGGCTTCTCGATAGGGCTGGCGCTCGCGACGAAGTTCAGCGCGCTCCCGATCCTCCTGTCCCTCGCAGTCGCCGTCTTCTTCCGCTTGCGGACGGAGGGACGAAGACTGCGTCCCGTCGTCTATGGTTCCGCTGCGGTCGGACTCGTCGCCGTCGGGTTCTTCCTGGGACAACCGTATGCGGTTCTCGACTCCCGAGCCTACTTCCACGACATTCTCGAGCAGAGCCGGATGGTGCGCAACGCCGGCATGTTTCCCTATACGAACCAGTACATGGGCACTCCCAAATACTTCTACGACCTCGGCCAGATGATTCTGTGGGGAATGGGCCCGGTGCTCGGAATCGCAGCGCTCTGGGGAACCGTTCGCTGGCTCGGCCGCGGAATTCGAAAGATCACGCCTTCCGAATGGATCCTGCTGTCGTGGGTCGTGCCGTTCTTCGTCTTGACGGGTTCGTTCGACGTCAAGTATCTCCGCTATCTGCTCCCGATCTATCCGTTCGTGATTCTCTGGGGAGCGGCGTGGCTCGACCGCTCCTGGTCGCGCGGCTCGGTCGGGCGTGCCTGGGCGCTCGTCGTGGCGGGAGCAACGGCCCTCACACTCCTTGCGTTTCTCTCAATCTACACCCGGCCACACACCGTCGTGAGCGCCTCGAAGTGGTTCTATGACCACGTTCCATCCGGTACTCGGATCGCGACACAACACTGGGAGGAAGGCTTCCCATTTCCGCTTCCAGATCATGATCCAGGCCAATACCCGAACGTGCAGCTGCCCTACTACGAGGCCGATACACCCGCGAAACTGGCCGGCATCAGCGCGGAACTCGCGAGAGCGGAATACCTCGTTTTCCCGACGAAGCGGGTGTATGGGTCGGTCACGCGCGCGATTGACAAGTTTCCCCTGACAAGCAGGCAATTCTTCGAGCTCTTCGCGGGCGACCTCGGCTACACCCTCGTAAAGGACTTCTCCTCCCGGCCGACGCTGCTCGGACTCGAGATTCCGGACGAGCTCGCAGACGAGTCATTCACGGTCTACGACCATCCGCGGGTGCTGATCTTTCGCAATATTGCCCATCTTCCCGTGGCGGAGATCGAGAAGCGCATCCTGAACGGAGCGCCCTCCCGTCCGCTCCGCCGGAGCGATCTGCTGAGAGCGAGCGTGGAACCCTCGGTGCGCTTGCTCGCGGGGACGGGAGCGGCGCGAAGACCTGCTCCGGCGGCGGCTCAGCCGGCGCCACCCCGCGAGTCAGGGACGACCCGGGAAAGAGGCCCCGGCTCGATTGGTTCAGCCGTGATCTGGTACCTGGCGATCTTCGCGGTCGGAGCGTTGGCATTTCCGATCGCACACGTGCTGTTTCCCGACCTCGCCGACCGCGGTGCGGGGCTCGCCAAGATCCTCGGGCTCGTCCTGATCACCTACGTCCTTGCGATCTGCGTGAAATTCCACGTTCTTCCCAACGGATCAGCGGGAGCGTGGGTAATTCTTCTGCTGCTCGCCGCAGGTGGTGCATTCGTGGTGTTTCGGCGGCCGGAGACCGTCCGCTTCTGGCGCGAGCAGTGGCGACTAATCGCGGTCGGAGAGGCCATCTTCACCGGGGGCTTCCTCCTCTTCCTGGCTTTTCGTGCGTTCAATCCCGAGATCTACTGGGGCGAAAAGCCGATGGATTTTTCCATCTTGAACATCCTCGTTCGCAGCCGCACGCTCCCGCCATCCGATCCCTGGTTCGCCGGCGCTCCGCTCGGGTATTACGTATTCGGGCAGCAAACAGTCGCCTTCCTGACACTCCTGACCGGTCTTTCCACGCGTTACACGTTCAATCTCGCTTTCGGCCTCCTCGGTGGAACGATCGCGCAGGGAGCGTATTCACTCGCTCGCAGCTGGGCGGGCAGTCTGCGCGCCGGCCTGACCGGCGCCGGCTTCACCCTCTTGCTCGGAAACATGGCCGGATTGCGCGAGTGGCTCCTTCGGAAGAGGCCGCTCGATTGGCACTATTTCTGGGCCACCTCGCGCGTCGTCCCCGATACGATCAACGAGTACCCCCTCTGGAGTCTTCTCTTCGCGGACCTCCATGCGCATCTCCTGGCTCTTCCCCTCTTTCTGCTCGTCGCGGCGGGCATGCTCCAATATCTTCGCGCTCACGTCGATCCGGCCGCGCCTTGGCGCAGGAGGCTCATCGCCGCCGTTCCACTGGGAATCGCGATCGCTGCGCAGGCGCTCACCAACGCGTGGGACATTCCGCTCCTCGCCGGTCTGCTGCTCCTGACCGGGCTCATCAGCTATCTCTCCGACACCTCGCCGGGCGCGCTCAAGAAGATCGCTAGCGCCGCGACCTCGACCGCCGCGAGCGCGACGGTCGCGATCCTCCTCGTGCTTCCTCTCTGGGTCCACGGGGGAGGTCCGCCAGGCTTCGGTCGGAACGCCGAACCCGGCGCGCGGGGAGTCGACGTATTCCTGCACTACGGTCTCTTTTTCTTTCTCGCGATCGTCTGGCTGGCAGCGACGGTTTCGGAACGGTTGACCCGAGAGGACAAGACGCGCCGGTTCCGCGCGGTACCGTATCTCGCGGGCGCCGCTCTCCTCGCGGTCGGGGTTTTCTCCGTGGACGTGTTCTGCGTCGCGGCGATCCTTCTCTTTCTGCTCGCGGTCTTTCGAATCCTCGAACGGCCCGAAGACCGGTTGAGCTCGGGCATGATCGCGGCCGCTCTCTTCCTCGTTCTGTTCACCCAGAGAGCGTTCATCTCCGATCGGATGAACACCTTCTTCAAGCTGTACTTCGAAGCGTGGCCCCTCCTCGCCCTCTCGACGGCCGTTCTCGTGTTCGGTAAGGCCGCGCGGAGCGGGTCCTACGAGAGGTGGCCCGCGGTCTTCCGAATCGGATTCATCGTCCTGCTCGCGGCGGCTCTCTTCACGTCGGTGACGATCGTCGGAGGGGCGCTGTTCGCCCCCGGAAATCCGTCGCGCCCGGAGACGACGACCGCGGTCACTCTGGATGGGATGCAATACCTCGAGAGCTGGCGACCCGGCGAGTACGCGGCGGTCGAATGGCTCCGGCGCGCCGTACCGGGCACGCCCGTCGTACTCGAAGCGCACGGCGCTTCGTACCAGGATTTTTCTCGTGTCTCGATGTTGACGGGCATTCCAACGGTCCTCGGCTGGGAGCACCACGTCAAGCAGAGGGGGAATCCGGAATCCGAAGTCGCGACCCGGAGAGCGGACATCGAGCGGGTCTTCTCGAGCTCCGATAGCCGGGGCGTCTCCGAGATTCTTCGGAAGTACCACGTCGGATACGTGTACCTCGGTCCGGTCGAGCGGCAGACCTATCCGGCTGAGGGACTCCGCAAATTCGCTTCCGGGACCGACCTCTTCCAGATTGCCTACGAGAATCCCGACGTCAAGATCTATCGGGTCATCGGCGGAAATGCCGAAGACCTCATTGTTCCGGTGCGCGAAGCTCTTCCCGCCGCCGAGAAACTCCCGGAGCAGGAGCCGGAGGAGTCTCCGACGATCAGCGAAACACCGATCTCGCAGGCACCTCCCTTCTCCGGGATGAAAGAGCCGAGAGATGCGGCAGTCGACGAGCAGGGAAGGATCTGGATCGCCGACTTCGGAAACTCCCGTCTCCGCATCTTCAACCCCGAAGGAGGTCTCCTCGGGGGCTGGGGGGGCCGAGGAAACGGAACATTCGGGCTGCAGCAACCGTGTGGTGTCGCGATTTCCGGTGAGAACGTCTATATCGCGGATACCTGGAACGGCCGGATCCAGTCCTTCACGGTGAAAGGCGTGTGGAAGTCCACGGCGACCCGACTCTTCGGGCCGCGCGGCGTTGCCGTCGCCGGCGACGGTCGAGTCTGGGTCACCGATACCGGAAACAAGCGGGTTCTGGTCTACGACGGAACGCTGAAGGAGCTCCAGAAGATCGGGAAGCTCGGTTCCGGACCTCTCGAGTTTTCCGATCCGGTCGGCATCGCGGCGGGCCCTTCCGGCTCGATTTACGTAGCGGATACAGGGAACGCCCGCATCCAGGTCTTGAGCGACAAGGGCCAATTCGAACGCGCGATCCCCGTTCCGGGATGGAACCGCAAAGTGGAGCCCCATCTCGAGGTCGACCAGGACGGCACGATTTACGCGTCCGATCCGGAAAACAACGCCCTCATTATCTTCAAGCCTTCCGGAGAGCTGGACAACCGACGCAGTTTCGATGATTCGAATCGTCCCCTCGTTCGGCCGACCGGCGTGGCGCTGGACGGGAAAAACCGTATCCTTTATGTCGTCAACTCGGGAAACAGCACGATCTCGAAATGGAAGCTTCCGGACAAGAGCAAGCCTTGAGCGGAGTAGAGTCGCTCGGATCGAACGAGGCGGCGGTCGAAAAGCCGCCGAGCCCGGTCACGACTTCGGACTCCGCTCGATCGCTTGGCCGGCTTCCGATGGCCGTCGTCGGGGTGTTACTTTTCGCGGCAGTCTTCACCCGGTTCTTTCATCTGGGCGATCGTCCGCTGCACCACGACGAGTCGATCCACGCGCACCAGTCGTACACGCTGATGAAGGAGGGCAACTGGCGGTACGACCCCGCGTACCACGGACCCTTTCTCTATTACGCAAACGCCTTCGTCTACCGTCTGCTGGGCGTTACGAATACGACGGCGCGCCTGCTTCCCGCGATCTTCGGCCTGGTCCTCGTCGCTCTCGCGATTCCTCTCTCGCGATGGATCGGGCGGCGCGCGGCGATCGCGTACGCGATACTGGTACTCATCTCGCCGCACCTGACTTACTTCTCGCGGTTCATCCGGGAGGACATCTATTCGCTCGTATTCACACTCGCGACGATCCTCGCGTTCCAGATGTTCCTCGAGACCGATCGCGCGAAATGGCTGACGCTCGCCGCAGTCTCCTTCGCTCTGGCAGGAATCACGAAAGAGAACGCCTACATGACCGGGATTCTCTTCCTCGCCTACGGCGCCTGGGCGCTGGTCGAACGGGTCGCCCGCGCGAAGGAAAGAAAGGGCGTGTTGGCGGATGCGATCTCGTCGACCGTTCGCTGGATCCGGGCCCGAATCCTTCCACTCTCGACGGCGGCTCTCGTCTTCCTGGCGATCTGGGCGTTCGCGTATTCGGCTTTTGGCAAGTACCCCAAGGACTGGCTCGCCATCCCCAAGGCGGTCCGGTACTGGATGGGCCAGCACTCCATCGGACGTATCCCAGGGCCCTGGTACTACTACGTGCCGCAACTCCTCTACTACGAGACCTCGATCGTATTCGCCGCCTTGTTCGCTTTCCGGCGCCGGGAAAACCGTGATTCCCCATTTTTCCGCTTCGTCGTGTTCTGGGCCATTGGCTCCCTCCTGCTCTACGCCTGGGCGCGCGAGAAGGTGCCCTGGCTGACGGTCCATGCGCTTCTCCCGCTCACGATCCTCGCCGCCGTCGGCCTGGACGGGCTCTGGCGCGACCGTCGCGAGAAACGTCCGCGTCTCGCTCTCGCCGTTTTTCTCGTCCTCGCGCTGGTCAATGCGAGTGGGATGTTGCTCGCGAGCTTCCGGTACGGTGCTCACGACATCGAGCGGGAACCGCGACACGCCGAGATCATCGCCTACGTGCAAACCACCAAGGATCTCGTGCGCGCGCTCGAGCCGCTCGAGATCACGAAGCAGAGGGTGCCGGCGGGAGAGGCCGTCGTCACGGTCGCCGGCGAGGCTTCGTGGCCCCTCACCTGGTATCTGCGCGACACGCCCACGAAGTGGGTTACGCGGGTTGAAGACGCCACGACGCCCATCATCGTCACCGACTGGGACCCCCAGGGCGGACTCGAGAAGCAGCTCGCTGAGAAGTACACCGCCAAACGCGTCCCGATCCGCGCCTGGTGGTTCGCCGAAAAGTATCAGCCCACGAACGCGGCAGCGCGCCCGAATTTGACGGATCTCGCGCGGTGGTGGATCTTCCACGAGATCTGGAGCCCGATCGGCTCGCAGGACGCCACGTTCTTCGTGCGCAAGGATCTCGCGAGCTCCGGACCGCTGACCCCGCTCAATGTTCCGCTGCAGAACACGTCCGCTCGCGATTACGCGGGCGGCTCGGCGACGGTCGTCGCGGCGGCGCGCGTTTTCGGCGAGTCAGGGTCCGGCAACGGGCAGTTCAACGAGCCGCGCGGCCTCGCCGCCGATTCCCGCGGGAACCTGTACGTCGCCGACACCAAGAACAGCCGGATCCAGGTGTTCGACCCGAACGGGCAGTTCGTGCGGGCGATCGGAGCCTTGGGTTCCGGTGACGGACAGTTGAAGGAGCCGTGCGGGGTCGCCGTCGACGCCGACGGAACGGTGATCGTCGCCGACACCTGGAACCATCGGGTCGCCCGCTTCAAGGCGGACGGCTCATGGCTCGGGGTCTGGACGGACGACGTGAGGGGATTCTTCGGACCCCGCGCGGTCGTTCTTTCGCGCGGCTTCCTCTACGTGGCCGACACCGGCAACAAGCGCGTGGTCCGATTCGACAAGGAAGGAAAGCGCGTGTCGGATTGGGGCACGCCCGGCAGCGGTCCCGGTCAGTTCGTCGAGCCGGTCGGACTCGCCGCCGATGCCACCGGCAACGTGTACGTCGCCGACACCGGCAATCACCGGATCCAGGTCTTCGACTTCGAGGGCAAGTTCGTGCGGGAGTTCCCCATATTCGGGTGGAAAGACTTCTACACCGAGCCTTACCTCGCGATCGGACCCACCGGTTCGATCTTCGCGACCGACTCGACGGAGGGACGCGTCAACGAGTACGACGCCGCGGGCAACCTGCGTCACTCCTGGAGGCCGGACGGCATCTTCAAACGACCGACCGGCGTGACTGTCGATCCACTCGGCCGCGTGGTCGTATCGGACCGCGAGACGCACCATCTGTATTTCTGGAACCTCGCGGATGTGCTCCGCTAGCGCGGACGCGAAGGCGGTTTCGGGCAGAGCCGCCGATTCTCATCTCGGCGAAAGCTCATCGCAAGGTCAGCGAAAATCGCCAGCTAGCTCCGGAATACCTTCTCCTCCGAGCCGTCCAGCCAGCGGTCGACAACCTCCTTGCCCTGCATGAGCGAGTGGTCCTGGTTACCGATCTCGTATTTCCACGATCCGAACCGGCCGCGCGAATAGATCTCCTTCGACTCGAGATACGACTGGATCGTTCCGAGCGCCTCGTCTCGGTCCACGCTCGGGATCGGATAGGCATGCGCGGCGTGGATGAGGTACACGGACTCGATCGCCGGCAGGTCGGCCGGTTGCAGGATCTCCTCCGCGACCAACCCGTCCACGACGGATTTCGCGAAGTCCCCGCCGGGCAGCGGCCGGAAGCGCGAGTAGGTCGTCTCCATCAAGAGCGAGCAGTATCGCGAGGTGTCTCCGCCGGGAACGATGTCAGGTGAATAGTTCGAGAGGTACGTCATGCGATAGAACGGCGTCTTCGGATTGGGGAAGTAGATCCAGTTCTTCGTCGACGGAGAGGGCCGCTTCAGTCCCACCCCCACCGTGAACAGCCGGTTGAAGAGGAGGTTCTTCGACGCCGCGCGGACGCCCTCCGGAGCGTGCGCCAGCCGGGCGACAAAGGCTTCGAGTGGCAGCGTCGTCAGAAGCTTCTCGTAGCTCGACGATGTGCCGTCGGCGAACCGGATTTCCCGCTTGTCCTCGTCCACGCAGACGGCGCGCTTACGGTAGCGCACGCGGTCGCCGATGTGGGGCAGCACGGCGAGCCAGAGCCCGACCGTCCCGCGCGTGGCCGGGTAGCCGAAGGTCGCGTTCGGCCCCCAGTCGACGTTCTTCGGAAGGAGCGCGGTCTCCAGCGCCTTCTTCCAGTCGACGACGCTCACCCTTTCGGCGATCCAGTAAAACCCCATCTGCGAAAGGGGCGTGGACCAGACCTTCTCGTTGTAAGGGATCATAAAGTGTTTCGACACTCCCGCGCCGAACTTCGCGAACACCCATTCCTCGAAGTTTCGGAAGGCGCGATCCCGGTCGATCGTCTGCGATTCGACGAGCCCGATCAGGCACTCGAGCATCGCCTGCTCGGGCAGCGACGACAGGTGGTTCTGGAAGGGGTAGCGGACGTAACGGTCCTCGAACTTGATCCAGCTCTCCCGATCGATTCGGCGGATCCCTTCCTTGCCGAGCATCTTCTCGAGGAACTCGTTGAAGTACGGGTACCCCGAAAAGATGATGTGGCCCGACACGTCCCACGTGTAGCCCTTGGCGTCCTCGAAGCTGGTTGCCAGGCCGCCGATCTGGCCGGCCCTCTCGAAGAGCTCGAAGTCGTCGACGCCGCGCTCGCGAAGCCGGTACGCCGCGCCGAGGCCGGTCGGACCCCCTCCCAGGATCGCGATCCGTGGCATGGGTGTCGGCGCGCTCCGACGCGCTTAGCGCGCTCCGACCAGGCGTCTCAGCGCGTCGGCCCGGCGAATTTCGCCGCGGAGCTCGAAGAGGTAGCGCAGAACCCGGGAGATCGTGCCGACCATCTTCCACGGGCGGTGGATGCTCTGTCCCGCTTCCCTGGGGAAGTGGCGCACGACGACCTCCGAGACCTTCCATCCGGCGATCCGGCACCGCGCGAAGATCTCGTCGCCGACGAAATTGATCCGGTGGCGAATCTCGATCCTCCTCGCGACGTCCTTCCGGAAGGCACGGCAGCCGCCGTTGATGTCGTGGAGCGGGGATCCGAGGATCCAGCGCGACAGCGTATTCAGCCCCTTCGACAGGATGAGCCGCGGCCAGGGATCGTAGCGTTTCTTCTTCCAGCCGAAAACGACATCCGCGCCTTCCCGGATCTTCTCGAGGAACCGCGGGGCGTCGGCCATGGTGTGCTGGCCGTCCCCATCCACGACCATCACGACTTCACCCGGCGTGTTGCGCAACGCTGTCTCCGTCGCGACCGCGTATCCCTTGTTCCCCTCGTGATGCACCACCGAGACCCGCAGGTCCGCGGCAGCGAGAGACTCGGCGATTTCGCCCGTCCGATCGCGACTTCCGTCGTTGACGACCAGGACGCGCCAGTCGAGTCCCTCGATTGCCGAGAGCGAGGCAACCGCCTCCGCGACGGTCTTCTCGATCGAGCCTTCTTCGTTGTACGCGAGGAAAGCGACGCCCAGTCGCGGCTCCCCGTCAGCGGACATAGATGATCCAGCCTGCGACCGCCACCCAACCGACCACAATCGTGAGCAGCCAGGGATCGTCGATCAGGAGCGCCTGGGTGGGGCTTCCCCCACCGCCACGACGGTAGACGAGCCGCACGTATCGCGCCACGCCGAGGACCACGAAGGGAACGGTCGCCCCAAAGGAGTGGCCGTGGAACTGCAGGGTATGCGGTGCGACACTGTATGCGCCGTACGACGCCACCGTGGTCAGCGCGGTGACGATGAAGAGAAAATCGAGACCTTCCGACTTGTACCTTGCCAGCACGGCACGGTGTTCGGAGGCCGACTGGTGGCCCGCCCTTTGGAGCTCCCACTGCCTCTTCCCCACGACGAGAAACAGCGCGAGGAGGTACGCGCACACCATCAGGAAAATCGAAGGAGGCACTGCCGCCAGGGCTGCTCCCGCGAGAGCCCGGAGAGGCATTCCCGAAGCGACGATCAGAGCCTCGAGAAAAGGAATTTTCTTCAGCCAGAGCGAATAGGCGAGCATGAGACCGGCGTAGAGCGAGCACCACATGCCGAAACGCGCGGCCAGGAGGAATCCGGCCGTGAGACCGCCGGTCCCGAGCGCCGTGGCCACCATCAGGGCGACTGCGACTCGAAGCTGTCCGGCTGCGAGCGGGCGGCTTCGCTTGACCGGATGCGCGCGATCGCGATCGCGGTCCATCACGTCGTTGATGAGGTAGATCGCGCTCGTGACCGCGCAGAAGACCACGAATCCCGCCGCGGCGAGCCGCCACCCGGAAGCCTTCGCGAGCGCGCCGCCGAAGAGGAACGGCAGAGGGACGACCAGGTTCTTGACCCACTGGGCCGGCCGCATGGACACCAGCAGCCCCGACAGTCCGCGCGCGACGGGAAGCGAAGCGGCCGCATGCCGCTCGCGCGGATTGGTTACGGGCATCGCAGCATTGTAAGGGGAAACGGCTTCCGGTATCGGAGGACCGCGACAGTTACAATCGCCTGCGGGGTCGTTTTCAGGGAGGTCTCTTGCCGGTCGCGGGTACCCTCATCGAAGGCAAGTACGAAATCCTCGCGAAGATCAAGGAAGGTGGCATGGGGACCATCTACAAGGTCCGCCACCGCCTGCTCGACGAGGTTCGCGTCGTCAAAGTCATGCGCCCGCAGATCGGCGCCGACGAGGAGCTGAAGCGCCGGTTCACTCAGGAGGCGAAGACCGCGACCCGCCTGAAGCACCCGAACATCGGGGCCATTTTGGACTTCGCCCTGGACTCCGACGGCATGGCCTACATCGTCATGGAGTTCATCGACGGCGTGAACCTGACGGAGCTCCTCAAGGCGTCGGGTCCGCCCGGAGTGCCGATGACGCTCGAGATCGCGCACCAGACGCTCCTCGCGCTCGGGTTCCTGCACCGGAAGAACGTCGTCCACCGGGACGTCGCGCCCGACAACCTGATGCTGACCCACGACGACGAAGGTCGCCCGCAAGTGAAGCTGATCGACCTCGGGATCGCGAAGCCACTCGACAAGACGATCAATCTGACGTCCACCGGCATCTTTCTCGGGAAGCTCAAGTACTCCTCTCCCGAGCAGCTCGGCGGCCTCGGCGAAGGCGAGACCCTCGACGGCCGCAGCGATCTCTACTCGCTCGGGGTCGCCCTGTACGAGCTCCTGACGGGACAGCTCCCCTTCCCGGGCGAATCACCTCGCGAGCTCTTCGCCGCGCACCTCTTCAAGGATGCGGTCCCCTTCTCTGTGACCGATCCGGCCAACCGCGTGCCGGAGCCGGTGCGCGCCGTGGTCTCGAAAGCGATCGAGAAGGAACGCGGACGGCGCTTCGCGAACGCGGAAGAGTTCGATCGCGAGATCCTCTCGATCCGGCACGCGCTCGGTTTTTCCTCCGACCCCGAGGCAACCCAGCGCATCCTCGCAAAGGTCCGCGAATCGCGCGGGACTCCGCACGACACGGTCACTCCGAGCGCGCAGGACCGGCTCGACCGATACTTCCTCGCGCAGGGCACGCCGACACCCCGACCCCCGCCGACCGCGCCCGGCATTCTCCCGACTGCAGTTGCGGGAGAGTGGGAGGAGACGGTCGCCGCCCCGATGACGGAAGAGACCGGCCGCCGCCGCTCTCCACTGCCGATCGCCGCGATCGTTCTTGCAGGAGCGGCGGCGGTGATCGCGGCCCTCCTCGCGGTCCAGCGACGGCCCGCGAGCTCCCGCGGAGGCGAAGTGTCGCGCCCCTCCGAACCGCCGCCGACCGCGGCCGTCGCGCAGATCCTCCCGCCGACCGCCGCGCCGGAAGCGCCCACGGCTCCGCCGCCGACCGAGGCGGCGCCGCGGGAAGAGACCGCCGCGCCTTCCACCTCCGAGCGAGACACCGGCCGGTTGCGACGCGTCGCCGAAGACGCGCGCGGCTCCGCGAAGAGCGCGCGGGGAGCGGCCGAGCGCGCTCGCGCGCCCGAGGTCGCCGGCGCGCTTTACGAGTCAGCGCGAAAGAAGGAGAAGGAAGGTCAGCGGCTTCTGGGCGACGGTCGCTACGAAGCGGCGGCGGCTTCTTTCGATTACGCCGCCGCTCTCTTCCGGCAGGCGGAGAGTTGGTCCCGCACGGCGCCGCAGCGCCCCGCCGAGCGCGTGGCGAGCCTGCCGCCGCCCGTGCGAGAGCCGACTTCGCTGCCCGCCTCCGCCCGCCCGGCGCCGATCGCAGCCCCGACCGCCGCGGTCGAAGAGCCCAAGCCGGCACCGACCAAGGTCGCGGAACCGCCCGCAAAGACCCGGTCCGAGGAGGACAGAGTACGCGATGCCGTCGCGCTCTACGTCCAGGCGCAGAACGGGCTCGACGTCGCGCTCTACGCCCGCGTCTATCCAGGGCTCTCGGGAGAACGCCGGAGAATGGTCGAGGCGGCCTTCGGGAGCTTGAAGTCGCAGACGCTCGAGCTGAACATCCGGAAGGTCACCGTCGACGGATCGCACGCGACGGTTTCCGGGTACGAACGGAGGCTCGCCGTGCCCCGGGTCGGCGCGGAGCAGCGCGACGCTCGGGAGCGCGTCCTGTACTTAGAGAAGCGCGGCGAGGGGTGGGTGATTACGAGCTTGAATTGACGCGCTCGTCGGCGCAGCCGACCGAGCGTGTCATCCCGAGCGAAGCGAGGGATCCTCTGCTTTAGAGCGCGGGATTCCTCGGCGCTGCGCGCCTCGGAATGACAGAGGGTAATTCGATCCCCCGGCGCTGCGCGCCTCGGAATGACAGAGGACAATTCGATTCCCCGGCGCTCCGCGCCTCGGAACGACAGAGGCTGCCCTAGAAGCTGTAGTCCACCGCAACGAGCGGCGCGAAGTCGTCCTGCAGCCCTTCACGGTTGAGCGAAAAGAGACCGTTCACGGTCAGAAGGAAGTTTCCGAACGGATTGATCTTGATTCCGATCGATCCGAGCAGCGAATTGGAATCCCCCCGCTCTGCGATCAAGCGCGGGAAGGTTGCGGTGACGATCGTCGGCGGCGCCGCCGGGTTGGTGTTGGTGTTCGCCTCGAAGGTCGTCTCGACGACCCGGACCACGCGGGTGTGGACGAAGTCGCGTCCGATGACGTCCGCCGCGACGGTCATCCTCGGGCTGACGGCCCAGTCGAAGCCTGCCGTGTAGGAGATTTCGTCGGGTATGTCCGTCTGGTCCGAGGTCTTCGAGGACCACGTGTAGCCGGCGTTGACGTGGGGCGAGAACGGGCCGAGGTGGACCGACCCGATCAGGAACGTCTTCGCCTGCGTCGCGCCGGTGCCGAGAAGGTCCCGCTCCTCGCCGGTCGGAAGCCGCAGATCTTCGGCGATCGCGAGGCCGCCCCGCTCGCCGCGCAGGAACTGGTACTTACCGCGCAGGATGACGTCGCCGACACCGCTCGCGCTTCCC
>DASXSX010000168.1:0-1946 GCA_036505815.1 Thermoanaerobaculia bacterium
CTGCGGCCGGAGGCGTTTGCGGGACTCGTCCACAACCGGCGGATCGGAGCGGCAAATTATCCGGTCAGCCAGGACATCCTGAATTCGTCCGCGCTCGACGCCGTCTATTCCCGTTTTGGTTCTTATCTCCTGCCGCTGGAGGCGCCGGAGGGAAGCCCCACGCATCCGTCGTACGGGGCGGGGCACGCGACGGTGGCCGGCGCCTGCGTGACGATCTTGAAGGCGTGGTTTGACGGCTCCTTCGCCCTGCCGCGGACCTTCGTGCCGGACGCGTCGGGGACGTCACTCCTCCCATGGAGCGGCGCGCCCCTGACCGTCGAGAACGAGTTGAACAAGCTCGCCGCCAACGTCGGAATCGGCCGCAACGCGGCCGGCTTCCACTACCGGTCGGATTACTGGCAGTCGCTACTTCTCGGCGAGCGAATCGCGATCGACATCCTCGAGGAACAGCGCGACACGTACCGGGAGCTCTGCACCTTCACGTTCCGGGGGTTCGAGGGGCAAACGATCACGGTCTAAGAATGTCGCGGGGACAGGCCCCATGGGCCTGCACCCGCCACAGTTCACTCCCCGTGCCCGGCCAGATCATTCGTAGTGTGTCCACATCCGGAGCACTTTTACGACATGATCCTTCGCCAGCACCTGATAGATCAGGCGATGCTGAATCGTAATGCGACGCGAGAACGCGCCGGCGAGGTCTCCAACGAGCTTCTCGAAAGACGGCGGCCGTCCGAACGGGTTCTCGGCCAAGAGCCGCAGGAGTTTCTCGGCCCTGGGCCGCAGACCGGCCGCGGCGATCCTACGGGCGTCCTTTTGAGCCTGCTTCGTGAAAACGACTCTCCAGGCCGGGCGCGACGCTACCAACCCGGCTTCTCAGAGCATTTCGAGATCGGAGTCCGCATCCCCCTCCGGATCGACTCGCGCATGCCAGGAATCTGCAGGAGGTAGAGCGTCTCCTGGATCGCGCGCCAGTCTTCCTCGGCGACGAGAACCCCGTGACTGCGCTTGCCTGTGATGTGAATCGGCTCGTGGGTCTCCGCGGCCTGATCGAGAAGCCGGTAGAGCTCTTTCCGCGCCTGGCTCGCCGTCATGGTGCTCATATGAATTTGTCTCCGCCCGAGCGTACGTGATTACGTACGCTTAATCCAGCAGCTTCAGCGGGCTCGCGCGGCCTTTTTTCGCCTCGACAGGCGCACGCCCTAGAAAAACTTTTCCAGCTTCACGCGGCCTGTTTTCGCGAGCAGCGGCGTCCAGAGGTCGCCGAGCTTCTTCAGCCGCGCGGGCACGTTGTCTATGCGGAAGTCCTCGATCGCGACGCCGCGCTCGAGCTCCTTCCACGTCACCGGCGTCGAAACCGTCGCCTGCGGCTTCGGCCGAACGGAGTAGATCGAAGCGAGCGTGCGCCCCCACGCGTTCTGGTTGTAGTCAACCAGCACGCGCCCCTTCGGACGTTTCGCGACCTTGTATTCCGCCGTGACGAGCTCGGGCTTGCGAGCTTCCATCTGCCGGGCGAACTCCTTCGCAAAGGTCCAGACCTGTTTTTGCGTCGGTCCGCGGACGATCGGGACGTAGACGTGAACGCCCTTCGACCCCGCCGTCTTCGCGTAGTTCGGCATGCCGAGAGAGTCGAGCGACTCGCGGACGAGGAGCGCGGTCTCGAGAACCCTGCCGAAATCCGCGCCCGGCACCGGATCGAGATCGAAGTGGAGGTAGTCGGGCCGGTCGACGTCGTCGCAGCGTGCATACCACTGATTGAGATCGATGCAGCCCAGGTTCACGACCCACAGCAGCGCCGGCAGATCCTGCACGATGGGAAAGTCGATGACGTTGCCCGACCCGTGCTCGATCGAACAGAGCTCGATCCAGTCGGGACGCGGAGACGGCGCGCGTTTCATGAAGAAGAACTCTCCCGCCGCGCCGTGCGGGTAGCGCTTCATCACCATCGC
>DASXSX010000169.1:0-28644 GCA_036505815.1 Thermoanaerobaculia bacterium
CCGGAAACTTCTTTCCTTCGACCGAGCCGTGGTAGTCGCTTCCCGCCGTCGTTGCGAGCCCGAGGTCCCGCGCGAGCCGCCCGAATCGCTCCTCCTCCTCCGGGCGGTGATCCGGGTGAAAGACCTCGACGGCGTCCAGGCCTCGAGCGGCGAGCCCGGCGATCAGCGTCTCTGCATCGCGATACCAGACGGAGTGGGCGAGCGAGCACACACCCCCCGCCCGGTGGACTGCCGCGACGACGTCGGAGGCGTCCCACCTCTCGTAGGGGACGTACCACGGGTGCTCTTCCCCGAGGAACCGGTCGAACGCTTCGTCGTTCGTGGTCGCGTAGCCGGCGCGGATGAGAGCACGGGCGATGTGCGGACGCCCCCAGACGCCGTCGCCGACGTCCGCGCGGATCGCCTCGAGATCGATCGCGAACCCGGCTTGGAGGAGCTTTTCGGCCATCCGCTCTCCGCGGGTCCGCCGGGCTTCCTGGCGCTGACCGAGGATTTCGTTGAAACCGACGTTGCCCTCGTCCACGAAGAGCGCCAGGATGTGGACGTCGTTCTCCCCCGCGAAATTCGCCGAAATCTCCGTGCCGGAGATGAGCTCGATGCCGCGGCGCTGCGCCTCCTCGCGAGCCTCCGGGAGCCCCTGCAGCGTGTCGTGGTCGGTCAGCGCGAACGCGTCGATGCCTCCCGCCGCCATGCGGCGGACGAGCTCTGCCGGCGAGTCGAGCCCGTCGGAAACGCTCGAGTGGCTGTGGAGGTCAACCCGCAAGCGCGCCGATCTTAAGCCCCGGACTCCTCCTCCACTCCGAACGCGATCTTGACGTTCGCCTTGTATTCCACGATTCGGCCGTCCTGGACGCGCGCGGTCCAGTCCTCGACGTCCACCCCCCGGATGCCCCGGACGGTCTTCGCGGCCTCCGCGACCGCGGCGCGAACGGCGTCGTCCCAGCTTTTGTTCGACGAGGCGACGAGCTCGATGATCTTCGCGACGGACATGGATTCCTCCTTGGCCGGTCGTTCTGCAACAACCGTTCCGACGTTCGGATGACGCCGCCGCCCCACTCCGACTCTTAGAATCGCCGCATGGACCGCAACGAGGTCGCCCACGTCCTCGAGGAGATCGCGGCGATGCTCGAGCTGAAAGGCGAGAACGTCTTCAAGGTGCGCGCATATGACTCGGGCGCGCGCGCGATCCGCGGCTTCTCCGGAGATCTTGCCCGGGCAGTGCGCACCCGCGAGCTCCTGAAGGTCCGGGGAATCGGAGGCGGGCTCTTCTCGAACATCGAGACCCTTTTGACGACCGGGTCTCTTCCCTACTACGACGAGCTCCGCGCGAGTTTCCCGCCGGGCCTGCGCGAGTGCCTGCGAATTCCAGGCTTCGGCGCGCGCAAGGCGAAGCTCCTGCACGAGAAGCTCGGAATCGATTCGCTCGAGGCGCTCGAAACCGCGTGCCGGGAAGGAAAAGTTGCCGGGCTCAAGGGCTTCGGTCCGAAGACGGAGGAAGGGATCCTCCGGGGAATCGAGATGCTGCGGACGACCGTCGGCCTCCACCGCTACTCGATGGTCAAGGGACGGGCGGAGGAGCTCGCGGCCGCACTCGCCGCGACCGGGCTGGCGTCGCGCGTCGAGATCGCGGGCGGCTTGCGCCGCCGGTCGGAGGTCGTCGAAGGCGTCGAGCTCGTCGCCTCCTCGGATCGCCCGGGCGAGCTCGCTCGGAGCTTTCGGGACGTCGCCGGCATCGCGGAAGTCCTCGCCGCGGACGAGCGAAGAGTTTCTCTCGCTCTCGCCGAGCGGCTGCGCGCGGATCTGACGGTCGTCCCGGACGAGGAGTTTGGCGCCGCGCTCCTTCACGCGACCGGATCGAGGGAGCACCTCACCGGTCTCGCGGGGTTTGCGGAGACGCGGGGTATGCGGCTCGACGAGCGCGGCATCTCCGGCGGACGCGGCGGCACAAAGCCGCGAGCGACTCGGACCGAGACGGAGATTTACCGCGCCCTCGAGCTCCCGTTCATCGAGCCGGAGCTTCGCGAAGGGCGCGGCGAGATCGAAGCGGCCGCCCGGGGCGCGCTGCCGGAGCTCGTCGAAGAATCCGACGTGCGCGGGCTGATTCACGTCCACACGACGGAATCCGATGGCCGTGCGACGCTCGAAGAGATGGTCGGGGCTGCGAAGGCGGCCGGCTACGAGTACGCCGCGATCACCGACCACAGCCAGGGGGCGGCCTACGCGGGCGGCCTCACGCCGGACCGTGTCGCCCGCCAGAGAGACGCGATCCGCGAGGCACAGTCGCGGTTTCCCGGCTTCCGGATCTTCCACGGGACCGAGGCGGACATCCTCGCGGACGGCTCGATCGACTACGGCGACGAATTTCTCGAGACCTTCGACGTCGTGGTCGCATCCATCCACTCGCGCTTCGGGCTCCCCCGCGAGGAGCAGACCCGCCGGCTCGTTCGCGCCGTCGAGAACCCGCGCGTCTCGGTCCTCGGGCACCCGACCGGCCGGCTGCTCCTGACGCGGAAAGGCATCGACGCCGACATGGAAGCCGTGCTTTCGGCCGCAGCCCGCTCCGGTTGCGCGGTCGAGATCAACGGTTCCCCCCACCGCCTCGACCTCGACTGGCGTCTCGTCCAACCCGGCGTCGAGAAAGGGATTCTCTTTTCGATCGGGCCGGACGCGCATTCCGTCCAAGAGCTTGGAAACGCCGCGAACGCCGTCGGGATCGCCCGGAAGGGCTGGGTGACGCCGGCCGCGACGCTGAACGCCAAGAGCGCTGACGAGTTGGCGGCCTGGCTGCAACGGCGCAGAGGGTCCCCGTTGAGCGACTGAGGCGGCCCGGCCCCGGGAACCTGATTTGTAAATTAACGTATGCTTATTTATAAATGGGCCGCCGGGCGAAGGTCAGCCGGGAGCAGATCCTGCGGGGAGCGCGCGAAGCGTTCTCGGAGCGCGGGTTCGATGGAACGACGCTTGCCGCCATTGGGGCGAAAGTCGGGCTCTCCCCGTCGGCGGTGCTGCGCCACGCGCCGACCAAGGAGGCCCTGTTCTCGGCCGCGATGTCGGCCCCCGCCGACGAGCTCCCGCCGATCGAGTTCGTGTCGCGGGCGAGCGGGCGCGACGACCCCGCGGACGTGCTGCGCCGGCTGGCGCTCGCCATCGTTCCTTTCCTGGAATCGAAGCTCGGTGAGAACATCGCCCGCTGGCTCCGCGCCCGCACTGCCGAGGAAGCGCGCACCATCACGCTGCCGTTCGACCCGCGTGAACGCCCCACTCCCCCGGCGCGCGCACTCGCGCTCGTCGAAGACTACTTCCGCCGCGCCTCCCGGGCCGGCCGCCTCGAGGTCCGCGATCCGCGCGCGGCCGCGCTCGCGTTTCTGGGACAGCTCCACGCGTACGTGTTCCTGCACCGGGTGGTGCGGATCGAGCCCGCGGTTGCCCTCCCCCGTTACGTCGATACGATGCTCGACATCTGGCGCCGCGGTGCGATCCGCTCTTCCCGGAGAGGAGTCAGGAGAAAGTCATCGTGAAGAAACGCCGCCTGTTGTGGATCTCGCTCCTGATCGTCGCGGCGGGAGGGGCGTTCTGGGCCTTCCGATCGTCAATGCGGGAGAAGCCGCTCGTCCTCTCCGGCTCGATCGAGGCCCGGGACGTCGAAGTCGGTTCGCTCGTGGGCGGCCGCGTTTCCGCGGTGCTCGTGGCCGAAGGAGCGCGGGTCCGCGCCGGACAGCCGATCGTCACCTTCGAGACCGATCTCGGGGCGCTTCAGATCCGCGAGCAACGGGCCGTCGTGGAGCAGGCGCGAGCCAACCTCGCGCGGACCCGAGCCGGCCCGCGCCGGGAGGAAGTCATTCGCGCGCGGGCCCAGGCGGACAACGCGGAACGGGAGCGCCGGCGCCTGAAGGCTCTGCTCGACCAGGGACTGATCCCGCACCAGCAGTACGACGACGCCGCGACGGCCGCGAAGACGGCGCTGGAAACCTACCGGGAGCTCGAGCGCGGCAGCCGGATCGAGGACATCCGCGCAGCCGAAGCCGCGCTCGACCAGGCGGAGCAGCGGCTCGCGTTCCTCCTGCGCCAGAGCCAGGAGACCGTGGTCCGCGCGCCGGCGGACGGCATCGTGGAGACACTCGACCTGCGCCCGGGGGACCTCGTCGGCCCGAACCAGCCGGTCGCCCGGATTCTGGAGCCCTCCCAGCTCTGGGTTCGCGTCTGGGTGCCCGAGCCCTTGCTCGGACACGTCCGGCTCGGCCAGAAGGCCGCGATCACGGTCGACAGTTTTCCGAAGCGTGAATTTTCCGGGAAAGTCGTCGAGATCCGGCAGCAGGGGGAATACACCCCCCGCAACGTGCAGACGTTGAAGCAGAGGATGGATCAGGTTTTCGGGGTGAAAGTCGCGATCGATCCGACGCCGGAGCTGAAACCCGGTATGGCCGCGCTCGTTCGGCTGGTCGACTGAGAACGGATGTCGGAGAGCTCGTCGCTCGGCATCGAGGTCCACGGGGTCTCGCGTGATTTCGGGAAAGTCCGTGCTCTCGACAAGGTCTCGCTCGCCGTCCCGCGCGGCGAGATCTACGGACTCCTCGGCCCGAACGGCTCGGGCAAATCCACGATGATCCGCATCCTCTGCGGCCTGCTCGCGCCGACCGAAGGGACCGCCCGCGTGGACGGCCTGGACGTGGTGACGCACGGCGAGGAGATCCGGCGGCGGATCGGCTACGTTCCGCAGAGGTTCTCGCTCTACGAGGACCTGACCGTGATGGAGAACCTGACCTTCTTCGCCGAGGTCTACGGTCTCGAAGGCGCACGTCTCGAAGAGCGGCGCAACTGGGCGATCGAGCTGACCTCGATCCGGCCTTACGTCGACCGCCTCGCTGGCCAGCTTTCCGGCGGCTGGAAGCAGCGTCTCGCTCTCGCCGCGTCTCTCATGCACGAACCGAGAGTTCTCTTCTTGGACGAGCCCACGGCGGGGATCGACCCCGTGGCGCGCCGCGAGCTCTGGAACCTCCTCTTCACGCTCGCCGCGCGCGGAGTCACGCTCCTCGTGAGCACGCACTACATGGACGAAGCGGAGCGATGCGGCCGGGTGGGATACCTGTATCTCTCCCGGATGCTCGTCGAGGGGAATCCCAAGGACCTGACTCGACTCCCGGAAGTGACGCCATCGGGAACTCGGAGAGTCGAGGCGGAGTGCGAAGCCGGTGTGGCCGCGGTGATGCAGCACGCGCGCGAGCTGCCGTACGTCGAGGATCTCACCATCTTCGGGAACTCCCTCCACATTCTCGTGCGCGCCGAGATTCCGGACGACCGAATCGCCCGGGACCTCGAAGCGGCCGCCGGGGCGACCGTGAAGATCCGCCCGATCGAAGCCTCTCTCGAAGACGTCTTCGTGCGTTTGACCGACATCGAAAAGGGGAAGCGGGGCGAAATCCCGGCCGAGCCGCCCGCGGCTTCCGTGGCGGCGTCCGGATGAGGGGTTTCCGCGCCGTCTTGCGGAAGGAAGCGATGCAGATGCTTCGCGACCGCGGGACCCTTCAGTTCGCCTTGATGATCCCGGCGCTCCAGCTCGTCCTCTTCGGTCTGATCGACACGAACGTCCGGCACGTTCCGGCGGTCGTGTTCGACCAGAGCCGCACGCAGGAGAGCCGCGAGCTCGTGTCCGAGCTCGTGAACACGAGCCTCTTCGACGTCAAGGAGTACGTTGCCTCACACGAAGAGCTGTCCGAGCGCATCGTGGCCGGGCGGGCTTCGGTTGGTATCGAGATCCCGCCCGACTACGACCGCCGGAGGCTCACGGGGCGGCCCGCCGACGTTCTCGTCTTGATCGACGGATCGGACTCTTCGATCTCGTCGCAGGCGCTCGCCGCCGCGAACGGCGTCGCCCTCGCGCGCTCGCTCCAGGAGCTCGGCGCCGGGGCGGGATTCGAGCGGCTCTCGATCCGGGTCCATCCGCTCCTGCTCTTCAACCCGGACTCGCGCAGCGCGAACCTGCTCATCCCGGGGCTCGTCGGAATCCTGCTCACTTTCTCCGGGACGCTCCTCGCCGCGTTCGCGATCGTCCGGGAGAAGGAACGCGGCACGCTGGAGCAGCTCATGGTGACACCGGCCTCGCCCGTGGCGGTCGTCCTCGGCAAGCTGCTGCCCTACCTCGTTCTCGCCTTCGCGCAGCTTCTTCTCATCCTCCTGCTCATGACGACGGTCTTCCAGGTTCCCATCCACGGAAGCGTCCCGCTGCTGCTCGTCCTCTCGATCGTCTACCTCTTCGCCCTGCTCTCGCTCGGTCTGCTCGTGTCGTCCTGGTCCCAGACGCAGATGGAGGCGATTCAGAGGACGCAGATGTTCCTCCTCCCCTCGATCATGCTCTCCGGATACATCTTTCCGCTCTCCTCGCTGCCAGCGCCGCTGCGCGTCGTCGCGCAGCTCCTCCCCGCCACGCACTTCATCAAGATCTCGCGCGGGATCATCATCCGGGGGGCGAACTTTCTCGATCTCTGGCCGAGCGTCGCGGCCCTGATCGCGCTTGCAGCCGTGCTCGTCCTGGGGTCGACCCGCGCCTTCCGCAAGACGATCAGCTGACGACAGCCGGCGGTTCGCTAGAATCGCGGTCGAAGGAGAAGCGATGACCGAGCTTCGCGTCGGAGACCTAGCCCCGGACTTCACCCTCCCGTCGACCATTGGGGACAAGGTGACGTTGTCGGACTTTCGTGGGAAGAAGAACGTCGTGCTCCTCTTCTATCCGCTCGACTTCTCGCCGGTGTGTTCGGCGGAGAACAAGGAGTGCGCTGCGCTCGCGCCCGGGCTCGCCTCCGACGACGTCGCGGTCCTCGGCGTCTCGGTGGACTCGCTCTGGAGCCACCGGGCGTTTGCGGAGAAGTTCGGCATTTCCTATCCCCTTCTCTCCGACTTCCACCCGAAGGGGGAGGTCGCGAAGAAGTACGGCGTCTACTTAGACGACAGGGGAATGGCCGCGAGAACGGCGTTCGTCATCGGAAAAGACGGGAAGATCCTCGAGATCGTCAAGAGCGACGTGCCGGTCGCGCGGGACATCGCGGCGCTCCTCGAGAAGGCCCGCGCGGCCTGAGGCAGACGACACTCCCATGGCCCATCCGCCGATCGACGAGACCGAAGTCCTCCCCGCTTCGATCGAGGAGGAACGCAAGCTCCGCGAGATCGCGGAGCACATGCGCGGCATCATCGAAGCGCTCGGTCTCGATCCTTCCGATCCCAACCTGAAGGACACCGATGCGCGCGTCGCGAAGATGTACCTGGAGATGTTCCACGGGCTCTCGGAAGGGGCCGAGCCGAAAGTCACGGTCTTCCCGAACGAGGAGCATTACACCGCGATGGTCATGGAGAAAGACATCCCTTTCTACTCGATGTGCGCGCACCACTTCGTCCCTTTCTACGGCCACGCGCACGTCGCCTACATTCCCTCGGAAAGGATCGTCGGGTTGTCGAAGATGCCGAGGATCGTCGAGTTTTACGCCTGCCGGCCGCAGCTCCAGGAGAGGCTGACCGAGCAGATCGCCGGATTCATGGCGGAGAAGCTCGCGCCGCAGGGGGTGATGGTCGTCGTCGAGGCGCGCCATCTTTGCGTCGAGATGCGCGGGGTCAAGAAGCCCGGCGCGCTGACGGTGACTTCGGCAATCCGCGGGATTTTCTTCAACCGGTCGGTGCGCGAAGAGTTCCTGGACCTCCTCAATCGGCGGGGGTAAGCGCGAGCTGTCATCCTGAGCCGCCGGAGGCGGCGAAGGTCGCTTGAAACGGAGGGATTCTTCGGCGCTCCGCGCCTCAGAATGACAGCTACGAAGACGCGTACACCCGCAGCTTCTTCACCGCGCGGAGGCCATCCAGCGTGCGGAAGCCGTGCCAGGAGAGGTCGTCTCCGGCGACGAAGAGCCGGCGGGATTTTTCGCCGAAGATCTTCGCGACCTCTTCGCCGTGCTTCTCCTCGCGAAACGGATACGGCTCGCTCGGAAAGAAATGGACTCCTGTGCCCCGCGCGAGAGACTCTTCGGGTGACGCGACCGGATATCGATCTTCTTCGCCGGCGAAGACATTGACACCGCCGGACAGTGAAAGAAGGTCCGAAACGTACGTGTCGCCGGAGACCGTCATCCAGGGCTTCCTCCAGATCCAGTACGCGTAGCGGAACGCGCCGGGGGGCGACTCGCCCTGGAGCGCTGCGATCTCGCTCTCGATGCGCGAGGCAAGCGCTTCGGCGGCTCCCTCCTCGCCCAGCCGCCGGCCCCAGCCGCGGATCGCGTCGGGCACTTCCGCCACCTTACGCGGGAAGGAGACGTCCACCTCGATTCCCGCTCCTTGAAGCGCGAGAACGTCCTCCCGCCGGTTTTCCTCCTGATTCGCGAAGACCAGGTCCGGCGCGAGGTCCTGGATCCGACCGAGATCGGGGTTCTTCGTCCCGCCGATCCGCGGCAGGCCCCAGAGGAGTCCCTGCGGCCGGACGCAGTACCGGGTGGCGGCCACGAGACGCGACAGGCCGCCGATCGCCACCAGGGTCTCGGTGATGGACGGGCAGAGCGAGACGATGCGCCGGGGGACCACGAAATCCAGTCTACCGGCTAGACTCTCGACGCTTTGGACGTCCCCGCCGAAGATCTCGCCCTCCTCTTCCGTTCGCGCCATCCGCTCGTCGTCTGCGAGACGGTCGAAGAGACGCGGTTCGAGTCGCTCGTTCGCGCGGTCGCGGGAGAGCTCGGTCTGCCGGTCTCGACCTGGAGCGCCGCCTCCGGTCTCTCCCCTTCCCATCCCGCAGACGCGCCGAAGACGGCGGACCTGACCTTCGCTCTGAAGATCATCCGGGGCTGCAAGGGCGACGGCGTCTGGCTCCTGAAGGACCCGCAGCCGCACCTGGAGAACCCCGTGGCGCTCCGCGCGCTGCGCGAGACGGCCCAGGAGTTCGCCGGATCGGCCCGCACGCTCGTGCTCGTCGGGCCGCTCGCGCCGAGGAAGCCGGAGCTCGAGGACGTGGAGATCCGGTTCGAGTTTGCCCTTCCCGGGCGTCAAGAGCTGAAGAAGCTGGTCGGCGACTTCGTGCGGCGCGCGCCGCGTGAGGGTCGGGCGGGCCGGGTGGCGCTCTCTCCCGCCGACACCGACGAGCTCGTGTCCGACCTCGAGGGGTTGACGATGTTCGAGGCGGAGAGGTCGCTCGCGCGGGCGTTCGCCGAGGACGGAGTGCTCGACGGGGCGGACCTGCCCCGCATCCGCCAGACCAAGGAGACGCTGATCGGCGGCGGCGGCATGCTCGAGCTCGTCGCCGCGCCGGAGGGGTTCGACCACGTCGGCGGTCTCGAGAGGCTGAAGAAGTGGATCGAGACGCGGAGGGCCGGCTTTTCGGGCGCCGACGACGAAGGCGCTCTCGACCCGCCGCGAGGACTCCTCCTTCTCGGGGTCCAGGGCTGCGGGAAGAGCCTGGCGGCGAAGGCCGTGGCGGCCTGCTGGTCCGTTCCGCTGTTCTCGCTCGAGGCCGGCCGGCTGCTCGCACCCTTCATCGGGGAGTCGGAGCGCAACCTGCGCGAGGCGTTGAAGCGAGTCGAGCGGATGGCGCCCTGCGTCCTCTGGATCGACGAGATCGAAAAAGCCTTCGTCTCGGCGCGCTCCGCCGAGTCGGACGGGGGCGTCTCGCAGCGCCTGCTCGGGACGCTCCTGACGTGGATGCAGGAGCACCGCCGGAGGGTGTTCCTCGTCGCGACGTGCAACTCCGTCGAAGAGCTTCCGCCCGAGCTGATGCGCAAGGGGCGGGTGGACGAGGTCTTCTTCGTGGACCTGCCCGGGGCAGTGGCGCGGGCGGAGATCTTCCGGCTGCACCTGTCGCGCCGCGGCGAGGACCCGAAACGGTTCGACGCGACGCGGCTCGCGGATTCATCTGAGGGCTTCTCCGGCGCCGAGATCGAGCAAGCGGTCGTTTCCGCGCTCTACGAAGCGCGGGGCGCCGGTCTGCCCTTAGACGAAGCCGGCGTCCTCGTCGCGCTGCGCTCCACGCGGCCGCTATCGGTCGTCCGCGCGGAAGACGTGTCGGAGCTGCGCGACTGGGCATCGGGACGCTGCGTGCCGGCGGCTTGATCGGACACGACGGGGACACGAACGGGGACTACTTCGTGAGGCTGTAGACCGCCGAGAGCGCTTCCTCGTCGGGCTTCGCGCCGCCGAGCCAGCGCGACAGCCAGTCCATGACGACCGCGTGCCACACGCGCGAGTTGCCGGGTTTCAAGACCCAGTGCCCCTCGTCGGGGAACGTCAGGATCTTCGACGGGACGCCCCGCACCTGCAGCGCGGTGTACAGCTGCAGGCCCTGGCCGAACGGCACCCGGAAATCCTTCTCGCTCGTGACGACGAGCGTCGGCGTCTTGAAGTTCCCGGTGAACTTCATCGGGTTCCACTTCTCGTAGAGCTCCGAGTCCCATGGCCAGCCCCCGAAGTCCCACGTGGGGAACCAGAGCTCCTCGGTCTCGAGCGCCATGGAGCGCGTCTCGACGACCCCGTCGTGGCAGACGAGCGCCTTGAAGCGGTCGGTGTGGCCGAGGATCCACGCGATCATGTAGCCGCCGTACGAGGCTCCGGCGGCGCCGACCTTCCCGCGATCGACGAACGGAAGCGACTCGAGGTCGTCCGCCTGACGCATGAGGTCGTCGTAGACGCGTCCTCCCCAGTCGCGGCTGATCTGGTCCACGAACTCCTGCCCGAAGCCGGTCGAGCCCCGCGGGTTCGGCGCGTAGACGACGTAGCCGTACGCGGCGAAGACCTGGGGGTTCCAGCGGAAGGACCAGGCGTCGTTCCAAGCGCCCTGCGGCCCCCCGTGGATCAGGAAGACCGCCGGATACTTCCGGCTCGGATCGAATCCGGGTGGCTTGACGAGCCAGGCGTGGAGATCGCGGCCGTCGGCGGACTTCGTCCACCGCTCCGAGACCTGTCCGAGCTCGATCTCCGACAGGAGAGCGTCGCTGGCGCGCGCGATCGCCCTCGCGGCCGCCGGCCGGGCCGACCGAGCGCGAACGGCGAGGATTTCAGGGGGGCGGGAGAGGGTACTCGCTTGGACAAAGATCTCAGCCCCGTCGGGAGAGACCGCGATCTGGGACGGCGTGCCTCCGCGCCAGATCTCCTTGGGAGCGCCGCCTTCGAGGCCGATCCGATAGATCCCGCCGCGCCCCTTCCGCGTGGCCAGGAAATAGAGCGACTTCGAATCGGGCGCCCACTCGAAGTCGTCCACCCAGTCGTCGAAAACGAGGGTCAGCTCGCGCGTCGCGCCGCTCGTCCGATCGAGAAGCGAGAGACGGAAGAGGTCGGACTCGAAACCCGGCCTTTTCTGCGAGCGGTAGGCGATCCATTTTCCGTCCGGGGAGAACTTCGGCGTCCCGTCGAATGCGCGATTCGACGCGGTCAGGTTCCTCGGGTTTCCACCCCCCGAAAAGGGCACGAGCCAGAGGTCGGAGTTCGTCGAGAGCGCCTCGACGGGATCGGTGTTCGACGCGTAGACGAAGTCCCTTCCGTCGGGCGACACGTTGAAGTCGAGCGCGCCGCCCACGTCGAACGGCGGCGCATCGTGGTCGCCGGGAGTCAGGTCCACGCCGGCGCCGCCGGTCACGGGCAGCTTCCAGATGTGCGTTCGCAATCCTTCCTTCCACGAGTCCCAGTGCCGGAAGAGGAGACGTTCGGCGATGCGGGCTTTCGTCGGCGACTTCTCCCGCTCTTTCGCTTTCCTCTCGAGGCACGCCGCGTCGGTGCAGTCCGGGAAAACGTCGGAGGTCACGAGGAACCACTTGCCGTCGGGCGACCACTTGAAGCCGTTGACTTCGGTCGGGAAGGACGTCGCCTTCGACGGCTCGCCGCCCGCCAGATCGACCAGCCAGATCTGCGAGGAACCGTCCCGGTTCGACAGGAAAGCGACCCGCCGTCCGTCCGGCGAGAACGCCGGGTCCGAATCGCGCTTCTCGCCCGAGGTCAAGCGGCGCGGCGCGCCGCCGGCGGAAGGCCCGAGCCAAATCGCCGACTTCGTGCGGTTCTCGAGGACGACCGGAGTTCCGATCGCGTAAACGATCCACTTGCCGTCGGGTGAGACGCCGAAACCTCCGACGCGCTGGACTTTCGCGAGCTCCTCGAACTTGAGCGGCCTTCCCGCCGGTTGGGCGGTTGACGCGATCGAGATCGAGAGAACCGCCAGGGAGATCGCGCGCCACTTTTTCATCCGGTCCTCCTCTGCCAATTCTAGTGTCGCGAGCGCGCGCGGACCGGGCGAAGAACGCCGGGTTATCTCGATCGCTCTGCTATGATTTCCGGCTCCGGCGGACCGTCCCGGTCGGAAAAAGGAGAGAGATGTCCACGGCGACCCTGGAAGAGAAAGCCCCCGGTCCGGCTGCAGCCGGAGCGGCGGTGGTCAACGATTTTTCGATTCACGTCGCGACCGCCAACGGCTCGGGCAGCCAGTCTTCGAACAACATCCTGATGCGGTCGATCTTCCAGATGGGGATCCCCGTTTCGGGCAAGAACCTCTTCCCGTCGAACATCCAGGGGCTTCCGACCTGGTTCACGATCCGGGCGTCGAAAGAAGGGTTCATCGCACGCCGACGCGACATCGGGGTCCTGATCTGCATGAACCCGGAGACCGCCCACGAGGACGTCCGGACGGTCCATCCCGGCGCCGCCGTTATCTACGAGGAGACCCTGAAGCTCGACGGGCTCCGCAACGACGTATATTTCTACCCCGTACCGTTCCAGAAGCTCGTTCTCGAGCTCGTCCACGACGGGAAGCTGCGGCGGCTCGCGGTCAACATGATCTACGTCGGCGTCGCGGCCTGGCTGCTCGGCATCGACATGAGCGAGATCGAGCGCGCTGTCGCCAGGCAGTTCAAGAACAAGGCGAAGGCCGTCGAGATCAACCTCGCTGCGATCCGAGGCGGCTTCGACTGGGCCGAGAAGAACCTGACGAAGAGCGATCCCTTCCGCCTCGAGCGGATGAACGCAACCGCGGGCAAGATCATCATCGACGGCAACGCCGCGGCGGCGATCGGCTGCATGCTGGCGGGTGTTACCGTGGTAACTTGGTACCCAATTACCCCTTCCTCCGCCCTCGCGGAGTCGCTCACCGACTACTGCCGGCGGTTCCGGATCGACCCGGAGACCGGGAAGCCAACCTTCGCAATCGTGCAGGCCGAGGACGAGCTTGCGGCGATCGGCATGGTGCTCGGGGCCGGCTGGGCCGGAGCCCGCGCGATGACGACCACTTCGGGCCCCGGGATCTCGCTCATGTCGGAATTCACGGGGCTCGGCTATTACGCGGAGATTCCCTCGGTCATCTTCGACGTGCAGCGCGTCGGCCCCTCGACCGGGCTACCGACGCGGACGATGCAGGGAGACATCTTCTCGACCTATAACCTCTCGCACGGCGACGCCCGGCACATCCTCCTCATCCCCGCGAGCGTCCAGGAATGCTACGAGATGGCGATGGAAGCGTTCAATCTCGCCGAGCGCTTCCAGACCCCGGTCTTCGTGATGATGGATCTCGACCTCGGCATGAACAACTGGATGAGCGACCCGTTCACCTACCCCGACAAGCCGTTCGACCGCGGCAAGGTGCTCAAGACGAACGAAGAGATCGACGAGCACGTCAAGCGCTTCGGCGGCTTCGAGCGATACAAGGACGTGGATGGCGACGGCATTCCCTGGCGCACCCTGCCGGGGATCACCGACCACCCGCTCGCCGCTTACTTCACGCGCGGCTCGGGACACACCGAGCGCGCGACCTACTCGGAGCGGCCCGACGACTACAAGAACAACATGGACCGGCTCGCGCGCAAGCTCGAGACCGCGAAGACCTGGGTCCCGCGGCCCGTCGTGTCGAACGGCGCGGGAAGTCCGGTCGGGCTCATTGCTTACGGCTCTTCGGACTTCGCCGTCGAAGAGGCGCGGGTCATCCTGGCGAAGCGCGGGATCGAGACTGACTACCTGCGCCTCCGCGCGCTGCCGTTCACTCCGGACGCCGTCGACTTCATCGCCCGCCACGAGCGCGTCTACGTCGTCGACCAGAACCGCGACGGCCAGATGTACGAGCTGCTGACCCTCGAGGTCCGCGGCGACGCCACCAAGCTGCGTTCCATCCGACACTACGACGGCTTTCCCCTCGACGCCGAGACCGTGGTCGAAGGGGTCGAAGCCGGGGAGAAGCACTGATGTCGTCTGTTACCGAGCCCAAAGCCGCCCCCACCAACCGGTTGGGGCTGACCGTCAAGGAATATGGGGGGTTGAAGTCGACCCTGTGCGTCGGCTGCGGCCACGACGTCATCACCCGCCAGATCACGCAGGCCTTCTACGAGATGGGGGTCGATCCGTACAAGGTCGCGAAGATGTCCGGCATCGGCTGCTCCTCCAAGACGACCGCGTACTTCGTCGATCGCGGCCACGGCTTCAACGCGGTCCACGGCAGGATGCCGTCGATCGCGACCGGATCGTCCCTGGCCAACCCCAACCTGCTCTACATCGGCGTGTCGGGCGACGGGGACACCGCTTCGATCGGCGCCGGCCAGTTCGTGCATCTGCTGCGGCGCAACCTCCCGATGATCTACATCGTCGAGAACAACGGCGTCTACGGTTTGACGAAAGGCCAGTTCTCCGCGACCGCGGATCTCGGCTCGAAGTTGAAGACCGGAGTCGTCAACGATCTGCCCGCTATGGACCTGTGCGCGCTCGCGATCGAGCTCGGCTGCGGCTACGTCGCGCGGTCGTTCTCGGGCGATATGAAGCAACTCCTGGCGCTCATCAAGGGCGCGATCGCCCACCGCGGGACGGCGCTCTTAGACGTCATCTCGCCCTGCGTGACGTTCAACAACCACGAGGACTCCACGAAGTCGTACAAGTGGGCGAAGGACCACGAGATTGCGATCCAGGAGATCGGCTTCGTTCCGTTCTTCGAGGAGATCCAGGTGGATTACGACCCGGGCACGACGCAGGACGTCGTCCTCCACGACGGATCGCACATCCGCCTCCGAAAGCTCCGCGAGGACTACGACGCGACCGACACGATGGCGGCACTCGGGCTCCTTCACGAAGGACGGGAGAAGCAGGAGTTCCTGACGGGCCTGATCTACGTCGAGCCGACGAAGAAGGATTTTCTGTCGCTGCTCCAGCTCCCCGAGCGGCCGCTTGCGGTCATCGCTGACGAAAAAGTGCGCCCGCCCAAAGAATCGCTCGACCAGATGATGGAGGAGCTCAAATAGCCGGATGGGGTCAGGCGGGTACTTTGGTCTTATTCCGGCCGAAATACCAAAATGCACGCCTGACCCCAGGGAACAAAGCCTCTCCTCCTCCGGTTAGCGCGCCCGGAGGTCTCCATGCAAGCTCGGCTCCTCGCGGCCGCCACGATTCTCGCCGTCGCCGCGACCTCCGCGGGCGCCGCCGGTCCGAAGACCCCGGCGAAGAAGGCGCCGCCCGCGACCAACTCCTGCGCCTCCTGCACCGAGCGCGGCGCGGTTCTCGACCCGGCCCTCTTTACCGACACGAGGATCTACGAGGCGGAGGTTCGGCCGGCCTACGAGGTCGCCCGGAAATACCCGGCCACGCTCGACCGGCTCCACTGCTTCTGCGAATGCCAGGAGAGCATGATTCACCGGCACAAGACTCTCCTGACCTGTTTCACGAGCAAGCACGCGGCGGGCTGCGGAATCTGCATGAACGAGGCGATCCTGGCCGGCGAGCTCAAGGACAAGGGACTCGCGGACGACCAGATCGAGAACACGGTCGAATCGGTCTTCCGAACCGACGGGCACCGGCCGACGGTCGGGCCGGGTTAAGACTCAGGACCAAAAGCCAGGACCTGAGAAAACGGCTTGACTTCTTCCGGTCGTTATATCTATAAATGTAAATATGAAGAAGCATGGAAGCGATGAAAGGCGCCTCCTGGCGTTCAAGGCGCTCTCGGATCCGAAGCGGCTCCAGATCCTCGAGCTGCTCAAGGCGCGCGGCGAATCGTGCTGCTCGCTCGTCGGGAGCGATGAGACGGGCCTCTGCGCCTGCGACCTCGAGGACGCGCTCGGAATCTCACAATCGGTCGTTTCCCATCACATGGACGCGCTTTGCCGCGCCGGTCTCGTCGTGCGCGAGAAGCGCGGCCGCTGGATGTACTACCGCCGAAACGAGCCGGCGCTGGCGCGGCTCGCGCAAACCGTCGCCCAGGAGATTTGACAAGGGTCTGATCCCCGAAGGGGGTCAGATCCCAAAAAGGAGGCACCGATGGAACCCTCGATTCACGTCTCGCTGAACGTTTCCGACGCCGCACGCGCGCGCGACTTCTACGCCGCGTTCTTCGGGGTCCCGCCCGCCAAGGAGAAGCCGGGATACGTCAAGTTCGTCACGAGCGCGCCCACCATCCACCTCGCGCTGAACGAGACCGGCCGCCGTCCCGAACTGAAAGGTGCGCTTTCGCATCTCGGTCTGCGAGTCGGTTCGACCGATGAGGTCGACGCGTGGAAAGAGCGCGTGACGGCGCGCGGAGTCGCGAGCTTCGACGAGAAGGACACGACGTGCTGCTACGCGCGCCAGGACAAGTTCTGGGTGAGCGATCCCGACGGCAACCGGTGGGAGGTCTACACGGTCCTTGAGGACGTCGAAACCCCGGTGCCCGAGCCCGCCGCCTGCTGCGACGCGAGCTGCTGCGCATAGTCCCATAGAATCGCGGACCGATGCCGTGGAACCGCGAGAGCTGGGTCTCGCTCTCCCCGACCGGTCTTAAAGAGATCAAGCCGCGCCATTTCCGCGAGATGGCGCGGATCGCGTGGGAGAACCGGAGGGAGCTCCCGTTCGCGTGGAGGATCCTGACCCGCGGCGTCTGCGACGGCTGCGCGCTCGGAACGACGGGCCTTTCCGACTGGACGATCGAAGGGACGCACCTGTGCATGGTCCGACTCGAGCTGATGAGCCTGAACACGATGCCCGCGCTCGATCCGGCAAGGCTGGCGCACGCGGGCGGCCTCACATCGCTCTCGTCCGACGAGCTGCGAAAGCTCGGCCGCCTCCCCCATCCCCTCGTGCGCCGGCACGGCGACCCCGGGTTCCGGCCGATCTCCTGGGAAGAGGCGCTGGAGCTCGCCGCGGAATACCTCCGGGCCGCGGCGCCGGAGCGGATCGCCTTCTACCTCACTTCGCGGGGGATCCCGAACGAGACCTACTACGCCGCGCAGAAGGCAGCGAGATTCCTCGGAACGAACCACGTCGACAACTCGGCGCGGCTCTGCCACGCGGCGTCGACCGTCGCAATGAAGGAGATGCTCGGATATGGCGCATCGACGGCAAGCTACCGAGACTGGCTTCATTCGGACTTGATCGTCTTCTTCGGATCGAACGTCCCGAACAACCAGCCGGTCACGACCAAGTACCTCTACTACGCGAAGAAGAACGGCGTCCGGATCGCGGTCGTCAACCCTTATCGCGAGCCGGGCCTGGAGCGCTACTGGGTTCCCTCGATCGCGGAGAGCGCGCTCTTCGGGACGAAGCTCGCGGACCACTGGTTCGAAGTCGATACCGGGGGCGACCTGGCGTTTTTGAACGGTGTCTTGAAGGCGCTCCTCGGGGAGCCGGACGGCGTGGACCAGGACTTCGTCCGCGAGCGCACGAACGGGTTCGATGCCGCCGCCGAGGCGGTCCAGGCGCAGAGCTGGGAGGAGCTGGAGGAGTCGAGCGGTGCCCCGCGCCACCGCATGCGCGACTTCGCGCGGCTCCTGATCGAGCGGCCCAACGCCCACTTCGTCTGGGCCATGGGTCTGACGCAGCACGCGCACGGCGTCGACACGATCCGCGCCCTCGTCAACGTCAGCCTCGCCCGCGGAATCCCGGGGTGCGCCGGCCGGGGGCTGATGCCGATCCGCGGACACTCCGGCGTCCAGGGCGGCGCCGAGGTCGGCTGCTTGCCGGGCCCGGGCGAAGCCGCGCTCGCCCGATGGCAAGAGTTCTGGGGATTCCCGGTCCCGCGCGCGAAGGGGTTGACGGCGAACGACCAGGTCGAAGCCGCGGCCCGTGGCGAGGTCGACGTCTTCTGGATCGTCGGCGGGAACTTCTTAGAGACCCTGTCGGGCAAGGCGCGCAACCGCGCCGCTCTCTCCCGTCCGGGCCTGCGCATTCACCAGGACATCGTCCTCGCGGGGGCGATGCTCGTCGAGCCCTCCGACACCGTGTTGCTCCTGCCCGCGGCGACGCGGTACGAGACGCCGGGAGGCGTCACGGAGACTTCGACGGAGCGTCGGATCATCTTCTCGCCGGAGATCCCCGGCCGGCGGATCGGAAGCGCACGTCCCGAGTGGGAAGTCTTCGGCGAGGTCTGCGCGCGCGTGCGCCCGCAGGACGCGGAGAAGATCTGCTTCCGCTCGACCGCCGAGATCCGCGCGGAGATCGCGCGCGCGATTCCGCTCTATGCAGGGATCGAGAACCTCAGGCAGCGCGGCGACTCCATTCAGTGGGGGGGCGAGACGCTCTTCGCCGACGGCCGATTCGCGACTCCCGACGGAAAGGGGCATTTCGCCCCCGTCCAGCTGCCCTCACGGCGGCGGCGCGATGGCCGGTTCTTCGTGTCCACGCGCCGCGGCAAGCAGTTCAACTCGATGGTCCAGCGCAACCTCGACCCACTGACGGGCGCCGCCCGCCACGACGTGCTGATGAACGTCGCAGACGCAGGCGGTCTGTCTCTTGCCGACGGCGCTCCGGTCCGGCTCGTCTCCGACTCCGGGGAGTTCCGGGGGTTCGTGAAGCTCGCGCCGATCAAGCCGGGCAACCTCGAGGTGCATTGGCCGGAGGGGATGCCGCTGCTGTCCGCGTCGGAGGTGGACCCGGAGTCTCGAGAGCCCGACTACAACGCCCTTGTTCGAGTCGAGAAGGTCTAGCTCTTCACCATGGGATGTTGCCCCGCGGCCGTTTACTCTCTTACGGTCGCGTCGAGCGACCGATTAAGAGGCCCGGGACCGGGCGTGTGATGGACGTCGATCCCTTTTTCGCGCAGCCTGTCGCGCTCGCCGTCGCCCGGGATGACCGGCGAGCTTGACGCGTCTCCCGGCGGCCGCGTGCCGTCGCCTGGATAGTACGGCCGGTACCCCAGGCCGTCCTTGACGGGCAGGCCGGGCTTGGCGATCAGCTTGTCGATGCCGAAGACCGCTTCCTCCCGGTTGAAGAAAGCCATCTCGTAGTTTCGCGTCATCCAGATGGCGTCCTTCGGGCACGCGTCCACGCAGAACCCGCAGAACACGCAGCGCAGCATGTCGATGTCGAAAACGACCGGATACTTCTCGTATGCGATCTTCGGGTGCTCGCCGGCGACGATCGTGATGCACTCGGCCGGGCACGCCTCCGCGCACATGTAGCAGGCAACGCACTTCAGCGTCCCGTCGTCCCGCGTCGTCAGGATGTGCTTGCCGCGAAACCGATCGGAGTAGTCGCGCCGTTTTTCGGGATAGAGGATCGTCGGGAGGTTCCGGATCCGGACGATGTTTCGCAGCAGGTGCCGGATCGTGACCCCCATGCCCTTCACGATTTCGGGAAGGTAGAGCCTTTCCAAGAGAGTGAGCTTCCGCGGGCGGCGGGCTCCGACGTCCAGCACCCCGCTCACCGCTCGAGCTCCCCCGCGATGATGTTCAGAGTTCCCAGGGTCGCGATCGCGTCGGAGAGCCGGCCGCCGACGATGATCTTTTCGTACGCGGCCATCATCGGGAAACAGGGAGGCCGATGCTTCAACCGGTAGGGCCCCGCTCCGCCGTCGGAGATCGCGTAGAAGCCGAGCTCTCCGTTGGCGCCTTCGATCCAGTCGTATCGCTCCCCCACGGGCACGCGAATGCCTTCCATGATCAGCTTGAAGTGGAAGATGAGCGACTCCATGTCGTGGTACACGGCGTCCTTCGGGGGCAGGACGATGTGCCAGTCGTCTGAGTTGACCGGCCCGGCCGAAGGGAAGACGTCGAGCGCCTGCCGGATGATCGTGAGCGACTGGCGCATCTCCTCCATCCGCACGAGGTATCGCGCATAGTTGTCGCCGTCCGTCGCGATCGGCACGTCCCAGTCGAAGCGCTCGTAGAAGTCGTAAGGCCGGGAGCGCCGCACGTCGTAAGGGACGCCGGACGCGCGGAGCGCCGGTCCGGTGAAACCCCACGCGATGGCCTGATCCCGCGTGACGACTCCGGTTCCGGCAAACCGATTTCGGACGATCCGGTTCCGGGTGACGAGCCGGTCGACATCGTCCAGAAACCGCGGGATGGATTCGAGGAGCGCCCGGCAGCGAGGGACGAAGTCCTCGGGCACGTCGATCGCGAGCCCGCCGATCCGCACGTATGAAACCGTCAGGCGCGCGCCGCAGCAGGCCTCGAGGAGACCGTAGATGCCTTCGCGCGGCTGATACAGGTACCAGAAGTTCGTGAGCGCGCCGATGTCGACGAGGTTCGTCCCGATGTTGACGCAATGGTCCATGATTCGCGAGAACTCCGAGAGGATTGTGCGGACGAGCTGGCCGCGCTCGGGGACCTCGATACCGAGCATTTTCTCGACCGTGCGCACGTAGCCGACGCCGTTGATCATCGCGGAGACGTAGTTCAACCGATCGCAAAACGGGATCGCCTGGTTCCAGGTGTGCGTTTCCGCCATCTTCTCGAAGCAGCGGTGCATGTAACCGATCTGCGTCTCGGCGCGCGTGATCCGTTCCCCGTCGAGCCGCGCGATCAGATGGATGATTCCGTGCGTCGCCGGATGAGACGGACCGATCGAGATCGTCTGCGTCTCGAAGTGGCCCGCCTTCTCCTCGGGGTGTGCCGCCCAGTCGGGCATCCGGAGGTCTTCTTCCGCAAAAAACCATCGCTGGCCCGGCGAGTAGTCCTTCCGGAGAGGGTTGCCCACGAAGGCGTCGTGGCAGAGAAGGCGGCGCAGGTTCGGGTGTCCGGGAAAGTCGAAGCCGAAGAGGTCGAACGCTTCGCGCTCGAACCAGTTTGCCGCCGGCCAGACCTCGGAGACTGTAGGAAGGCTCGGGGAGGCGCCGTCCGGCAGGATCACCTTGACCCGGACGTGCTCCTCCTGCGACAGGGAGAGGAGATGAAAAACCGCTTCGAACCGGCTCGGACGACCGAGGCGCTTCGCGTTGTCCACGCCGGCGAGATCGAGGAAGAGGTCGAAGCGACACTCCGGGTCGTCGCGCAGAAAGCGGGCGACCGCCGGCCATTCCGAAGGCGAAATCTCGAGCGTGGGCAGGTCGAGGTCGACGATCGCCACGCGCTCGGCGAGCGGTGAGCGTGCGAAGCGCTCGCGCAGCTTCTCCGCCGCCGGCGAAAGGGGGATGGTCTCGACCGAGCTCAACGTGCCGCCGCCGCGGCGGAACGCTCGTCGCGCGACATCTCTCCGGAGCGGATCTTGCGTTGCAGCTCGAGGATCCCGTACATCAGCTCTTCGGGCGTCGGCGGGCAGCCCGGGACGTACACGTCCACCGGCACGATCTCGTCGATCCCCTGCGTCACGTGGTAGGCGCGATAGAAGCCGCCGGAGGAGGCGCAGACGCCCATCGAGATGACCCACTTGGGCTCCGGCATTTGGTCATAGATCTTCCGGAGCGCCGGCGCGAGCTTGTCCACGACCGTGCCCGCCACGATCAGGAGATCCGCCTGTCTCGGGGAGAACCGCACGACCTCGGCGCCGAAGCGCGAGAGGTCGTAGTGGGACGAGACGACCGACATGAACTCGATTCCGCAGCAGGCCGTCGCGAACGGAAGCGGCCAGAGCGAGTTCGAGCGGGCCCAGGCGACCATCGTCTCGAGCCGCGTCGTGAAGAAGTCCGCGCCGCCCCCCGCGGTTTTCGGGTCGTGGGTGGGCAGCGGTTCGCCCGTGCCGGACGTGGGCATGGCGGCGGGATTCTGACACACGGCGACGCCCTTGTGAAACTTTTCACAAGGCTCTTCCGGTCATTCCGAGCGCAGCGAGGAATCCCTCGTATCGAGGGATCCCTCGGGCTTCGCCCTCGGGATGACAGGGCTCGCCGAGATTCGAGTGACGGCGACCGAAGCGGGCCGTCAGCCGAACTTGACCGTATAGGCGAGCGACTTCATGTCGGGCATCCGGTCGAGGTAGACCAGTCCATCCAGGTGATCGATCTCGTGCTGGAGAACGCGCGCGTGGTAACCGGAGGCTTCGAACTCGAGCGACTTGCCCGCCCGATCGAGCGCGTGCACGCGGATCGTCTCGTACCGCGGGACGACGCCTCCCCAGAGAAACGGCACGGAGAGACATCCTTCCGAGTCCTCCTCGATCTCCGAGCCGACCGGCTCGTACGTCGCGTTGAAGAGGGCGGTCAGAGGAACGCTCTTCTCCTTGCGCTTGCGCGTCTCCGGATTCAGTTCGTACAGGAAGATTCGCAACGGCGTGAAAACCTGCGGAGCGGCAAGTCCGGTGCCGTCGTACTCGCGCATCGTGTGCTCGAGGTCGGCCAGAAAGGGCTCGTAGTCGCCGCGGGAGACCGCCTTGGTGTCCACTTCGCGGGACCGCATCCTCAGCTCTTTCGCGCCGAGCTTGGCGACCTTCAGGATCACCGCGCAATCTTAGTGGGGTCAGCGCTGAATAACTGAATTCAGCAATTCAGCGTTGACCCCAAGAGTCTCCGACCGTTGCGGCAGTGCTCCCTTTCCGCTACACTCGCCCGCCCCGATTCGACGCCGCGCCCAGGTAGCTCAGTTGGTAGAGCAAGGGACTGAAAATCCCTGTGTCGGCGGTTCAATTCCGTCCCTGGGCACCACGTTCTTGAGCGCGCGAAGGGAATTCCGGAGTCCGTCGGGCCGTTTCCGCGACAGCATTGCTCGGAGGTACGTTTGAGCTCTCTTCTTTCGGTCGTCCTTTTCGCGGCCCTGAGTGTTCAACAGGCGCCCGCCCTCACCCCGAAAACATCTCCTTCGGTGCCGCCGGCGAGCGCCGCGGGGACGCCGTCCGACTCCTCACAGCGGATTGCGAAACCTTCCGGGGTGGGCCCGGGCAACCCGCTCTGGGCGACGAGCGCGGAAGATGCGATCCAGCGGGCGACACGCGAGAGCAAATTCGTGTTCTTCGAGTTCGACAAGAAAGACTGCGGCAATTGCCAGCGCATGGACGGCCTCCTCTACCCTGCCTTCGACTTCCAGGCCTTGCTCGTCCCGATGGTGCCGGTCAAGCTCTCGCTCGAATCGCCCGCGGGAAAGGAATTCGCCACCCGCTACGGCATCGACGACGCGCCAGCCATTTTGATCACGACGCCGGAAGGGCGCCTCGTCTTTCTCATGAGCGGATTCTTCAACCAGGGGGATTTCTTCCGACACGCGAACGCGGACGTCGAAGGCTATCGGAAGTTCGCGCGACAGATCGAGTCTCAGGACATCGCGAGGCTCTCCGCGAAGGAAGCGCTCGACACGGGCAACGAGCTCTATCGCCGCTTCGACCCGCAGGCGGCGCTCCCCCGATTGAAGCGCGCCGTCGCCGCCCCGGGGGCGCCGGCGTCGCAGCACGAAGACGCGCTCGAGCTTCTCGCGGCCGTCCAGCTCGAACTCGGTCAGCCTGCGACGTCGCGCGAGACGATCCAACGGCTGCTCGCGACGACGAAGGACCGCGAGCGTCGGGAGCGCGGAGAGCTTTTCCGGGCCCAGATCCCTCTGGCCGAGAACCGGCCGGCGGAGGCCCTCGCCCTCTTCCGCAAATTCCAGAAGGACCACCCGACCTCTCCGCACATGTCCCGCGTCAACGAGCTGGTCCAGCGGCTGGAGGAACGCGTCAAGACGCCATGAGGCGGTTCGGATTCGCTGCGGCGCTCGCCGCTCTGGCACTCGCCGCGTGCGTTCAAGCGCAGCCAGCCGACTCGAAGAGCCCGGCGCCCGGCACGATCGTCACCGTCGCGCCGAGCTTCGAGACCCATGCGGCCGGGGGGGCAGTCCTGCGGCTCCAGGCGACGATCCTGCCCGGCTGGCACGTCAACAGCCACCGGCCTTCGGAGGACTACCTGATCGCGACCGCGGCGCGGCTCGAGCCGGTCGCCGGCGCGACGTTCGGCGAGGCCCGATATCCCGCGGGCGTCCAGAAGAAGTTCGGCTTCTCCGAGTCGCCGCTCTCCGTCTACGAGGGAACGTTCGCGATCGAGGTGCCGGTCCTTTGGGACCCGTCCCGACCGCCGGCCGCGATCTCAGGCAAAATCGAGTACCAGGCGTGCAACGAGACGCGCTGTCTCGCTCCCGCCTCGGTCTCCTTCCGGGCGGAGGTGTCCGCGGCCGGCGGCGGCGCGCAAGCAGCCGGCTCCGCGGTGCCGCTTCCCAAGGCGGGCGCGCCCTCGCGGCGAGGCCCTTCGGCGGCCGGCGCGTCCCGAGACTTCGGCGACATGCTGGAGCGGCACGGAATGCTGCTCGTCCTGCTCTCCATCTTCGTTGGAGGGCTCGCGCTCAATCTGACCCCTTGCGTCTACCCGGTCATTCCGCTGACCCTCGGTTACTTCGGCGGGCAGGCGGAAGGATCGAAGGGTCGGCAGTTCGGCCTCGCCGGCCTCTACGTGCTCGGGATGGCGACGATGTACTCCGTCCTCGGGGTCGGCGCCGCCCTCTCGGGCCGCCTGTTCGGCTCGCTGCTCCAGAACCCGTGGGTGCTCGGCGCTATCGCGGCGGCGCTCGTCGCAATGGCGCTCTCGATGTTCGGCGTCTGGGAGATCCGGATGCCGACTTCGCTGACGAGCCGCGCGGGGGCGCGCGCCGGAGGCGCCGGGGCGTTCGGCATGGGACTCTTCGTCGGGGTCGTCGCGGCGCCGTGCATCGGAGGGTTCATCGTCGGTTTGCTCGCCTTCGTCGCGGCCCGGCAAGACCCGTTCTTAGGCTTCCTCTTCTTCTTCACGCTCTCGCTCGGGCTGGGCCTGCCATACCTCTTTCTCGCCGCGTACTCGGGCAGGCTGTCGCGCCTTCCACGCGCCGGCGAGTGGATGGACGGCGTCAAGAAGGTCTTCGGCTGGGTTCTGCTGGCGATGGCGGCCTATTTCCTGCGGAGCGTGATCCCGCCGCCCGCCGGACGGTGGCTGCTTCCCGCGGTTCTCGCGGTCGGCGCCGTCGCGATCCTCGTCTCCCGGCTGGGACTGAAGTGGCCGGTCCGTGCGGGCGCCGCCGCCCTCCTCGTCGCCATCGCGATTTTCTTCGTCCCGCACGAGCTCAAGGGCTGGCAGCCCTATGCGCCGGAGGCCGTCGGGGCCGGACGGCCCGTGATCATCGACTTCTCGGCGGAATGGTGCCTCCCCTGCCTGGAGCTCGAGAAGAGGACGTTCGCGGACGGGCGCGTGCGCGAAGCGCTCGGCCGTCGCGCGTTGCTCAAGGCCGACATGACGAAGATCTCGTCGCCCGAGTCGATGGCGCTCGCGGAAAAGTACGGAATCCTCGGCGTGCCGACGGTGATCTTCTTGGACGCGGCGGGCAAAGAGCGGCAGGACCTGCGCCTCGTCGGATTCGAGGATCCGGAGAAGTTTCTCGAGCGGCTCTCCCAGGCGCCCTGACCCGGCGCCGCTCGAGAGCGGCTACGCCGGCAGCCGTCCCAGTTTCTTCAGCGCTTCCTTTGCGGCTTTGCGCTGCGCCTCGCGCTTGGAGGAGCCGCGCCCCGCCGAAAAAGGAGCGCCGTCCCACGAGAGCTCGACGACGAATGCCTTCTCGTGGTCGGGACCGAGCTCGTCGACCACCCGGTATTCCGGAAGAGGCAGGCCGAGAGCCTGAGCGGTCTCCTGGAGCGCGGTCTTGTAGTCGTGAAACGAGAGGTCCCCGATGTCGATGCCGGCCACCTCGGGTCCGAAGACTCGCCGGACGAAATCCGCCGCAGCCGGGAGACCGCCGTCCAGGTAGATCGCGGCGATCACGGCTTCGAAGGCGTCCGCGATCAAAGAGAGCTTCTCGGCCCCTCCGGAACGCGCCTCGCCGGCTCCCATGCGGAGAAATCTCCCGAGGCCGAGGTCCCGGCCCTTGCCCGCGAGCGTCGTCGCGGAGACGAGGTGCGCCTTGATCTTCGAGAGAGCGCCCTCCTGGAGATCCGGAAAGAAGCGGTAGATGAGCTCTCCGACGACGAACCCGAGAACTGCGTCCCCGAGGAACTCCATGCGCTCGTTGTTGGGCGACCTCGCCTCGCGGTGCTCGTTGGTGAACGACTTGTGCGTGAGCGCTCTCTCGAGCAGACCCGCGTCGCGAAACTCGTAGCCGACGCGCCGCTGGAAGTCGGAAAGCGTCTCCGCGGCCACTCCGCTCATCGTTTCCTCGTCCTGGTCACTGGTGCCGGAGGCCGGAGTCGAACCGGCACGGGCCTTTCGGCCCTCGGGATTTTAAGTCCCGTGCGTCTACCAATTCCGCCACTCCGGCGCGGAGACGGAAAACGGAAAGGGGGAAAACGGAAACGAGGGGCCTTCTCGCGCTTACCGGCTCGGATGGCCTAAATGGAGGCGACGGGCGGATTCGAACCGCCGAATAAAGGTTTTGCAGACCTCTCCCTTAACCACTTGGGTACGTCGCCGTGCGGGGCTATTGTAGCGACCCGCCGAGGGCGCCGGAAGAGAGCAAACGGCCGGCTCGTCGTCCTTCGTCAACCTCCATAATTCCGAATGAGCCCGGTCACGACCCCCTGCACCGTGACGTCGCGTAGGTCCACGGTCAACGGCTTCATCGATACGTTGGCCGGCTGCAGCCGCACCCGGCTTCCATCCGCGTAATAGCGCTTGAGCGTCGCTTCACCCTTGACGAGCGCGACGACGGTCTGCCCGTTCTGGGCGGTCGACCGTTTCGCGACGACCACGTAGTCGCCGTCGCGGATGCCGTCGTCGATCATCGAGTCGCCTCGAACCCGCAGCACGAAGTGGTCCCCTCTTCCGAGCAGAGAGGACGGAACTTCGATCGTCTCTTCTTCCGGAAAGGGCTCGATGGGCCGGCCCGCGGCGACTGCGCCCAAGAGAGGAACCTCCCGGGACGTGGCCTTGGGCTCGGTCGGAGATATGCCGCGGCTGCGATTCCACTCACGCGAGAGCGCGCCCTTCTCCTCGAGCCGCTTCAGGTGCTTCTGGACGGTGCCGAAGGAGGAGAGCCGGAAACGCTGTCGGATCTCCCGCTGCGTCGGCGAGATCCCGTTGCCGTCCCGATACTCCCGGATGAAATCGAGGATTTCCTTCTGTCTCTTCGTCAGGTTCATATGCCTTCCATTCGAATTAAGGAAAGCCGGGCATTTCACCGAATGAATTAAGGCCGAGGGACCACCGCGGCCGCTCCGTGGCCATCCAGAGCGCGCCCATCGGCCTCATGCCGGGGCATTGTGGGCGGAAATAGGGCGTAAGTCAAGTGATTCTTCCCGTCAACTCGAAGACCCGCTTCGCTATGCCACCGATGGCCCCGCCCGCTCACTCTCCGGGGAAAACCCGTCCACGACGAACCGCCACCGCTTCGCCGCGAAGGCGGATCGTTTTCCGTCCGCGCTGAAGCTGCCGTCGCCGACGTCTTCGTACTCAAACGGTGGAAGCACATGGGTCGACTCCGGTAGTCGAAATCCGGGAGCGAAGATGGTACCGCCTTCGAGGAGATAGGCAATAGGCCACGAAAGGATTGGTCGGGGCGACAGGATTTGAACCTCCGACCACTCGGTCCGGATCCGCTGTTCCGATGATGCGCCGCTCGGCCCGGCCGATGGAGCGGCGCGATGCTAGACTCCGCCCGCTGACCGTGCGCCAGCACGAACCTCGCATCGGGAGACCCGCTGATGATCGGAGGCAGGCAAGGAGACGCTCAAGCGCTCCAGGTCCGTGGCGACCTCCTGCGCTCCTACGATGACGTCTTCACTCCGGAGGCGATGGCGGCGCTCGCCGCTCTGGCTCCACTGAACGCGCAGCGAAGGGCGCTCATGGAGGCCCGCATCCAGCGCCGGGCGCGACGCGCCCGCGACCGCAAGCGCATACCGTTCCTCAACCCCGCCACCACCATTCCGGGAACCGACATCACCGTCCAGGACGCCCGCGACGGGAATTTCGTCGGCAGTGAGATTCCTGCCGATCTCCAGCGGCAGTGGATCCAGGGCACCGGCCCGGCGACCAAGCCGAACGCGCCCGTGGAGCAGGGCCTTCGCAACGTGGCGTACGCTCTCCTCTCGGGCGCGGACGGTTGGATGTTCGACGGCGAGGACGCGCTCGGTCAGATCTCCACCATGTCGCTCGACAACCAGCGCAACCTGAAGCTGGCGATCGCGCGAGATCCCGTTTTCATGAACGTCGCCGAGCAGGTCGCCGCAGAGATGAACAAGTGGGCCCGCGGGTTCTTCGGACGCGCGATCATCGACGACTGGCGCGAGCAGCTCGACTTCACGACCAAGATCTGGCGCGCGCGCGGGCTCCACCTCGACGATCGGCACGTCCGACTGGCCGACGGCACGGGGTTCTCCGCGTCGATCGTCGATACCGTGCTCTACGTCGCCAACAACCACGGGCCGCTCACGCAGTCCGGCGCCTCGATCGCCCTCTACCTGCCGAAGATTCAGACGGCTGAAGAAGCGGCGCTGTGGAGCCGCATCCTGAACTTCGTCGAGCAGCATCTGTCGCTTCCCGCGGGCGCGATCAAGGTCTACGTGCTCGTCGAGCAGATCGAGGCGTGCTTCCAGCTGATGGAGATCCGCGCGGCGCTCGGGCGGCATTTCGTC
>DASXSX010000170.1:0-1516 GCA_036505815.1 Thermoanaerobaculia bacterium
ACCGCGCGCGAGATCGACGATCCAGATGTCTCCGACCCCGCTGCGGAGGTCCACGATCGCGGCCGTCGCCCGGGCGCCGTCCGGAGAAATCTTCGGGCCCCCGCCGTTGAAGAAGTACGCGGGCTCGCCGACCGTGCTGCCCGTCTTTCCCGATCGTTCGAGCCACCGAAGCACGGAGGCTCTCGTGACGCTTCCGGTTTGAAACACGAGCGTCCCGTTTTCGGACGCGGAGAAGACACCGCGGCTGAACCGCTCGTCCATGAGGACGTTGGGGACGAGCGGGATGGGCTCGCCCCGCACGGCGAGTCGATCGAGATCGAATTCGTGCGCAACGAGCGCACCTTCGCGGACGTACAGCAGGTGACCCGACGCGTATTTGACGTTCGACCCGACGTTCAGGATCTCCTTCGAATCCTTCGAATCGAGCTGGCCGACTCGGATCTGCGGCCGACGTCCAGCGCCTGCCCCGCTCTGCCGGACGAGGTAGAGGAAATGCTTTCCATCTGGAAGAAAGTGCGGATAACGATGAGTCGTATCGCCGGATCCGTAGACGGTCGCCTGTTCGGTCTTTCCGCCGTCAGCGCTCACCCGATAGACCGGTCCACGCGCTTCCGGCGTGTACAGAATCACGCCGTCCCGGTTCCAGGTCCCCCCGCGAGACTCCGTGATCGGCCGCGCAATCGTGAAGGTCGGCCCGCCGTTCACCTCGATCTTCTTGAGAGCGCGTTCCGCGAAGAAGCCGATGTAGCGGCCGTCGGGTGACCAGAACGGCCGCTCCGCGCCGTCGGTCCCCGGGAGCGGGCGCGCCGACGACTCGTTCAAGGCGCGCACCCAGAGCTGATTGGGTCCCTCGCCGCGCCGAGCCGTGAAGACGAGCTTCGTCCCGTCCGGCGAAATCTCGACGGGGCCCGCATCGAGCCAGCTCGACACGAGATCGGTGCCCTCCGGCGGAAGAATCGAGGCGCGAAGAACGCTTGCCGGAGGCGTAGGCCGGGAGAAGAGACGTGCGGTGAGTCCGATCGTCGCCGCCAGAAGGACTGCCGCGACGATCCACCCGAGCCGCTCGCGGCTGCGCCGACGCGAGACCATCGGAACAGGAACGCCGGTTTGAGAGCTGCCCTCCGCGATCCACTTCAGCTCCCCCCCGAGGTCGGCGGCGTTCTGCCAGCGGTCCTCGGGATCCTTCGCCAGGGACTTCTGGACGACGTGGTCGAGCGCCGGCGGCGACATCGGCTGGACCCGGGAGATCGGCTGGGGCTCGTCGCGCAGGATCGACGAAATGAGAGACGCCTGTGTCGCGCCGGAGAACGCTTTCTTCCCCGTCACCATCTCGTACAGGACGCAGCCGAACGCGAAGATGTCCGTCCGCGCGTCGGCCTCTTTCCCCTCCAGCTGTTCGGGCGCCATGTACTGGAAAGTCCCGAGGATCGTGCCCTCCTGCGTGAGGTTCATCTGGGTCGGCAGGGCCGTCAGGCTCGACTGCTGCGACGGCATTGCCATCGCTTTGGCCAGGCCG
>DASXSX010000171.1:0-9953 GCA_036505815.1 Thermoanaerobaculia bacterium
AAACGACCCAGAAGAGTCCGCCGAAGACGTTGAAAGACAGGAAGCGCCTGTAGTTCATCTCCCCCATTCCGGCGACGATCGGCGCGAAAGTCCGGACGACCGGCATGAACCGGGCAATGATGATCGTCTTGCCGCCGTGCTTCTCGTAGAAGTCGTGCGCGCGCCGCAGATGGGCGGGATTGAACAGGAGCGACTTCGGCCGCTTGAAGAGGGCCTGCCCGACGCGTCGGCCGAACCAGTACCCCACGGTATCTCCGGCGATTGCGGCGACGACGAGGAGCGCGTCCAGCGTCCAGATGTCGAGCTGGCCGGCTGCCGCGAAGATGCCCGCGGTCACGAGGAGCGAGTCGCCCGGCAGGAAGAAACCGATCATGAGCCCGGTCTCCGCGAAGATGATCGCCGTCATCGCGGACAGGCCTCCGACGCGAACCAGGGTCTCGACGTCGGTGAGCTTCTGAAAGAGATCCTTCAGCGACTCCATCGGCTCAGGCGCCCGCGTAGCGCGCTTCGACGGTGGAAGAGATCCCGCCTCGCGAGGAGAACCGGCCGGTCACGGTCATCCGCTTCGGCCGGCATGCCGCGACGCAATCGCGCAGGATCCGGTTGACCGCGTTCTCGTAGAAGATGCCGACGTCGCGGTACGCGACGATGTAGAGCTTCAACGACTTCAACTCCAGACAGAGCGCGTCGGGGACGTAGCGGATCGTCAGGTGTCCGAAGTCCGGCAATCCTGTCTTCGGACAGATCGCGTTGTACTCGGGGATCTCGACGGCGATCTCGTAGTCGGGATACTGGTTCGGCCACGTCTCGATCCGGGGCAGGTCGGCGTCGAGCCCGGACTTCGCGTGCTCCTCGGAGTACTCCGCCACGCTTCCGCTCGCCCGTCTAGGTCGCGAGCCCGACGCGCGCTCCGCGGAACTCCATCTGGAGCGCTTCGCGAATCCGCGCCGCGACCGGACCGGGCCGTCCATTCCCGATGAGCCGGCCTTCGATCTCGACGAGCGAGTACGTCCACAGCGTCGTCGAAGCGAGGAAGACCTCGTCGGCGGAGAAGAGCTCCTCGACCGCGACGGCACGCTCCTCGATTGCGAAGCCGAGACCGGCGGCCGCCTCGAGCGCCGCGGCGCGGGTGACCCCGGGAAGGATGCGGGGGCCCTTCGGCGCCGTTCGGAGCACGCCTCTGGAGACCGTGAACAGGTTCGCCTTGGTGCCTTCCCAGGCGATTCCGTCCCGGACGAGGATCGCTTCGATCGCGTTCGCCTCGTGCGCCTTCTGGGAAGCGAGTACGTTGGGCAGCAGCATCACCGTCTTCACGTTGCAGCGCCCCCACCGCTCGTCTGGTGTGAGGATCGCGCGCCCGCCTCCGGGAGGAGGCGGCGGATCGGTCAGCCGCGCAAACGCGAAGACGGTCGGCGGCGTTCCGGGCGGCGGAAAGGCATGCGCGCGAGGCGCGGCGCCCCGGGAGACCTGAGCGTAGACGAGCGCGTCCTCCCGGTCGAGGCCGTTCTCCTGGAGGAGCCGAACCGCCATCTCCGGGAAAAAAGAGGGCTCGACCGCGATCTGGAGCGCGGTCAAACCATCGCGCATGCGGGCGAGGTGCTCCGCCAGCCGGTACGGACGGCCCGACCCGAAGCGGACGACCTCGTAGATCGCGTCCGCGAACAGAAAACCGCGGTCTTCGGGAGAGATCTTCGCTTCCTCGTGAGGAAGGAACCGGCCGTTCAGATAGACGTTCACGCGCCGGATTGTACGCGGAGCGCGCGCCAAGCCGGAGTATCAGCCCTCGTTTGAAATCTTCCGTCCGCCGTTCGCGAAGCGAACGCCGCGGACCAGTTTGTCAATCTTCGCCGATCTCGCGCTTTCGAGTCCCGAGTCCCGTGTCCCGTGTCCCGGCTCGGAATTCTTCGACCGCTCTCGCGAGGTCCTCGCTTCCCGCGAGCAGCCGGTAGGCCACTTCGGCGTGCGGCAGCGCTTCCGCCAGCGCCCGGCGTCGCTCGGCGCGCAGGAGATCGCGAGCGCCCGCGAGCGCGGCGGGACTCGCCGAAAGAAGCTGGCCCACGAGTCGTTCCGTCTCGGTCTCGAGGCCGGACGCCGCGACCGCGCGCGCCGCGAAACCCGCCTGCGCCGCTTCGCGGCCGGACAGCGTTCGTCCGGTCAGAATCCAGTCCGCCGCGCGCGCGCCGCCGATCCGGATTGGGAGAAGCGCGGCAGCCCCCGGCGGGAAACACGCGAGCCGGATCTCGGGGAACCCGATGCGCGAATCCTCGGTCGCCAGGACCACGTCGCAGGCCGCGGCCAGCTCCGCTCCGCCGCCGAGACACGCGCCCGAGACGGCCGCGACCGTCACGGCCGGCGTCTTGACGAGGGCATTCAACGCGTTCCGCATCCCCGAGAGCATCGCTTCGATCGCCTTCGGCTCCGGAATGTGCTCGGCTACGGAGACTCCGGCGGAGAACGCGCGCGGCAACCCGGAGAGGACGAGCACGCGCGCGCCGGAGGAGTCGAGGACGAGCCGCGTGAGCTCCTCGAGCGCCGCGACGTCGAGGACGTTGACCGGCGGAATTTCGATCGAGAGATCGGCGCGGCCCGAGTTCGTGGCCAGGCGGAGCGGCACGCCCCTTCTTACCTCAGGAAGCGCTCTTGCGGGGAGTCTTTCGGGCGGCCGGCGTGGGAGTCGTCGCCGGCTTCGTGAGCTTTTCCTTTTCCCGATGGTAAACCGCGAGCGCGTTCTTGACGTGGGACTCCGACATCGGGACGTTCGGGATCCGGTTCTCGGGCTCTCGCAGCCGAACTTCGACGTATTCCTCGGGCACTCCGGAACGAACGATCTTCTGGACGATCTCGTTCAGCCGCTTGACGTACGCGAGCGTGTCCGCGATTCCCGTGGTCGGTCCGATCGTGCCGTGACCGGGAACCATTTTTTCGACGGGCGCCGCGGCGAGCCGCGGCAGAGCCTTCGCCCAGGATTCTGCATCGGCGTCGGGCAGATGCAGGTCCGGGAGGCGTCCGTTCAACGCCAGATCGCCGGCGAAGAGCACCTTCTCGCCAGGCAGGAGCACGACGAGGTCGCCGGTCGTGTGAGCAGGACCCAGCCACTGGACGTCCGCGCGGCGGAGACCGTCGAAGAGGATCAACCTCTCCGAGATGGTCATCAATGTGGGCGAGATGCCTTTCTTCCCCGAGAGAGGATCGGCAGGATCCGCCGACCGCTGCGTGATGTAGCTCAGGATCGAAGGGGCGGCTTGTTCGTGGCAGATCACCTGCGCGCCCGCCGCAGCGAATGCGCGCGTCCCGGTGGTGTGGTCCGCATGCGCGTGGGTCAGGACGAGATAACGGACGGGCTTTCCGCCCGTCGTTTCTGCGATCTGGCGCAGGATTTCCTTCGCTGTCGCTACATCGCCCCCCGAGTCGACCGCGACGACTCCGTCGCCGTAGAGGAACCAGCCGACGTTTGCTCCCTGGTCCGGCTGCGCCGCCCAGATTCCATCGGCCAGCTTCTGGACCGACATTTTCGCCTGCGCGGAAGCGGCGAGAGACGGAAGGGCGAGGGCAAGCGCGAGAATTGCGACGCGAGATCTCATACGAGCGGCTCCTGTCATCGAAGTTGGAATCTCCGAAAGCCGCAGAACCCGACGGATTGCGGCCGAATTCCGAGTTATCCGTCGACTCTGGACTTCGGGCTTCTGCGTCGCACTTCCGCGACGAACTCCCGGAAGAGGCGCTGCGAGATCGAATCGTCCGTCAGGTTCTCCGGATGCCACTGGACGGCGACGAGCCATCGTCCGTCCCTCGCCTCGATCGCTTCGATGACGCCGTCGGGCGCCGTCGCGGCGACGACGAATCCATCGGCGGCGCGCTCGATTGCCTGATGGTGCCGGCTGTTGACGTCGATCTCGGAGCTCCCTGCGATCCGGGCGAGGCGCGTGCCCGGCTCGACCGCGACCGGGTGATCGCGCCGGTTCTCGCTCTTCGGCATCCGGTGCGCGACGTCCGAAGGGCGCTCGAGCGGCAGGTCCTGCACGAGCGTGCCGCCGCGGGCGACGTTGACGACCTGGAGTCCCCTGCAGATTCCGAGGACCGGAACGTGAGATCGCCACGCCTCCTCGAAGACGGCAAAGTCGACTGCATCGCGTCCATGATCGATCTCGACGTTCGCGCCGTCGAGGATCTCGCGGCCGTACCGGGTCGGGTCGACGTCGTCCCCGCCGCCGATCACGACTCCGTCGAATTCGCCGACGATCGGGTCGCCCGGCCGCATCACGACGATCTCCTCGCGCCGCACCCCCGCGTCCGTGAGCGCGCGCACGTAGTCGTTCTCTTCAGCCGGGACGTCGCTGTCGAGGGTCAGGGCGATGCGCACGGTTCTACCGCTCGAAGAGTACCGCCATTCCCATCCCGCCCGAAACACACAGCGTCGCGACGCCTCGCTTCGCATCGCGCTTCTTCATCTCGTGCAGCAGGGTCGTCGCGATCCGCGCGCCTGTCGCGCCGATCGGATGACCCAGCGCGATCGCCCCGCCGTTGACGTTGACGCGGGAGAGATCGAGGGAAAGCTCCCGCGCGCAGGCGATGACCTGCGCGGCGAACGCTTCGTTCAACTCCATCAGATCCACTTCGGAGAGAGCGAGCTTCCGCTTCGCGAGAAGCCCTTTGATCGCCGGAACGGGTCCGATTCCCATTCGCTCCGGTTCCACGCCGGCGGATGACCACGCGACGACGCGGCCGAGCGGCTCCTTCTCGGCGAGCCGGACCTGTTCCTCCGACGCCAGGACGAGCGCCGCCGCCCCATCGGTAATACCGGAGGAGTTTCCCGCGTGGACCGTGCCCGACTCCGGATCGAAGACCGGCGGGAGCTTCGCAAGCGTCTCGGCGGTCGTGTCCGGACGCGGATGCTCGTCCTTCTCGACGACCGTCGGCTTTCCCTTGATCCCCTCCACGTTGACGGGTGCGATCTCGTCGGCGAAGCGTCCCGAAGAGATCGCCTCCGCCACACGCCGCTGCGATTCGGCGGCGTAGGCGTCCTGTTCGGCCCGCAATATCCCGTATTCGCGGACGAGGTTCTCCGCCGTCTCGCCCATCAATTCACCGCACAGCGGGCACAGAAACCCGTCGCGGTACATCCCATCGACGATCTCGGAATGCCCCATGCGGTATCCGAATCGCGCGCGTGGCAGGAGGTAGGGCGTCGCCGACATGCACTCCGTTCCGCCGACCAGGACCGCTTCGTTCTCGCCGGCGGCGATCGAAAGCGCGCCGAGCGTCAGCGCCTTCAAGGACGACGCGCAAGCCTTGTTCACCGTGAATGCGGGGACCGAGTCGGGGATACCGGCGCGGTGGGACACCTGCCGCGCCGTGTTGGGACCGCCACCCGCCTGGCGCGCGTGCCCGAAAATCGTCTCGTCGATGGCGGCGGCGGGCAGCCCGGAGCGCTCGATCGCCGCCCGGGCGGCGACCTCGCCCAGGTCCGCGGCCGAAGACGACGCGAACGAGCCACCGAACCTGCCGATGGGAGTGCGGACCGCGGACAGGACGAAGACCGGTCTCACGGAATTGACTCTAGCAAGGTGTCTGGGTGAGAGGTGCCAGAAGCAAGACAGATGTCAGGTGCCGAGTGTCAGGTGTCCGGGAGAGCACGACAACTACTAACTGAAGACAGATAGCGATGATCCGCAGTTACCGCGATCTCCTGGTCTGGCAGAAAGCAGTCGATCTGGCAATCGAGTGCTACCGCGTTTCCCGAACACTCCCCAAGAGCGAAATGTATGGCTTGGCAAGCCAGGTCCAGAGAGCAGCCGTGTCGATCGCAGCAAATATCGCTGAAGGTCATGGAAGAGAGCATCTCGGCGACTACCTTCGTCATCTGTCGATCGCGAATGGCTCATTGATGGAACTGGAGACGCACCTTTTGATCGCCAGCCGGCTGAAATACCTGAGCTCCCAAGAGACTGCCCCACTGCTCATCCACACCAGCGAGATCGGCCGGATGTTGAACGGGCTGGTTCGACGCCTGAACGAACGGAATCTCGCGAAGAGCAAGACTCCGGATCTCACCTGACACCCGACACCCGACACCTGAAACCTGTCTTGCTTCTGAGACCTCTTCCCTGACCCCCGTCCTACTTTACGAGCGGTAATCGCACCGTCACGGTCGTCCCCTTGTCTACCTGGCTTTCGATCTCCACCTTCCCTTTGTGCGCCTCGACGATCCATCTCACGATCGAGAGGCCGAGCCCCGACCCCCCCGTATACGCGCGGCGGGCACGGTCGCTGCGGAAGAAGCGCTCGAAGACGAACGGAAGGTCCGCTTCGGGGATCCCCACGCCGGTGTCGCAGACCTCGATCGCCGCCTCGTCCGGCGTCGTTCGGAGGCGGACCCGGACCGACCCCCCGGGCGGCGTATAGCGCATCGAGTTTTCGAGCAGGTTATGCAGGACCTGCTGCATCCGGCCGGGATCGACGAAGGCGATGATCGGCGCTTCGGGCACCTCGACGGAGAGCTCCAATTCGTGATCCGCGGCGGCGGGGAGGAGCTCGATAACGACGTTCGAGACGAATCGGCCGAGGTCCTGGTTGGAAAACGAGAGCGTGACCCGGCCGCTCTCCCCCCTCGCGAGAAACAGGATGTTTTGCGAGATCCGCGCGAGATGTCGGATCTCGAGAAGCGCGTTGCCGATCGCTTCGCGGTATTCCTCGGAGGAGCGGTCCTCCTCGAGCGCGACCTCGAGCGTGCCTCGAAGCACCGTGAGCGGCGTGCGCAGCTCGTGCGAGACGTCCGCGATGAATTGCTGCTGCTCCTTCTCGGTCCCGGTGAGCGCGTCGAGGCGGGCGTTCAGGCGCTCGGCGAGTTCGCGCGCGGGACCGCTCAAATCCGCCGACGCAATCCGGCGCAGGGGATGCGTCTCGGTCTGGATCAGGCGGTCCTTGAGCGTCGCCAGTTCCCCGCCGCCGGAGGTCGGCAGGTTCGCCGTCACCGACGAAGCCCCGACCGCTCGCGGCGCGGCGAGCCGTCCGCCGAGGAAAACCAGCACCGCCAGGGCCGCCAGGCCGGCGGCAACGGGCAGGAGGGCTCCCGTCGAGCGGACGGCGAGCGACAGGACGAGCAGGATCGTTGCAACCCCGAAAAGCGCTGCCGCCGCGAGCGACCAGGAGCGCCCGCGCACCGCCTATCCTTCGGGCTCTCGAGCCGGTTCTCCCGGCTCGCCCAGCCGGTAGCCGACTCCCCGAACGGTCTGGATGAGCCTTTCTCTTTCTCCGGCGTCGAGCTTGCGGCGCAGAGCGTTGATGTAGACGTCGATGATGTTGGTGGAAAGGTCGAACGAGTCTTCCCAGATGCGCGCCTGGATCTCCGAGCGGGAGACGACCTTTCCGCGCCGGCGGAGCAGGAGCTCGAAGAGAGCTCCCTCGCGCGCGGTCAGGCGAATCAACTCGCCGTGCCGCCGGACCTCGCGCGATTCCGGATCGTAGGTCAGATCGCCGTAGACGAGCGGGCCCGGCTCCGGAACTTCGGTGCGGCGCGCGAGCGCGCGAAGCCGGGCGAGGAGCTCGCGAAACGAGAACGGCTTGACCAGGTAGTCGTCGGCGCCGGCGTCGAGACCCTCGATCTTGTTCTCGACGGTATCCCGCGCGGTCAGCATCAGCACCTTCGCGGGAATCCCGCGCGTGCGGATCTCCCGGCAGAGCTCGATCCCGTCGCGTGATCCAGGCAGAAGGAGATCGAGGATCACCAGGTCGTAATCGCCCCCCTCCAGCCGCTCGAGCGCCCGATCCGCGTCGGCCACCGCCTCGACCGAGTAGCCCTTCTCCGTCAGTCCCTTCCGGAGGAACTGCGCGATCTTCTCTTCGTCCTCGACGACGAGAACCCTCACGGCAATCCCTCGTCCTCTTCCTTCGTCGCGCGGCGCCGGGGGTTCGACAGGAACGAAACGACGAATGCCGCTCCCGCCCCGGCGGCGAAGCCTCCGGCGAACGAGGACATCGGCTGCGAGGTCGCGATCGCGACGAGAGCGCCCGCCGCGACGAGCGCGAGAAGGAGCACCCGCGAGACTTCGACGGGGGGGATCATGGGGTCAGGTCTCCACTTGCCACTTTGCCTCGTATCTTCCTCGAATTGAAAGACTTGGACAAATCTTAAGAGATCGGTCTTTGAAGATCGCTATTTGCAACGACCTGCGTGACTTAGCTCCAATGTGGGAAGTGGAGGTCTGACCCCCTCAAGGAACCGGCTTCATGGTCATCGGGTCGCGCAGCGGCAGGTCGACCAACCGATTTCCCGCCAGCGCCTGGAGCGAGACCGTGTGCTTCAGATCGCCTGCCAGGATGTCGCTTTTCTTTCCGACGACGAGGATGACCAGCCTGTCGGATGCGAGGAACTTCTTCGCGACGCGCTGCACGTCCGCGGCGGTGACCTTCTCGACCTTCGCCCGGTAGTTCTTCCAGTAGTCCGGATCGGCGGCGTAGCGGCCGGTAAGCTCGTCCTGCGCGAACGTCGTCGCGACCTGCGCTTTCGTCGCGAAGGTCCGCGGAAACGTCTCGATGAAGGACTTTTTCGCCGTGTTCAGCTCTTCGGCCGTCACCGGCTCCGAGGCGATCCTCTTGATCTCCTCGACGACGACCGAAGTGGCATACGCGACAGTGCGCGACTTCGACTGGAAGTTCGCGCGGAACGCCGACGGGTAGTAGACACCGCCTGGAAAGGCAGACCCCGCGCTGTACGCGAGCCCTTCGTCCGACCGCACACGGTTTGTGATGCGCGAGGTGAACCCGCCGCCTCCCAGGATGTCGTTCATCACGAGGACCGGAAAGAAGTCCGGGTCGTCGCGGCGAATCCCGGGCAGGAGCACGGACACGCGTCCCTGGTTCACGTCTTTGTCGACCACGTAGACGCCCGGCTTCGCGAAGGAAGTGTTCGTCGGCACGGTCGGCGCGGTGTCACCCCGGAACGGCCAGTCGGCGAAGAGCTTTTCGAGCTTCTGGACCATCACGGCTCGGTCGAAGTCGCCGCTCGCCGCCACGACGAACTGGGCCGGGTGGAACCAGTTACGGTGGAACTCTCCGAGGTCCGCCTTCGTGAGCCCTTTCAGCGAGGTCTCGGTCTCGAAGCGATTGGTGAAGAAGTCTTCGCCGAACGAAAGGAATCCGCGCTCGCGAGCCTCGATCGCGGCGGACTCGTCGTTGCGCTGCTTCATCGCCTGGAGCATCTGCTGCTTGCGCAACGCGATCTTGTCGTCCTGGAATCGCGGCGCGGTCAGGACCTCCCGCAGGATCGCGAGCCCTTCGTCGAGGTCTTTGGCGAGGAGATTCAGGCTGACGCTCCCCTGCGTCTCGCCGACCGCGGACGTCAGCTGCGCGGCGAGGAAAGCGAGCCGTTCCTCGAGCTCCTCGGCGGTCTTCGACTTCGTGCCTCCGCGCGCCAGCAGGTATCCGGTCAGGTCCGCGAGCCCTTCCTTGCCCGCCGGAACCACGTACTGCCCTGCCCGGACGTACACGACGACGTTTACGAGAGGGAGCTCTTTGTCCGGCACGACGTAGGCGACCGGACCGCTCGCGAGCTTCACGCGATATTCCGCGGGAGCGGGCGGCTCGTAGACGAGCGGCGGGAACGTCAACTTCTCCGGACGCGCGGGGATGGCAGCGCGCGTCGTGGCGGTAGGCTGAGAAACGGCAGTGCTCCTGGCCCGTGGGGTCGGAACGGCGGCGCGCGCCGCGCCTGCGAGGATTCCGGACAGAACGATGGCGACGACGGTCCTCTTCATCCCTTTTTCCCTTTCGCCTTCTCGAGCTCGTCGATTCGGGCCTGGATCTTCTTCTTCACGACGTCGATCGCCGGCTTCATTTCCGGCGGCGCGCCGCCCGACTGTGAGTCGATCGCTGCGAGCATCTGCCGGAGCTTTTCCGGGTCATCCTCCGACTGGAGCCGCTGCGAGAGCTGCCGGACCATCGACTTCCCGCGGTCG
>DASXSX010000172.1:0-18348 GCA_036505815.1 Thermoanaerobaculia bacterium
GTAACTCCCGACGGTGAGGCCAGTGAACGAGAACGATCCCGATGCGTCGGTCGTGGTCGTGCGGACGACGTTGGCCGCATCGGTGATGCGAATCGTGACGCCGGCCATCCCGTCCTCGCCCGAGTCTCTCACTCCGTTTCCGTTCACGTCGTTGAATTTCACTCCGCTGACCATTGCGGTCAGTGCGCGGTTGCCGAAAAGATTTCCGGACGAGCTCCGCTGTGCGAAGTTGATCGTCGCCGAGATCGTTCCGGGTGGCGGCGGAGCGGTCTGTGCGAACCCGGTCGGGACCGATTCCGTCAGCGTGAACGTCCCGAACGGGACTGCCGCGAACGTGAAGTTGCCGTCTGCGTCGGTCACGACCGAGAGGTTGGCCCCGGCCGGATCGTTGATCGATGCCGTGCGGGTGATCGTGACGCCCGCCAGGCCCGGCTCGCCGGCATCGCGGACACCGTTGCCGTTGACGTCGAGGAACTTGCTCCCGGTGATCGTTCCGGTCAGAACTCCCCGGAAGTTGCCGAACACGTTGTCGATAGAGCTGCCTCCTGAAGCGAGGGTGACGGGAATCGAGTTGGCGGCCGGCAGGGTGAGCGAGAAGCCCTGCCGCTGGGTTTCGGAGAGCGTGTAGCTCCCTGGCGCCACGTTGGTGAAGAGGAAATTCCCGTTCGCGTCAGTCACAGCGGTTTGCGGCGCGGGACCACCCGACGCGGTCGACGTCAAAGTGATGGTGAAGCCGGCGAGTCCGGGCTCGCCCGGATCCCGGGCTCCGTTGGCGTTCAGGTCCTCGAACTTGATGCCGCCGATCGCGTTCGGAATGAGCTGGTTGCCGAAGTTGAGGCCGCTGAAGTTCTGGTCGCACCCTAGGACGACGTAGCCGCGGTCGAGGGCGATCAGGCGGCGCGAAAGGCGCCGGTTGTTCGGGCCCGTCTGCTGGTAGCCAAACGGCACCGTCTCGGTGACGCGGAAATCGGTTGCTTGCTCGAGACCGCAAACCTGGAACGAACCGTCGGCGCCGGTCAAGCCCGAGAGAGGAGCGCGGCTCGAGTCGTCGATGCGGGAGGCGCGGATCTCGACGCCCGGCAGTCCCGGCTCACTCGAGTCGCGCAGGCCGTTTCCGTTGCGGTCCTCGAACTTGACGCCCGAGACGCAGAAGGTGTCTTCACAGAACCGCTTGTCCTCGACGCGGAAACTGGCCGTCAACGAAAACTCGGGCCGGAAGCCGTGGAAGCAGCCGCTCCCGCAAACCGGGTCGATCTGAGTCGCATCCCCTTCGAAGCGGGAGACCGGCGTCAGCCAAAGGAGATAAGACGCGTCGAGGTTCCCCGCGTCGCGGAACGGCGCAAGGCCGACGGCGAGCGCGCCGCAAGGTCCCTGCGCATCGGTTGCATGGGTCGTCCCGTTGTAGGAAGCGAGCACGCCGTTGCGAATCGTGACGAGCCGCTCGGCGACGGGATCGGACGAAAGCAATCGCGTGCCGGAAAGGTCCGTGACCTGGAAGTAATACCGCCCGTCGGGCACGAACTGGGTGAACGCGCAACCGGTGGTCGTCGGTCCCGCCGTGAAGAAGACGTCCTCCTTGTCGGAGAAGACGGCTTGCGCGGTCGCGCTCGAGCCGACCGTCGTCACGATACCCGAGACCTGCCCGAGAGCGCCGAGCGAGCACAACATCAGAGCGATCGCGGCGACTGAGAATCGCACCCGATTCATTCCGTTCCTTCCTTCCTTCGCTTTCGTTTTCCGGGGATAGAGATTAGGTCCGCTTGACCCCTCCAAGGTTCGGCCGGAACGCTGCAAGGAGCATGCCCCGGAGCGGCGACTCTTCGCCCGAAACGACCGGCGAGAAGAAGTTTCAGGGATCTGCTGCAGCAGCCTCTGCAATGGCGGCCGACTCGAGGGGCGGCCGATTTCACGAGCCGGGGAACGGGACGTTTCAGGCTCCCGAAGACCGGACGAGGGCGGGCGACTTGCGTCGGAGAGCGTAGATCGCCGCGCCGACCGCGAGCGCAACGCCTCCGGCGACCCAGTTCTTCTTCTCGGCGGCGGAGAGAAAGAGCAGGCAGATGGCGAGCGCCGCGATCGGTATCGCCGGGCCGCCCGGCAGGCGGATCGTCCGAGGAGTCGCGGGCATCTTGCGCCGCAGCACGGGAACGGAGGCCGCCGTGCCGATGTAGGTCGCCAGCCGGGCGATCGCGGAAAGAACGGCCAGCTCCTCCGCCGTGCCGGTCAGCATCAGGGCGAGCGCCACGCCGGTCTGGGTCAGGATCGCGACGTGCGGCGTGCGGTAGCGCGGGTGAATCTTCGCGAAGACCGGGGGGAGCCTCCCGGTCTCCGCGAGCGCATAGAGATAACGGGGGCCGGCGAGCACCGTGTTGTTGTTCGTGCCGAGGACCGAGAGAACCGCGCCGAGAGTCAGGATGAAGCCGCCGACCGGTCCCAACATCATTGCGGCGGCGTCGGCGAGCGGAGTCGGCGAGGATCCGAGGTTGGGAACTGTCCCGATCGCCACGAGCTGCACGGTCGTGTAGATCGCCGTGACGATCACGATCTGCATGATCAACGCGAACGGCACGTCGCGCTTGGGATTCACGAACTCCCCGGCAGGGGCAGGCGTGTTCTCGAAACCAGCGTAGGCAAAAAGAACGAGGAGCGCGGCTTTCATGAAGTTGGCGCCTGCCGGGCTGGGAACCGGAAACACACGAGTCCAGTCGACCCAGAAGAGCCCGACCGCGACGAAGAGCACGAGGGGCAGGACCTTGCCCCACGCGAGGACGACCGCCGTTCGAGCTCCGGACTTCACGCCGCGCACGTTGATCCAGGTGAGCACGAGAAGAGGCAGAACGATCGTCGCCCACTGCCCGACCCCGCTCTTCGCCGCGGGCCAGAGGTAGCCGACCGCGCGGGCGAAGAAGACGGAGAGTCCGGCAATCGAGGAGATGCGCGCGATCCACGTCATCCAGCCGACCTCGAAACCGACGAAGCTGCCGAACGCGGCGCGCGTGTAGACGATCGCTCCTCCCGGGCGGTCGAAGAGGCTCGAAGCCTCCGCGAAGCAGAGGACGAGGAGGAGCACCGCGAAACCCGCCGCGAGGATGGCCCAGACGCTCGCCGCGCCCAGAAGCTGGGCCGCCGCGACCGGGAGGATCAGGTAGACGCCGCTGCCGATGACGTCGTTGACCGAGAGCGCGACGATTTCCCAGCGCGAGACCGCGCGAAGAAAGCCCGTTGTCTCGTCGACGCGCTCGGATTCGGAGGACAAAGCGCGGCCATTCTCTGACGAGGAAGCCGCGAGTCCCAAGTCTTAAGTCCGAGGTCTCAAGTCAAGAAAAAAGCCCCGGTTCCCCGGGGCCACTCGGCACTTCGGACTCGGGACTTCGGCTTATCCGTTCCACCTCGCCCGTGTGCCCCGGGCGTCGATGTGGACGAACGGCCCATGGGAGGAGGTCGCCGGATAGATCCCGATTCCGCCGACGAGGTCGGGGTCTTTGTGCTCGACGGCGTCGGCCGCCGAGGCGAGGATCGCCGCGTCCTTCAGGTCCACGCGTCCATCGTGGTTCAGATCGTCCAGGCGGCCGTCGTGATCATCGTCGGGGTAAACGTCGGCCGCATCGCCGTACTGGTGGCGCGACACCCCCGAGCGTCCGCCCGGGCCGACGCCCTGCTCGTTGTACTGGGGGGTGCGGAATCCGCTCATGATCGTCAAGCCCTTCACCGGATGTCCCATCGTGTGGAGCTCCGCAATCGTGAGCTCGAGCTTGTCCAAGAGACGGCGGTCGAGGACGAGATACTTCGGCCAGACGTCGCGCTGATCTTTCGTGACGAAGTCTCCCAGCTTGAAGTGCTCCGAGACGCTCGTGCCGAAGGTCTCGTGGGTGACCTCGATGAAGCCCTTGGGGGTCGCGTAGATCGAGCTGCGCGGCTCCTTCCCTTCGTAAGGCCAGTTGCCGATCCGGTAGGAACCGATGCGGCCGTTGACCTTCGCAGAGAACGGCTTCATCACGACCAAGGAGAGGTTCCCGATGATCGAGTCCGACCCATCCGGAGAAAGCGGATAGACGCCGGGCTCTCCGGAAGCCGTGGTCAGCCTCCCGGCCGGGAGGTCACCGGGGAGCGAGAAGATCGCCCGGAGCTTTCCGGACTCTCCAATCAGAGCCGACAGGGTGCCGAAGGCGGTCGCGGAGGTGCCGCGCACGGGGACGAGAGCGAGCGCCGCGAGGACGGGCGCGGCGACGAGCAAACGGGTGAGCCGGGCTTTGAAAGTCACGGTTATCGTGGTCCTTTCTTCGACAGAGGGCCGGGAGATTCCGGCGGCAATCCTAGGTCTTGTCGATGCCGGGAGCAATGAAAGAACGCCCGGGTCCGTCGCCCTATTCCAGCCTGAGTTGGCCCAAATCGCTTTCGTAAATCACTGCGAATATTGGTGTTGTAGGGCGCTCATCGAGGCAGGAAGAAGAAGGCCACGGCGGCGATCAGATAGAGCGCGAGGAGCTGGATCCCCTCGAGCCAGTTGGTCTCTCCGTCGAGCGAGATGTACGCGAAGATCGCTGAAGAGGCGAACAGCGTGATGAGCTCGATCGGCTGGAAGATCAAGTCCATCGGCCGGATCCAGAGGCTCACCAGGACGAGCAGAGGGGCGACGAAGACGGCGATCTGGGTCGACGAGTTCGCCGCGATCGAGAGCGCCAGGTCCATCTTGTTTCTCCAGGCGAAGACGATCGCGCTGTAGTTCTCAGCGACGTTGCCCAGAATGGGCATCACGATCAGCCCGATGAAGAACCGGGAGAGCCCGAGCTGTCGCGAGACCGGCTCGATGGCTCCCACGAGGAGCTCGCTCGCGGCGGCGGTGCCGATGACCGACGCGCCCAGGACGAGAAGAATTTTCCGGACAGACCAGCGCGCCGCCGCTCCCAGTGTCTGGTACTCGCCGCCCCTCGCTTCGTCCCGCTGGCGCCAGAAGTAGGAGAAGTAGAGGTAGGCGCCGTAGGTTGCGAGGAGGAGGATCGAGATCCCGACGGAGACTTCCTGGCGGACGAACGGCTTCCGCACGACGGTCGCGAACACCGCCGGCAGAGCCATCGCCGAGACCGCCAGGATCATCATCGCGGCGTGACGTCCGGTGGGCCGGACGGAAAACTTCTGCGTCCCGTGCCGCAACCCTCCCACCAGCGCGGAAAGCCCGAGCACGAGAAGGGTGTTGCCGATGATCGAGCCGATCAGCGAAGCCTTGACGACGTCGAGAAGCCCTTCCTTGAGCGCGAAGAGGGTCAGGATCAGCTCCGCCGCGTTGCCGAACGTCGCGTTCATGAGGCCGCCGAGGCCGGCCCCCATCCTCGCCGAGGCCTCCTCGGTCGCGCGGCCGATCCAGCCGGCGAGAGGAAGGAGAGCGATCGCGGCCGCGGCGAAGGTGACCCGGTCGGGCCGGTGAAGGAGTCGCGACGCAAGCGCGACAGGAAGCGCCAGGAGAAGGACGTTCGAGAGGCGCCGCACGGCGCGCCGATCATAGGGTACGCGCCCGGTAGACTTCCTCGATGCTTCGCGCGGGAATCGTCGGTCTTCCGAACGTCGGCAAGTCCACGCTCTTCAACGCCCTGACGCGCACGCGAAAAGCGGAGGCCGCGAACTACCCCTTCTGCACGATCGATCCCAACGTCGGGGTCGTCACAGTGCCCGATTCCCGACTCGAGCCGCTCGCGAAGATCGCGCGGACAACGCGCACCGTGCCGACCACGATCGAGTTCCTCGACATCGCGGGGCTCGTAAAAGGAGCGTCGAAAGGGGAGGGGCTCGGAAACCGGTTCCTCCAGCACATCCGCGAGGTCGACGCGATCGTGGAAGTCGTGCGCTGCTTCGAAAGCCGGGACGTCGTGCACGTCGCCGGAGCGCTCGATCCGCTCGGGGACATCGAGACCGTCAAGACGGAGCTGGTGCTCGCGGACCTGGAGAGCGTCGGCCGCTCGAAGGAGAAGGCGGAAAAGACGGCGCGGGGCGGCGACAAGCCGGCGAAGGCGCTCCTGGCCGTGGCCGAGAAGCTCGAGAAGCATCTCGACTCGGGAAAACGCGCGCTCACTCTGGAGCTCGATCCGGAAGAAAAGGAGATCGCCCGGCGCCTCTTCCTTCTAACGTCGCGGCCGATGATCTTCGCGGCGAACGTCGGGGAGGACGACTTCGCGCGAGCCGACGAGCTCCCCCGCGTGGCGGCGGTGCGCCATTACGCCCAGACCCACGTCGGCACGGAAGCGGTCGTCGTCTCCGCGGAGATCGAGGCGCAGCTCGCCGAGCTCCCGGGAGAAGAGGCCGCGGATTATCTCGCCGGGTTAGGCGTCGCCGAATCCGGGATCGAGACGCTGATTCGAGCCGTGTACCACCTGCTCGGGCTGCGGACGTTCTTCACCGCCAGCGAGAAGGAGGCCCGCGCCTGGACTTTCCACCAGGGAGATACCGCACCGGAGGCCGCGGGCGTGATCCATTCCGACTTTCAGCACGGCTTCATCAAGGCGGAGACCGTCGCTTTCGACGACCTTGTCGCCGCCGGCTCCATGTCCGGGGCTCGCGAGCGCGGCCTGCTGCGCCAGGAGGGGAAGGATTACGTCGTCGCGGACGGAGACGTGATCCTGTTCAAGTTCAACGTGTAGACCGCTCGCCTGTCATTTCGAGCACGAAGTTTTCCCGTCATCCCGAGCGCGAAGCGCGAGGAATCCCTCGCGCTCACAGCGACGGATCAGCCTCCGGCGGCTCAGAGCTTGCTCTGAGCGCAGCGAAGGGATGACAGCAGAGTGATCCCTAAGAGATCGTGAACGTCGTCGATGCAGCCGGCGCGCCGTTCAAGAGGACGTCCACGCGATACGCTCCGGGCGCCCACCCCTTGGCGTTCGCGGCGTGGAAGCTCGTGTAGCCGCCACCCGCCTTGTCCGTCACGATCTTGTTTTCGGTGAGCTGCTTTCCATCCGGCCCGAACCAGCGGGCGGTGATCTCGGTGCCGACCGGGGTGTTCGCGGTCCACATCGAAACGTACACGGTGTCGCTCTTGCCGAACGTCGTCGCGGCCTCGCCCGGGCTGTCGTCGGCATTCACCGCTTTGGCGACGGTGATCCTTTCGACGTGGGCGCCCGTTGCCGCCGGCACCGGCGACGCGGCAACCGCGGGCGGCTCTGCTCCGGCCGGAGGGGTGGAGACCGTCTCCGTCTTCTTGCAGCCGACGGCCGCCACCGCTGCGACGAGCGCCGCCGCGAGCAGTCCGAGCGCCGTCTTTCTCATGACTCGTCCCCCTTGATTTCGGGAAGCCGAAGCACCTGCCCCGGATAAATCAGGTCGGGATCCTTGATGTGATCCCGGTTCGCTTCGTAGATCTTCTTCCAGAGACTCGCCTTGCCGTAGACGTGCTGCGCGATCTTCGAGAGCGAATCGCCTTTGACGACGGTGTAGCTCTGCATCGTGCGCTCGTCTTTCGAAGTCAGCTGGCTCGAACCCCCGGAAGCGATGCCGCTGTCGGCAAGGTCGGAATCCCCGATGGACGTGTGCCCGCCCGAGACGATTTCGTTCTTGTTGTCGGGCATAGATCCTCCTCTGTTCCAGTGAAATGCACGCTCCGTGCCGGATTGGTTTTCTGCCTACTTCGGGTCCTGGGTTTCGGGTCTCGCTTCGCCTCTGACGAACCTTTCGTAGAGCTCGACCTCGAATTTGCTCCCGATCGCGACCGGGATTCTTTGGTGGAGCTTGCGCGGCGCGAGATCGAGGACCCTCTCCTTGCCGGTCGAGGCGCGGCCTCCCGCCTGCTCGACTACGAACGCGAGCGGATGGCACTCATAAAGAAGCCGGATCTTCCCGGAGGATTTTCCCGACGACGCGTCGGCGGGATAGAGGTAGATCCCCCCTTCGATCAGGATCCGGTGGACGTCACCGACCATCGAGCCGGAGTAGCGGGTCGAATAGGGGCGGCCGCTCGCCTCGTCCGGCTCCTTCAAGTGCTCGACGAACGCGCGATCGGCCTCGGACCATCCCGCGCGGCGCCCTTCGTTCACCGCGTATCCGCGCCCCTGCTTCGGCATTTCGAGCCTGCGGCGGACGAGCAGGAACTCCCCGATCCCGGGATCGAGCGAGAAGACGTGCGTCCCGTTCCCGCTCGTGTAAACGAAGAGGACGGCCGGGCCGAACAGGACGTAACCGGCGGCGACCTGCTCGGTGCCGGGCCGGAGCAGATCCGCCTCCGTCCCCTCGCGCCTCGGCCGGATCGAGAAAATCGTCCCGAGAGTGCCGTCGACGTCGATGTTCGAAGAGCCGTCCATCGGATCGAAGAGCACGGCGTACCGCGCGCTCTCCGCGTTGCCGCGATAGACGTGCGGCTCCTCCAGCTCTTCGGACGCGACGAAGCTCACCAGGCCGCCGTAGTCGAACGTCTCGACGAGGATGTCGTTCGCCCGAACGTCGAGCTTTTTCTGCTCTTCGCCCTGGACGTTCTCGGTGCCGGCGGACCCGTGGGTGTGCTGGATGTCGGCGATGGCGAGCTCGCGCGCGATCCGCTTGCCCGCGACCCCGAGCCGCATGAGGAGAAGCGAGAGCTCTCCGGTGGCCGCCGGATGCTTCTCTTGCCCCTCGAGAATGAAGCGGTCGAGAGTGAGAGGCGGCCGCGGCATGGCGCGGCGATTCTACGGGATCGCTGCCGCCGCTTTCGTCCACTCGCGCCATGCCGGCTTCGGTCTTCCATCGGCCTTCACGAGACCGCGATTGGCGAAGAAGGCCGCGCGGCGCAACCCCTCACCCCCGCCTTTCTCTCCAAGGGGGAGAGGGCGCAACCTTTGGCTGTCAAGGGGGGTCTGTGGCTCCGGATCGCGCCACGGAACGTATCGCGCGAAGAGGAGCTGCGACCGTTCGGTCTCCAGCACGAGCCGCCGCATCCGTCGAACGAAGTCCGCCTGCTTTTCCGGGGTCGAGCCGTTTTCGAGAGCGGAGGAGAAGCTCACCTCGGTGAAGGCGACCGGCCGGCCGGCGGCGCCGGCGAGGATTGCTTTCCAGTCGCGCTCGATCGTCTCCGGAGGCCGGTGCGTAAACGGTGCACCGGGGGAGAATGGGGCATAGACATAGAAGAGCGCCGGACTCTTCCGGTGGAGCTCCGCTTCGACGAGGGGCGCGTGGGTGTCGGTCGGCGCGGCGGTCGTGATCCCGACCGCGAGGCGAGGAGCCTTCTTTCGCAGGAAGTCGACGGCGCCGTCGAAAAGGCGCACGAACTTCCGGAGATCGTCCGGCTTGTCCGCGAAGTAGGAGTCGGCCTCGTTGCCGAGGGACAGCGTCGAGAAGTCGGCCAGGGCCGGGCCGAGCGCATCGAGGAGCTGTCCGAGCCGGACCGAGTACTTCGGATCGTCGAAGGCGACCGCGGCGAGATCGGGCGGAACCTCCCGGAGGCGACCGTTGACGAGCGGCAGGTCGAGATGGAGCAACGCTCCCGACTGACGGAGAAGACGGGCGATCCGTGTGACGGAGGCGACGTCGTAGCGTCGCGGCCGCGGCTCCGCGGCCGGCCACGAGACTTCCAATGCGAAGAGTGAGACTCCCGCCCGCCGGACGAGATCGAGCGCCTTGCGTCGCTCCTCGGGCGAGGCGGACTCCGGGAGGTTGACCGCAAGACCGAGCGCGGCCGGGTCCTTCGCGGGGTGCGGCGCGGCCGCGAGGAAGAGCGAGAGAAGCAGAGCGGTCATCGGTCTATTGTGCATGCACGAATAGAATCGCCGCGGAGGTGCCGATGAGAACGAACCGCTCCGCCGCGGCGGCCGCCGCAGCCCTGGGCTTGCTCGCAACGACGCTCGCGTGCAAGAGCTCCGCTCCCGCGAGCCCCGCTCCCGCGACCGCGGCTCCGAGCGCCGCGACCGAGCCAACGCCGCCGCCGGCTCCGGTCGCCGAGCACATCAAGCTCCAGCACATCCTCATTTCTTTCACGGGCAAGGTTCCGGGCAAGAACATCACCCGCTCGCAGGACGAGGCGCGCGCGCTCGCGCATCAGATCCTCGCCCGCGCGAAGAAGGGGGAGGACTTCGATTCCCTGGTGCGCACTTACACCGACGATCGCGCTCCCGGCATCTACGGGCTCGCGAACTCCGGCGTCACTCCCCGCGAGGGAGAGTTCTCGCGAGACCGGATGGTTCGCGCATTCGGGGAGGTCGGGTTCTCGCTCGCTCCGAGTGAGATCGGCATCGCCGAGTACGATCCGATGAAGAGCCCGTACGGCTGGCACATCATCAAGCGGCTCGAGTAGGTGCCCTTCAGAGCGTCGGCGCCCTTCCGTCTCGCCGCGGCCGGTCTCGCGGCAGCAGCCGTTCTCCTCGCCCCAGCGGAGAGCGCCGCGGAAAAGCGGAAGCTCTCGATCGAGGACACCGTCGCCGAGCCTCCTCTGGCCGGACGTCCGGTCACCGGCGTCACGTGGCTGACCGGCGGAGCGCGGTTCTCGTACGTCGTTCGGAAGGGCTCGGGCGATGCCGAGGTCTCCGAGCTGTGGGTGGAGGAGACCGCCGGCGGTAAGAAGACGATGGTGGTCTCGACCCCCGCTCTCGCACTCCCGGAAGAGCCGGCGCCCGAAAGGGTCAAGCGGGCGGCCGCTTCGCTCGAGGGCTACCGCTGGTCCCCGGACGGACGCGAAGTTCTCGTCGCCGGCGGCGACGACCTCTGGCTGTACGAAGTCGGCGCGAACCGGCTCGAGCGGCTCACGCGCGACTCCGAGAAGAAGGAGTTTCCCTCTTTCTCTCCGGACGGCAAACGGATCGCCTTCGTTCGAAAGAACGACCTCTACGCGATCGACCTCGACGGGCGGCGGGAGACACGCTTGACACGAGACGGCGGCGTCCAGGTCTTCAACGGCCGGCTCGACTGGGTGTACGAAGAGGAGCTGGCGAGCCGCGACGGTCGCGGTTATGAGTGGTCGCCCGACGGCCGTTCGATCGCATACCTCCGGCTCGACGACGCGCCGGTCGCCCGGTATCCGCTCGTGAACTTCCTCGCCGTTCCCGTGACCGTCGAGTGGCAGCCCTATCCCAAGGCCGGGCAGAAGAACCCGCTCGCTTCCTTCCACGTCGTCGGCGTCGACGGGGTCGAGCGCGGCGCCGTTCACCCCGAAGGCGACGGTTACGTCGTTCCCGCTTTCTCCTGGACGGCCGACTCGAGATCCGTGTGCTACCGCTTACTCAACCGCGCGCAGAACCGCGAGGAGGTTCGCCTCTTCACGCCCGCTGCGGGAACTTCGAAGACGCTCTTCCTCGAACAGGACCCGTACTGGGTGAACGTCGCCGATGCTCCGCGCTTTCTGCGAGACGGCCGCTACGTCTGGAAGTCGGAGCGCACCGGATACGCTCACCTCTTCGTCGGAAGGGCCGCGGGCGGGGAGCCGAAGCCGATCACCCGGGGGGACTGGCTGGTGGACAAGATCGCAGGCGTGGACGAGGGCCGCGCGCTCGTCTACTTCACGGCGACCGAAGAGAACGTTCGCCATCGACAGATCTATCGCGTAGGCCTCGACGGCACCGGCTTCTCGAGGCTGACTTCGTCGCGCGGGCAGCACTCGCCCGAGCTGTCTCCCGACGGCCGCTTCCTGCTCGATACCTTCTCGAGCGTGACGGAGCCGCCGGTTCTTTCGCTGATGGACCCGGCGGGCAAGGAGATTCGCGCGGTACACCGGCCGGAGAGCCTTCTCTCCGAGTACGAGCTCGCGACGACGGAAGAAGCGAACCTCCGTGCCGATGACGGCGCGCGGCTCGAAGCCCGGCTCGTCAAGCCGGCGGACTTCGATCTCTCGCGGAAGTACCCGGTCGTCGTCTTCGTCTACGGCGGACCGCACTCGCAGGTCGTCCGCGACGCGTGGGAAGCGACCACGCTCCTCGATCATCTGCTCGCGAGCCGGGGATTTCTCGTGTGGAGCCTGGACAACCGCGGCGCGTTCGGGCGCGGGCACGCGTGGGAGGCACCGCTTTTCCGCGACATGGGCCGCCGCGAGCTCGCCGACCAGCTCGCGGGAATCCGCTACCTGAAAACGCTCCCCTACGTGGACGGAACGCGGATCGGTATCTGGGGGTGGTCGTACGGCGGATACATGACGCTCTTCGCGCTCACGAACGCTCCGGACGTCTGGAAGTGCGGAATCGCGGGCGCTCCGGTCACCCACTGGAAGTTCTACGACACGATCTACACCGAGCGATACATGCGAACCCCGGCGGACAACCCGGACGGCTACGAGCGATCGGCGCCGCTGTCGAAAGCGAAGGAGCTTCGCGTGCCGCTCCTCCTGATCCACGGCGCGTCGGACGACAACGTCCACCTGCAGAACACACTCGCGTTCGTCGACGCCCTCGCGCGGGCCGGAAAGCCCTACGACCTTCAGATCCAGCCGAGAGAGAAGCACGGCTTCCGGGGAACCGAGTCACTCGCCTTCCGGAACCAGGCGATCGTCCGGTTTTTTGAAGAGCACCTGTAACCCCGCGTAACATTCCAGGGGATCCGCCCGTCATTCCAAGGCCTGCAAGGCCGAGGAATCCCTCCGTTTTTCGAAGAAAGAGGTCCCTCGCCGCCCTTCTGTGAATCCGGGCACGGACTTTGCTCATACATCACGGTGTCGGACCGCGCCTTTCGCACAAACTGGCTGGACCGACCCGAATACGCCGCTCCGAGAAATCGGGGCGGCGTTGTTTTTGGGCCGAGCTAACCCGACGGGCTCCCCAGGAGAACGATCGGACCGGAGGGCTGCGGCAGACCGCCGCGGGGCTCGACGGTGACCGCGAAGTTCTCCGCCGTCCGGATCGCCGCGAGATCCTTCGACTCGAAGAGAGCGCGGCCGGACGGATCCGCGTCGAAGACACCCGCGTCCACCGGTTTTCCGTCGACGAAGACCCAGAGCTGATACTGCCGGTCGGGCGCCAGTGGCGCGAGGTTGCCGGCGACCAAGACTCCCCGCTTCGCCCGTTCGCTCCAGAAGACCTTGGCCCGGGCGTTGGGCTGCGGTCCTTTCCCGCCGAGGAACAGCATGCGGACGTCGTCGCTCTCGAGCACGCGGGCCCGCAGATCGCGCCGCGCGAGGTCCGATCGGGAGGTTTCGACGGCTTGGGCGAGCTCAAAGTTGCGTGCGCGCAGCTCTTCGCGCTGGCGGCGCAGGCGCGCGTCATCGAGGGCGATCAACACGAACAGGACCGCCGCGGCGGCGGCAAAGGCCCAGCCGGCCACCGGGGCCCGGCGCGAATCTGGGCGCCGCGCCGGTCCGAGCGAGGCGAGAAGATCGTCGCGCAGAGAGGGACGCGGCCGGCGCGGAGGCACGGTCGCCGCCAGGCTCGAGGCCGCGAACCGCAGCTCGGGCAGAAGGCGTGCGCACTCCGGGCACGGCTCCTCGAGCAACCGCGCGTACTCGGCTGCGTCGTCCTCGAGAGGGAGGCCGAGCGCCGCGAGGGAGACGAGCTCTTCGTGCCTCTCGCTATGCATCTCTCTCTTCCCAGTACGGCCGCATGCGTTCGCGGAGTTTCATCAAACCCAGCCGGATCCGCGTTTTGACCGTGCCCAGGGGGGTCGCCGTCCGCCCGGCGATTTCCTGGTGGGTGAGCCCGTCGAAGTAGGCGAGCTCGAGGGCGCGCCGCTGGTCGGCAGGCAGGTCCGCGATGGCGGCGCGGCAGAGCGTCTCCCATTCGCGCGCCGCGGAGCCCGCTTCGACGTCGTCCCCCGCGGCGACTTGAGCGAGCGGATCGCGGCCTGCCGCATCGCTCGTGACCATCGGTCTTCTCGTCCTCAGCCGGTCGATCGCGCGGCTGCGCGTCGCGATGATCAACCAGGCCAGCACGGTGCCGCGGAAAGGGTCGAAGGACGACGCCCCCTTCCATGCGTGGAGAAAGACCTCCTGAACGACTTCCTCGGCTTCGCCGGTCTCGCCGAGGATCCGGTACGCGACGCCCAGCAGGCGCGCCGCATGACGGTCATAGAGCCGAGCCAGCGCGTCGGCGTCGCGCGCTTCCATCGCGGCGACGAGCACCCGATCGCTCTGATCGCGGTCTGCCGGCTCTGCACGCGGATTCATCGAAGCGTCTTCCCGAACGAGGGGTCGAAGGATACTCTCTTGCGCAAATTGGAAATCCAAGTGGCGGCCGCCAAACGTATCCGACCACGAGGTAACGAAGGAGGAAACCGATGAAGAAGCTCCCGCGTCTGTCATTGAGCGCCGCGGCCGTCGGGACGGCCGCGCTCGCTCTCTCCCTTGCCGCCCTGCTCGCTCCGCCGGCCGCCCGGGCCTCGAGCCATCGCGAAGCGCCGCTCATCAGCGCGGATCCCGAGGCGGACAACACGGACGTCTATTTCTTCCTGGATCCCGTGGACGGGGGACGAGTCGTGATGATCGCCAACTGGATCCCTCTGGAGGAGCCGGCGGGCGGACCGAACTTCTCCCATTTCGGCGAAGACATCCGCTACGAGTTCAACGTGGACTGGGATGGTGACGCGATCGAAGACGTGGTCTACCGCTTCACCTTCCACCGCAACGTGCGCAACTTGAGCACGTGGCTTCAGAACACCGGCCCCGTCAGCTCGCCGACCGACCCCAACCTGAACGTTTATTACACGTACACCGTCGAGAAGATCGTCGGACCGTCTCCCAACCAGGGCGCGGCGGCGATCATCCAGCTCGGCACGGATCTGCTCGAGGCCCCCAACAACGCCGGGCCGAAGTCGTTCCCGGGCGCGGCGGGAACTCCCGCCAATGCCGGCTACGGCAAGGGCTCGAACATCGCGAGCACGGTCTACACGATCGACCAGGACACGAAGGTCTTCGCCGGACCGCGCGCCGACGGATTCTTCGCGGACCTCGGAATGCTTTTCGACCTGATCAACTTCCGCCCCGGAACGCTGCCCGGCAACATCGGCGGGGGCAAGAACGGCCTCGCCGGATTCAACACCCACACGATCGCGGTCTCTGTGCCCATCTATCAGCTCACCAAGAACCACACGCTGCCGACGATGACTTCCGACCCGAACGCGATCATCAGCATGTGGTCTTCGACGTGGCGGCCGAAAACCCGCGTCCTCTCGGAGACCGGCCAGAAGCCCTCGGATTCCGGCGCCTGGGTGCAGGTCTCGCGGCTCGGCGTACCGCTCGTCAACGAGGTCGTCATCCCGCTCGGCCAGAAGGACCTCTTCAACGCCTCCTATCCGTATCAGGACGCGCAGTTCGCGGCTTCGGTTCTCGACCCGGAAGTGCCGAAGATCTTGAAGGCCCTTTTCAACATCGATTCTCCTCCCGCGCCGCGCAACGATCTGCTCGCCGTCGTGCTGGGCGTCGACGGATTGACCCGCCGACCCGGCGAGGTCGTCTCCGACCAGCTCCGTCTGAACGTCGCCGTCTTCCCGACGCCGCCTTCGCTCGCCAATCGCATGGGAGTGCTGGGAGGCGACCTGGCCGGATTCCCCAACGGACGCCGTCCCTATGACGACGTCGTGGACATCGAGCTCCAGATCTTGGCCGGAGTTCTGGTCCCCGCCTTCAACCACGCGCCGAACAACCAGCTGGGCGACGGCGTGGACGGACCGGACAAGGCGTTCAACCCGGCGTTCCCGTTCCTGGCGACGCCGCACTCGGGCTTCGACCACCGCCACGACGACGCGCCGCAGATCACGCACTTCGGCGAGGAGTAGCCGTTCGGTTTTTCCCCTCCCCGGTCCGGCCGGCGCCGGGCCGGGGATTTTCGCTTTGAAATAGGCTTCGGTTTTCCGGCTGACAGCTCAACACCTCACGAGGAGGCTCGAATGATTCACCGACCACGCCGAGACTTTTTTCGCGCCGCCGCCCGGACCGGTCTCGCGCTGGGTCTTGCCGCGGCCGGCCGGCCGCTGATTGCGCTCTCGTCCAAGGAAGCCGCCGCCGCGGGGGACGACATCACGCTCCTGAATACGGCTCTCGCGCTCGAGCACGAAGCGATCTGGGCGTACGGCCTCGCGGGAAAGAGCGGCCTCCTCTCGGCAAAGGCCAGAGAGGTGGGCCTCGCCTTCCAGGGCAGTCACGAGATCCACCGCGACCTGATCGTCGACGCCGTCAAGCGCAAAGGCGGAAGCCCGGTCGAGCCGAAGAAGGAGTATGTCTTCGGCGTGCCGCTCGCGAACGAGAAAGACGTGCTCGAGCTCGCGTTCAAGCTCGAGGTCGGCGCGGCACGCGCCTACCTGACCGTGGTCGACAAGTTCCAGGACCGCGCGCTCTCCGCGTCGGCGGGGCGGATCCTCTCCGACGAGGTCCTCCACGCGACCGTTCTGCGCAGCGTGCTCGGCCGGGACGTCGTCCCGACCTTCCGCCTCATCGAGAACTAGGACGGGGTCAGGTCTCCACTTGCCACATTGAGGGCCAGGCTGCCACATGCCCGCTAGACTGGTTTTGCCGGGAAACTTGCCGTAAGACGTGAAGAGACACGGATCTCTCGCCTTACTCCTGGCGCTCGCGAGCGCCTGCCGCGGAGAAGGCGATCGGCCGCTACGTATCGGGTCGAAGAACTTCACCGAGCAGGTCATCCTGGGCGAGATCGCCGCCCAGGGTCTCGAGGCCCGCGGCGTGCGCGTCGATCGCAGGCTGAACCTGGGCGGCACGTTCGTCTGCCACCAGGCGTTGAAGGCCGGCGAGCTCGGCCTCTATCCCGAGTACACCGGGACCGCGTTCACCGCGATCCTTGCCCGAAAACCGGTCTCAGACCCGGAGCTCGTCCGCGCCGAGGTCGCGAAGGAATACCGGAAACGCTGGAATCTCGTCTGGTCGCCGCCGCTCGGTTTCGAGAATACGTTCGCGCTCGTCATGCGCCGCGACGAAGCGGCGCGCCTGCACATCTCGAAGATCTCGGACCTGGCGGCGCACCCGGAGATCCGGCCCGGGTTCGGATACGAGTTTCTCGAGCGCGAGGACGGCTTCCCGGGGCTCGCGAAGACATACGGCCTGCACTTTTCGCAGCGGCCCGTGCAGATGGACCTGGGACTCCTCTATCAGGCGCTCGAGAGCGGCAAAGTCGACCTCGTGGCAGGCAACTCCACCGACGGCCTGATCGACGCGATCGGGGGGATCGTGCTCGAGGACGACCGGCGCTACTTCCCGCCGTACGAGGCGGCGTTCGTACTGGGCGCGGAAGTCTGGAAGCGGCCGGCCGTCCGAGCGTTCTTCGAGTCACTCGCCGGAACGATCGACGCGGCGATGATGCGAAAAATGAATGCGTCAGTCGACAAGGACAAGCGGCGCCCGGAGGACGTCGCGCGCGAGTTTCTCAGGCGCTCGGTAAAACAACCCTAGCGGGCGTATGGCAACTTGACCCCCAATGTGGCAAGTGGAGACCTGACCCCCTCTCGTTCTCGACAAAACCAACCTCGCTGGGCATGTGGCAACCCGACCCCCAATGTGGCAAGTGGAGACCTGACCCTCTCTCAAGGCCGCATCCGCCGCTCGAGGAACCCTAGCAGGCCGTCCGCGGCGAGCGCGAGGAGCGCGGCCGGAACCGCTCCCGCGAGGATCAACCGGTGATCCACGATCGCGACCCCGCGGTAGATCAGGACTCCGAGCCCTCCCGCCCCGATCGCCGCCGCGATGGTGGCCAGTCCGATCGACACCACGGTCGCGATCCGCACTCCGGCGAGAACTACCGGCAGCGCGAGCGGCAGCTCGACGAGCCGCAGTCGCTGCCGCGGGGTCATGCCGAGCCCGATCGCCGACTCGATGACCGCGGGATCCAGCGAGGAGATCCCCGCGTGCGTGTTTCGGAGGATCGGAAGGAGCGCATAGACGACCAGCGCGGCGATCGCGGTCCTCGCGCCGATCCCCCCGATGAAAGGCAGGGGGATCAGGAACCCGAAGAGAGCGAGGCTCGGAATCGTCTGGACGACGTTCGCGAAGCCGAGGACGGGTCGGGCGAGACGCGGACGCCGCGTGAGCGCGACGCCGAGCGGAACTCCGATGGCGACGGCGATCGCCGTCGAGACGAGCACCAGCAGGACGTGCTCGCCGGTGAGCGCGACGATCTCCGTCCGCCGCTCCCAGAAGTAGGCGGGGAGACCGCTCAGGGCGCGGCCCCCGGCAGCTCGTCGGAAACGAACTCGCGCACGAAATCGTCCGCCGGGGCAGCGAGGATCTCCCGTGGCGTGCCGGTCTGACGCGCACGGCCGCGGTCGAGGATCGCCACCCGGTCGCCGAGGCGGAACGCTTCGCGCAGGTCGTGGGTCACCAGCAGCACGGCCTTGCGCAGTCTTTGCTTCCAGTCCAGGAACTCCCGCTGCATGGATCGCCGCGCGATCGGGTCCAGCGCGCCGAACGGCTCGTCCATCAGCAGGAGCGGCGGGTCAGCGGCGAGCGCGCGCGCGACCCCCACCCGCTGCCGCTGCCCGCCG